>NZ_JBSGCE010000004.1:0-345366 GCF_053601695.1 Nonomuraea sp. NPDC004702
CCACCCTTGAGCAGATGCGGGATCCCGCACGCGAACTCCACCACCTCCAGCCCGCGCGCCACCTCCCCCAACGCGTCCGCATGCACCTTGCCGTGCTCGGCCGAGATCAACGCGGCCAGCTCGTCACGATGGGCGTACATCAGCTCACGGAACCGGAACAGGACCCGGCCGCGCTTGATCAGCGAGGAGTCCCGCCACGCCGGGAAGGCCGCCACCGCGGCGGCCACCGCCGCGTCCACCTCGGCCACCGACGCCAGCGCCACGTGACCGCCGACCTCACCCGTGGCCGGGTTGAAGATCTCCGCCGTCCGGTCGCCGCCGTCCGTCAGGGCGCCGTTGATCCAGTGCTTGACCGACTTCACCGTTCTCCCTCTCCCAGTGCCAGTTCCACCGCGTCCACGAGCGCGCCCTCGGCGCAGGGACGCGAGACCACGTCCGCGGCCGACAGGACGTCGGGATGGCCGTCGCCGACCGCGATGCCCAGGCCGGCGGCCTGGATCATGTCGATGTCGTTGGGGTTGTCGCCGATGGCGGCGACCTGCTCCAGCGGCACCCCCCGGGCCTTCGCCAGCTCGCGCAGGGCGCTGCCCTTGGTCGCCCCCTCCGGCAGCACCTCCAGGTACGTCGCCTCCGACCGGACGGTGACCGTGCCCGCGATGTCCAGGTCCGGCAGGCGGTCGCCGATCAGCATGCACTTGGTGATCCCGTCGGGGGGCAGCGCCGCCCAGTCGCCGGGGTCGCGCAGGGTGATGCCGTCCCGCCGGGCGTAGTCCCGCAGTTCCGGGACGTCGTCCACGGCCAGCGCCGCCCCGCCGGAGAACGCCACCGGGTACACGCCCGCGGGCAGCTCGCCGAACAGGCCGAGCAGCGTCTTCCAGGCGGTGGCGGGCAGGTGGCGGGAGCGCAGCACCTCGCCGGTCGCCAGGTTCACGGTGCGGGCGCCGTTGTAGAGGATGGCCGGGCCGTCCAGGCCCAGCTCGTCGTAGTAGGGGCGGGCCGAGCGTTCCATGCGGCCGGTGGCGATGACGACCTCGCCGCCCGCGGCCCGGTAGCGGCGCAGCGCCTCCCGGGCGGCGGGCACCATGGCCAGGTCGCGCCCGACGAGCGTGCCGTCGAGGTCGGTCACGATCCAGCGGATCACGTCGCGCTCCCCGCCCCGGCGACGTCGGCGGCCCTGGCAGCCCCGGCAGCCCCGACGGCCCCGGCGGCCACGTCGGCCACGTCGGCCAGCACCGAGGAGGCCAGGTCGAACCCGCCGACGCAGGCCAGGTAGCCGCCCGGCTCGAAGACGCTGCCCGACAGCGGGATGTAGACGCCGCCGGCCTGCCTGACCAGCAGGGACCCGGCCGCGACGTCCCAGGCGTTGACGCGGGTGCCGTACGCGACGTCGGACCAGCCGGCGGCGACGTGGGCGAGCTTGAGCGCGGCGCTGCCCGGACGGCGGATGGTCGCGAACGACTGGGTCATCCTGGAGAAGCGGCGCAGCGCGCCCTCCTCGTCCTCGGCCAGGTCGCGCGGCGTGGGATAGCTGGACAGCAGCACCGCCTCGCGGTCGGCGCGGGCGCCCGCGCTGCGCAGCGGCTCGCCGTTGCAGACGGCCCCGCCGAGCCAGGCGGTGAACTCGTCGTCGCGCACCGGGTCGTAGATCACCCCGGCCACCACCTCGCCGTCCACGGCGGCAGCGATCGAGGTGCAGAAGAACGGCAGGCCGACGGCGAAGTTGGCGGTGCCGTCGATGGGGTCGACGTACCAGCTGATGGCGCCCTGTCCCCTGGTGCCGCCCTCCTCGCCCACCACGACGCTGTCGGGGCAGAGCCGGTCGAGCACCTCGCGGATGCCCTCCTCGGCCGCCTTGTCGTGCTCGGTCACCGGGTCGTGGAAGTCGCGCTTGGTCTGGATCTCCGGACGCGAGCGGAAGGCGCCGCGCAGCCGGTCGCCGACCGCCCTGGCCGCCTCGGCCGCGATGGCGGCCAGTTCGCGAGAGGTGTTCACGTCCATGTCTCCTCCAGGAGGGTCAGCAGGGCGCGGGGGTCCTCAACCGTGGCCTGAGGGCTCTGCCGCACCCGGTACGGGATCTTGTCGGTGCTCGCGGAGACCATCAGGACGGTCGCCCCCGCCCCGGCCCGGGCGCCGCAGATCACGTCCCGGTCGTAGTTGTCGCCGACGTACCAGGCGTCGGCCGGGTCCACGCCGAGGGCGCGGCAGGCGAGCAGGATCATCTCGGGGTTCGGCTTGCGCACGCCGACCTCGTCGCTGTAGACCTGCGCGGCGAACAGGTGCTCCAGCCCGCTCCCGGCCAGGTAGTCGCGGTGCACGGCCCCGCACAGCGCGTTGCTGACGACCGCGGGGACGACGCCGTTGCGCAGGCAGGCGTTCAGCAGCTCCGCCATGCCGGTGCGCAGCTTCCGGTCGCTGCGCAGCTCGCCCATGCGCTTGCACAGGGGCGTCGCCTCGACGGTGACCAGCGTGCGGGCCTGCTCGGGCCAGTCGGTGGCGACGAACTCCGCCCAGAACCGGCGGTGGGTCATCTCCTCGGGCGCGAACTGCCGGGACGTGGAGTCCTTCCAGTACTTGTCGGCCCGCGCCCCGGCACGGATGTCGCTCTCGACGTCCTCGGCCGTCAGGCCGTCGAACCCGGTCCTGGCCAGCATGGCGTGCACCTCGGCGGCCAGCTCGGCCGCCCAGGACGGGCGTTTGGCGGTCTCGACGATCACGCCGCCGAAGTCCAGGAGCAGCGCCTTGGGGCGGATCACGCGGTCACCTCCGCCCGGTCCCAGGAGGAGATGCGGGCGCCGTCCGCGCCGAACAGGTGGAGCTGCTCGGTCCAGCAGGGCAGCACGTCGCCGGGCGCGGCCCGCACCGGCGTGTACGACAGGGCGAACAGCTCGGTGTCCAGGACGCGCAGCCGTACCGTCCAGGAGGAGCCGGCCGGCAGCACGGCCTCGACCAGCGCCTCCTCGCTCCAGGCGGCGGCCGGCGGCGTGCCGAGCCGCAGCGCCTCGGGCCGGATGCCGACGGCGGACGGGGTGACCCCCGAGCCGCGCGCCTCGACGAACCGCAGCAACGATCCGGCCAGCCCGCCGGGCGCCGGTCCGGCGTCCACGATGGCCATCGGCGGGCTGCCGACGAACTCGGCGACGAACCGGTTGGCGGGCCGCTCGTACATCTCCATGGGCGCGGCGAGCTGCTGCAGCTCGCCCTCGTTCATGACGGCGACGTCGGTGGCCATGGTGAGGGCTTCGAGCTGGTCGTGGGTGACGAAGACGATCGTCGCGCCGGACTCCTCGTGGATGCGCTTGAGCTCGGCCCGCATCTCCAGCCGCAGCCGGGCGTCGAGGTTGGACAGCGGCTCGTCCAGCAGCAGCACGGACGGGTTGACCGCGAGCATCCTGGCCAGCGCGACGCGCTGCTGCTGGCCGCCGGAGAGCTGGGAGGGGTAGCGGTCCATGGCGGCGTCGACGTGCACCATCTTCAGCGCCGCCTCGGCCCGCGCGCGCCGCTCGGGGGCGGGCACCTTGCGCATGCGCAGCCCGAACTCCACGTTGTCGCGCACGGACAGGTGCGGCCAGAGCGCGTAGTTCTGGAACACCAGCCCCATCGCCCGCTTCTCGGGCGGGACGTAGACGCCCTGCTCGACGGAGTCCAGGACGCGCTCGCCGACGGCGATGCTGCCCGCGGTGGGCTGTTCGAGGCCGGCGATCATGCGCAACGTGGTGGTCTTGCCGCAGCCGGAGGGGCCGAGCAGGCACATGAAGGCGCCGTCGGGGACCACGAGGTCGAGGTTCTTCACCGCGTAGTCGCCGCCGCCGTAGCTCTTGGAGACTGCGCTCAAGGTGATGTTCGGCATCTATCCTCCTAGGCCGGACGCCAGGCTGCTCTTGGTCAGCCGCTGGGTCAGGGAAGTCATGGTGAAGGAGAGCAAAGCGATCATGAGGACGACGCCGTTGGCGAGCTGCGTGTATCCGTAGTCGACCAGGCCGATGGAGAGCGTCGTGAGAAGCTGGGTGCCGGTGGTGGTCAGCATCACGACGATGCTGAGCTCCTTCAGCCCCGAGATGAACGGCAACACGATCCCGGTGACCAGGGCGCCCTTCTGGATCGGGAAGATGATCCGCCGCATCCGGTGCCACCAGGACGCCCCGGCGATCTGCGCGGCCTCCTCCGGCTCCCGGCCGAGCTGCATCATCGCCGCGATGCCCGAGCGCGAGCTGTACGGCAGGTGCGTCACGGCCATGACCAGGATCAGCAGGAACGTCGTCCCGTACAGAGCGGGGACGGGCCCGCGGGCGACGGCGAACAGCGACAGCGAGGCGGCGGCGAAGGCGATGCCGGGGATGAGGTACGGCAGGAACGACACCTGGCGCAGGAACCCGGCGATGCGCGGCGCGGTGCCGCGGACCACGACGTACCCGATGAGCAGGCCGGCGACCGCGCAGATCAGCGAGGCCAGGCCGACGATGCGCAGCGAGTTCCAGGCGGCCTGCCACAGCTCGGAGCCGCGCAGGATGCCGTGCGGGAACCCGACCGCGCCGGGCAGCCGGTCGGCGATCCAGTAGTCGAGCGTCAGGGTCGACAGGTCCAGCGGCGTGCGGGTGAGCGTGGACAGCAGCAGCGTGAGCACCGGGATCAGCACGCTGACCACGAAGACCACCGCGCCCAGCGCGAACGCGGGCCAGCGCCAGCCGCGCAGGTCGCCCAGCCGGTCCATCGCGCCCTTGCCGCCGACGGTGACGAACCTGCGCTGCTCGCGCATCAGCCGCATGTCGGTGAAGACGATCAGCACGCCGATGATCACGATGACGGTGGCGAGCACGGAGGCCACGCCGGTGCTGCGGTCCCTGATCGACTGGAACAGCCCGGTGGACAGCACCTGGTAGTCGGCGGGCAGGCCGAGCACGTACGGGGTGCCGAACGTGCCGAGCACCCGCCCGACCACGAGCAGCACGGCCGAGGAGAGCGCGGGCAGCATCAGCGGCACCACGATCCGCCGCACGACGACGCGCCGCGGCGCTCCGAGGATCCGGGCCGAGTCCTCCAGCTGGACGTCGATCCGGCGCAGCGCGTTGCCGACCAGCAGCAGCACGAACGGGTAGTAGTGCAGCCCGAGCGTGACGATGATCGGCAGCGGGCCGTAGGCCAGCCAGTCGGGGGTGCGCACGCCGGCCGACTCCAGGAAGCCCACCTGCCCGCCGGCCCGCTCGTTCTTGAACAGCGTCAGCCAGGCCAGCGAGAACGTCCACGACGGCAGCATGTACGGCACCACCAGCGCCCCGGCCAGCCACTTGCGGCCGGGCACGTTGGTCCGGGTCACCAGCCAGGCCATCCCGCCGCCGAGCAGCAGCGCGAACACCACGGTGCCGACCGCGACGACCAGCGTGTTGACCAGCGGGCCCCAGAACAGCAGGCCGCTGATCTGGGAGCGGAAGACCCGCCACAGGTAGTAACCGGTCCACTCGCCCGGCTGCTGGCCGGCGTGCAGCTCGTCGCCGAACTGGAGGCGGAAGGCGTCCGACAGGACCGCGATCAGGGGGGCGACGACGAGGTAGGCGAGCAGGACGACGAGGATCAGGCCGAGCGCGGCGGTCGGGTCGTGCCGCAGGACCTGGAGGCGGTAGCGGAGTCGGCGCCGTCTCGGCGGGCGAGGCGGCGGCTCCGTCTTGGTCAGAACAGCCATGGTCTTCCTTCGGGGGGTTTTCAGTGGCTTCGTTTGAGCATGGCGTCGGCGAGGGCGTCGGCGGCCTCGCCGAGCCGGCGGCCCACGGCGTCCAGGCGGGAGAGCAGCTCGCGTTCGCGCAGGGTGTCCATGTCCAGCGGGCCGGCGAACAGCTCGGTGAGCCGGGCCTGGTGGAGCTGGCGGACGCGGCTGCGGGACTTGCGGGTGGCGAGCACGGCCACGGTGACCGAGCCGGGATCGCCGGTGATCTTCAGCAGGGCCTGTTCGAGCTGGTCCAGGCCGTCGATGACGGCCCCCAGCGGCTCGGCGGCGAAGGTGAGGTCGGCGGGCCCGAACAGGTCGGCCTCGCGGACGAAGTCGCGTAACTGGTCCAGCACGTCGTCGATCGAGCGGGAGAGCCGGAACAGGTCCTCCCTGTCGATGGGGGTGGCCAGCACCCGTCTCAGCGCCCGGACGAGTTCGGCGCGGGCGGCGTCGCCCTCGTGCTCGACCTCGGCCATGCGGGCGCGGGCGGCGGCCTGGCCGGTCGTGCCCGAGGCGGCCGAGCGGGCCAGCACGGCGCCCTCCCTGGCCACGGCGACCTGGCCGCGGATGAGGTCGATCACCCGCCGTCCGGACCGGCCGCGCAGCTCGTCCCAGGCGCGGGCGAGCCGGCGGGGCCGTCCGCCGCTCACAGCAGCCTCAGGCCGAGCCCGGCCAGGGCGCCCAGGGCCATGGACGACGGCAGCGTGACCAGCCACGCCGTACCCATGTTCAGCACTCCTTGCCATCGCACCCTCCTGCTTCCTTCGCTTGCCACCACGCCGACGACCCCGGCGGTCACGGACTGGGTCATGCTCACCGGGCTGCCCAGGGCCGAGCTGCCGAGGACGGCGCCGGTGGCCGCCGTCTCGGCCGACAGCACGTGCAGCGGCCGGGTGATGACCAGGCCGCGGCCGACCCGCCCGCCCACCCGGGGCAGCGTGGTCAGCGCCCCGGCCAGGAACAGCGCCACCAGCACGGCCATCCACACCGGCGAGAGCTGGACGGGCCCGACCCGGCCGAGCCCGTTGCGGCCGACGTCCACGGCGACGCTCACCACGGCGATCATCTTCTGGCCGTCGTTGACGGCGTAGGCCAGGCACTGGGCCGCGTACGCCACCAGGTGGGCGGCCAGCACCAGCCCCGGCATCCGGCGCGAGGACGGCACCCGCCGGGACGCGGTGCCCAGCAGGTAGCCGAGCACCAGCCCGACCAGCGGCGCGCACGCCCCGATCGTCAGGACGGTGATCAGGCTCGGCCAGGCCACCGGCAGCCCGGCGCCGAGCCCGGCGCCCGCGATGCCGCCGATCACCGCCAGCGTCAGGCTGGTGGGCAGCCCTCTGCCGGTCAGCGCCGCCACCACCACGACGGCGATCACCACGCCGGCCAGGAACACGGCCGCGCCGCTGCCCGAGTCGAGCCCCGCGAGCCCTTCGGTGAAGGTCCGCGCGACCGCGACGCCCAGCACGTACGGCCCGGCGAACAGGACCGCCACCAGCAGCGCGGCGGCCAGCCAGCCGGGCGTGCGCGGGAAGCGCAGGCCGAGGCCGATCAGCGTGGCGCCGTCGTTGGCCCCGCTGATCAGCACGAACAGGACGGCCACCGCGGCGAAGGCCAGCGTCCAGCCCATCAGAGGTAGAGCCGCTGGTCGCGCTTGGCCTCGTCGTAACGCTCGCGCGCGGCCCTGACCTCGGGCAGGCCGGACACCTGCGCGACCGGCACGTCCCACCAGGCCTGCGCGCCGGGGCCGCCGCCGGGGACGGGTTCGACGTACACGACGGTGGTCCTGGCCGACTCCCTGGCCTTGACCAGGGCGGCCCGCAGCGACTCGGGGCCGTCGGCGCGCAGCACGTCGGCGCCCAGGCTGGCGGCGTTGGCGGCGAGGTCCACCGGCAGGGGGTCGCCGTCCAGCTCGCCGCCGGGGCCCCGGGTGCGGTACGCGGTGCCGAGCCGCCGGGCGCCCACCGACTCGCTGAGGTTGCCGATGGAGGCGAAGCCCCGGTTGTCCACCAGGACGATCACCAGCTTGATCCGCTCCTGCACGGCGGTCGCGATCTCCTGCGCCATCATCAGGTACGACCCGTCGCCGACCAGCACGAACACCTCGCGTTCCGGCGCGGCCAGCTTCACCCCGAGGCCGCCGGCGATCTCGTAGCCCATGCACGAGTAGCCGTACTCGACGTGGTACTGCTCGGGGTCGGCGGGCCGCCAGAGGCGGTGCAGGTCGCCCGGCATCGAGCCGGCCGCGTTGACCACCACGCCGCCTTCTGCGACCTCGTTGAGGACGCCGAGCATGACGGGCTGGGTGAGCTCGGGGCCCGCGTAGGTGTGGCCGATCTCCGACTGCCAGGCGGCGGCCAGGGCGGCGGCCCGGTGGGTCCATTCGGGGTCGGCCCGCCAGTCCACGTCGTCGAGGGCGCGCAGCGCCTCGCGGGCGTCGGCGACGAGGGTGGCGCCCGCGTTCTTGGCCGCGTCGAAGGCGGTGACGTTGACGTTGAGGAAGGCGGCCTGCCCGAACAGCGTCCTGGAGGCGGTGGTGAAGTCGGTGTAGCGGGTGCCGACGCCGATGACCAGGTCGGCCTCGCGGGCCAGGGTGTTGGCCGCGTCGGTGCCGGTGTGGCCGATCGCGCCGGCCGCGCAGGGATGGTCGTACGGCAGCGCGCCCTTGCCCGCCTGCGTCTCGCCCACCGGCACGCCGTGGTTCTCGGCGAAGCGGGTCAGCTCGGCCCACGCCCCGCTGTACCTGACGCCGCCGCCGGCCACGATCAGCGGCCTGCGGGAACCGCGCAGCAGCTCCTTCGCCCTGGCCAGCGCGGCCGGCTCCGGGACCGGGCGGGGAACGTGCCAGACCCGCCGGGCGAACAGCTCCTCGGGCCAGTCGTAGGCCTCGGCCTGCACGTCCTGGGGCAGCGCGAGCGTGACCGCGCCCGTCTCGGCGGGGTCGGTGAGCACCCGCATGGCCGCCAGCAGCGCGGCCGGGAGCTGCTCGGGCCGGTTGATCCGGTCGAAGAAGCGCGACACCGGGCGCAGCGAGTCGTTGACCGACACGTCGTAGGACCGGGGGTCCTCCAGCTCCTGCAGCACCGTGCCGGGGGCGCGGGTGGCGAAGACGTCGCCGGGCAGCAGCAGCACCGGCACCCGGTTGATCGTGGCCAGCGCCGCGCCGGTGACCAGGTTGGTGGCGCCGGGCCCGATGGAGGTCGTGCAGGCGAAGGTGGACAGCCGGGCGCGGGTGCGGGCGTAGCCGACGGCCGTGTGCACCATGGCCTGCTCGTTGCGGGCCAGGTAGTACGGCAGCGCGTCGCCCGTGCCCGCGCCCTGCTCGGCCAGCGCCTGGCCGACGCCCGCGACGTTGCCGTGGCCGAAGATCCCGAGCACGCCGGCGATCAGCCGCTGCTCGACGCCGTCGCGCTCCGACCACTGGGCGGCCAGGAAGCGGGTCAGCGCCTGAGCCGTGGTCAGCCTCATGAGGCACCTCCTTGCACGAGATCGGGTACGCCGCCCTCCAGCAGGCCGAGCGCGGTGTCCACGGCGGCGCCCACGTCCCCGTCGGGCGGGTAGAGCAGCGCCCGGCCGACCACCAGGCCGCGGACGCCGGGCAGGCGCAGCGCCTTGCGCCAGGAGTCGTACATCTCGCCGGCGTCCTGGCCGGAGTCGCCGCCCAGCAGCAGCACGGGCAGGGTGGTGGACTCCACGACGCGTTCCATCTCCGGCACGACCGGGATCTTCAGCCAGGTGCGGGCGGAGGTCGCGCCGAGGCCCTGGCCGACGCTGATGGCGTGGATCACGGCCTCGGGCGACAGGTCGTGCCGCACCACGCCGTCCTGCCGCCTGGACCAGAACGGCTCGACCATCGCCATCAGGCCGTGCCTGGCCAGGTCGGTGACGGCCTGGCCGCAGCTGGCCAGGGTGGCGGCGGTGGCGCTGTCCTCCAGCGCGATCCGGCACAACATCTTGCCGCCGTCCAGGCCCATCGCGGCGATGGTGGGGGCGTCGTAGGCGGTGAAGCGGTCGTCGAACTCGAACACCGAGCCGTGCACGCCGCCGCGGTTCATCGAGCCGATGACGATCTTGTCGTCGAGCGCGCCGAGCAGCAGCAGGTCCTCGACGATGTCGGGGGTGGCCAGCACGCCGTCCACGCCGGGCCTGGCCAGGGCGGTCATGAGCCGGTCGAGCAGGTCGGCGCGGCTGCGCATGGCCATCGGGTGGCCGGCCACGCCGAGGGCGCCGCGGGCCGGATGGTCGGCCGCGATGATGAGCAGCTGCTCCCTGGCGTTCCTGAGGGGCCGGCGCCTGCGGGCGGCCGCCGCCTCGGCGACGCGCTCCGGCTGCCAGGCGCGCTGGTCGAGCAGCCGGCGGTAGTCCTGCTCACGCATGCGTGACGGCTCCTTCCGAGAGGGTGGCGGACAGGACGGCCTCGACCTCGTCCGCCGTGGGCATCGCGGGCGCGCAGGCCAGGCGTCCGGCGACGATCGCGCCCGCGGCGTTGGCGAAGCGCAGGGTGCGTTCGAGCGGCCAGCCTTCGAGCAGGCCGTGGCAGAGCGCGCCGCCGAAGGCGTCGCCGGCGCCGAGCCCGTTGACCACCTCGACCGGGACGGGCGGCACCCGTACGGTCTCCGTGGCGGTCATGCCGAGCACGCCGTCCGCGCCCTGTTTGACGATGGCCAGCTCGACGCCCGCCGCCAGCAGGCTCTCGCCGGCCGCGCGCGGGTCGCGGGTGCCGGTGGCCACCTCGACCTCGTCGAGGTTGCCGGCCGCGACGGTGACGTGCGCCAGCGCCTCCCGCACCCGTTCGCGGGCGGTGGCCGCGTCGGCCCAGAACATGGGCCGGTAGTCCAGGTCGAGCACGGTGTGCCGGGCGCGCCCGCGGGCCTGCCAGGCGGCCAGGTGGGCGGCGTGGGACGGCTCGGCCGACAGGCCGGTCACGGTGGCCCAGAACAGCCGCGCGCCGGTGACGGCCGCCAGGTCGAGGTCGCCGGGCGCGATCTCCAGGTCGGGCGCGTCCTGGCGGTAGAAGTAGAGCGGGAAGTCGTCCGGCGGCCTGATCTCGCAGAACGTGACCGGCGTCGGCCGGCCGGGCACGGCGCCGACCAGGCGGTCGTCCACGCCGTAGGAGCGCAGCGCGTCGCGGACGAACGCGCCGAACGGGTCGTCGCCGGTCCGCGTGATCACCGCGCTGGAGTGGCCCAGGCGGGCGGCGGCCACGGCCACGTTGGTGGGGCTGCCGCCCAGGTACTTGCCGAACGTCTCCACGTGCCGCAGCGACACGCCGGTCTGGAGCGGGTAGACGTCCACGCCGACCCGGCCCATCGTCAGCACGTCGAGGGCGCTCACGCCAGGCCCCGCAGGAACGCCACGCCCGCCCGCACGTCGTCGGCCGGGCCGGCGCCCGCCGGGGGTTCGGCGTCGAGGACGACGTCCTGCTCCATGACGTACCAGCCGTCGTAGCCGGCGGCGGTCAGGCGTTCGACGATGCCCCGGACGTCCACGTCGCCGCGGCCGAGCCGGCGGTAGATCCCGGCGCGGACGGCGTCGGTGTAGGTCAGCTCACCGGCCCGGACGCGGGCGGCGAGCGCGGCGTCGACGTCCTTCAGGTGCACGTGGGCGATCCGCTCGGGGACGCGGGTGACCAGCTCCAGCGGGTCGCCGCCGCCGATGAGCAGGTGGCCGGTGTCCAGGCAGAGCGGGACGGCGCTGCCGCCGAGCACCCGGTCCACCTCCTGGCCGGTCTCGACCATGGTGCCGACGTGGGGGTGCAGGGTGAGCGCGCGGCCGTCGCCCTTGGCCTCGTGGAAGGCGCGGTCGAGGTTGCCGAGCAGGGTGCGCCAGCCGGTGTCGTCCAGCTCGGGACGGGCGTCGTAGCCGTCGGCGCCGGTGGCGGCGGCCAGCACGACGACCACGTCCGGGTCGAAGGCGGCCCAGGTGGCGCGGAGGGCGGGCAGCGGGTCGTGGGCGGGGTCGTGCAGGACCGCGGGGACGAATCCGCCCACGGCGCGCAGCCCGTACCGGCCGAGCAGGTCCTGGTCGGCGGGCAGGAAACCGTCGGGGCCCAGCTCGGTGGCGGTCAGGCCCAGCTCGGCCATCTCGGCGAGCACGCGGTCGGCGGTGAGCTGGTGTCCCCATCCGGGCACCTCGCACACGCCCCAGGAGATGGGTGCGGCGGCGATCCTCACTTGGCCACCTCCAGCACGCGCACCGGACGGCCCTCGCGGCGCGCCAGGTCGGCGGCCTCGGCCAGGTAGAGGGCGGCCAGGGCGTCGCGGACGGTGCAGGGGCTCTCGCTCTCGCCCCTGGCCATCGACAGGAACGCGCCCATCTCGGCGACGTAGGCGTCCTCGAACCTGGTCTGGAAGTCCGGCCACGGCGGCCCGTCCGGGTTCAGGCCCTCGGCCGAGCGCAGCGGGGTGCGGTCGCCGAGCCCGACGGCGCGGGTGCCGAGCGTGCCGGCCAGCTCCATGCGCACGTCGTAGCCGGCGCCGTTGTAGCGGGAGCCCTGCAGGGTGACCAGCGTGCCGTCGTCCATGACGATCAGGGCGGCGCTGTTGTCCACGTCCTCGGCGGCGGCGAAGTACGGATCGCCGCGGTTGGCGCCGACCGCCTGCACGACGTCCGCCTCGCGGCCGGTGACCCAGCGCAGGATGTCGAAGTCGTGGATGTGGCAGTCGCGGAAGATGCCGCCGGACTGGGCGACGTACTCGGCGGGCGGCGGCGCCGGGTCGCCGGTCAGCATGTGCACGCGGTGCAGCTCGCCGAGCTCGCCCGCCAGCAGCGCCTCGCGGGCGGCCCGGTAGCCGGCGTCGAAGCGGCGCTGGAAGCCGATGTGCACGCCGATCCCGGCCCGTTCGACGGCCTCGGCCACCCGCAGCGTCTCCTTGACGGTCGGCGCGGCCGGTTTCTCGCAGAACGCCGGCACTCCCCGCTCGCACGCCCTCAGCAGGCCCTCGGCGTGGGCGGAGGTCGGCGTCGCGAGCACCACCGCGTCCGCGTCGAAGGGATCGCCGGTCCGGGCGCCGAGCCGCCGGGCCACCTCCTCCGCCCTCGCCGTGTCCACGTCGGACACGACGAGCTCGTCAACCAAGGCGGACAGGGTGGTGGCATGGAACATGCCTATACGTCCAAGGCCCAGCAGACCCACACGCATGATCGCTCCTCATCCAGGGGGGCCTCCAGTTCTAGATGAACAGGAGATGAACCGTCAAGACTTTGTCCTGACATAAGGATGAACTGTCGTAGCTGGGGGGTCGGGCCGTGGCTGGATCTCCACGTAAGAATGTCTTGACAAATTATTCACGTGACGTTCATCGTGAGCACACAATGGCGCCGGTCGGGGCTGGCGCGGCGCCTTGCGAATCCGAGAGGCAAGAGGAGTGACGCCATCATGAGGCGTACCGGGAAGATCATCTCCATGGCGTTGCTGGCGTCCGCCGCCGTGGCGTGCGCGCCCTCCACCGCAGGCGGAGGACCGTCGGCGGCGGCGACGGCCAAGGCGCTGCCCGGCCCGTCGCTCGATGCGAACTTCGACCTGGAGGCGCTGGTCGCCGCGGCGAAGAAGGAAGGCAGCGTCCTGGTCTACGACTCCAGCGGCGACATCGAGGAAGTGGCCAAGGCGTTCACCGCGAAGTACGGCATCGCCATGGAGGGGGTGAAGTCGGACACCCCGCAGACGGCCGAGAAGATGACCAGGGAGCACGCCGCCGACAACGTCACCATCGACGCGGCCATGTACGAGGACGGCGGCGTCCTGGTCGGCCAGCTCGCGCCGCAGGGCGTCACCCAGACGTGGATCCCCGGCGACCTGAAGGACCAGATCCCCGCCGAGAACCAGAACCCGCTGCTCGCCCTCTCCAAGGCGACGGTCTTCGGCTACAACACCAAGCTCTCCCCCGGCGGCTGCCCGGTGAAGAACGTCTGGGACCTGACCGATCCGGAGTGGTCCGGCAAGCTGGTGATGCAGGACCCGCTGGGCAAGCCGACCGTGCTGTCGTTCTTCACCCAGCTCGACGCGTACGGCAACCAGGCGCTCGAACAGGCCTACCAGGCCAAGTACGGCAAGCCGCTGAAGACCGAGGAGAAGAGCGCCGCGCAGGAGTGGATCAAGCGCCTGTCGCTCAACAAGCCGGTGCTGACCGGCTCGGACGAGGACATCTCCGCCGCCGTGGGCGCGCCGGCCGCCACGGACAAGAAGATCGGCTTCATGTCGATCTCGAAGTTCCGCAACAACGAGGACAAGGGCTACCACCAGGCCGCCTGCGAGGGGATGACCCCCTTCACCGGCTTCAGCTACCCCAAGTACGCGGCGATCGCCACCAAGAGCAAGCACCCCAACGCGGCCAAGCTGTTCGTGCACTTCATCATGACCGAGGAGGGCGTCAAGCACGAGATCGGCGAGGGCGGCGTCTCGGGCAACAGCACGGTCAAGCCGATGGTCACCCCGCCCGGCCTGTCGGACTGGCAGGGCCAGCTCTTCCACACCGACCCCAAGGGCCTGCTCGGCGACCTGCAGAACCGCCAGGCCATGTCGGACTTCTGGCGCGTCAACCGCAGCTAGCGCGGGCCGTCGCACAGCCCGGCCGGGAGGATCCCCGGCCGGGCGCGTCGGCATGCCCTGACATCCGTGCAACACCTAATGTCCTGACATAAGGACTACCTATTGATTTCTTGTTAACTGGTCGTTACGTTTTGGGACAACATCAACACCCCGAACGAGGAGGCGCAATGCGTCCCCTGTCCAGGCTCTCCCTGGCAGCCCTGATGTTGACCGTGTTGGGCGGGATCGCCGTACCCGCGGCCGGTGCCGGCGTGGCGACCGTGTACCCCGACGTCGAGACCCCCTCCCTCTACGACGACGAGGCCGGCGGCGACGCCAACGGCGACGACCCGGCGATCTGGGTCGACCCGTCCGACTCCGAGGACAGCGTGGTGATCGCCACCGCCAAGAAGGGCGGCCTGTACGTCTACGACCTCGACGGGCAGCAGCTCCAGCACCTGCCGGCGCCCGCCGCCCCCGGGCCGGACGACGAGGCGGGCCGCTTCAACAACGTCGACGTCGCCTACGGCTTCGGCGGCAGGGACCTGGCGATCGTCTCCGACCGCGGCCGGGACATGCTGCGCATCTACGCCATCTCGCAGGGCCACCTCACCGACGTGACCGACCCGGCCGCGCCGTTCGTGTTCAACACGACGCAGCAGCAGGTCAACGACGCCGAGACGGCCTACGGCCTGACCGCCTGGAAGGACTCCACCGGCACGTACGCGCTGGTCAGCCGCCGACACAAGACCTCGGTCGGCCTGGTCAAGCTGCTCGCCAAGCCGGGCGGCAAGATCGGCTACCAGCTCGTGCGGACGCTGACCCTGCCCAACTCCTTCACCCTGCCGAACGGGCAGACCTGGTCCCCCTGCCTTGAGCCGGACGAGCAGGCGCAGGTCGAGGGCATGGTCGTGGACCAGGAGCGGGACGTCCTCTACGCCGCCCAGGAGGACGTCGGCATCTGGCGGATGCGCGCCGACCTCACCGGCACGCCCGTCCTGGTGGACAAGGTGCGCGAGTACGGCGTCCCCGGCACCTACGACCCCGCGACCGAGGAGTGCACCCCCGGCGCCGACCCCGGCTACGGCGGCACGCACCTCACCGCGGACGCCGAGGGCCTGACCATCTACTACCGCGAGGACGGCAAGGGCTACCTGCTGGCCTCCAGCCAGGGCGACAACACCTTCGCCGTCTACCGCAGGGAGGGCTCCAACGCCTACCTCGGCCAGTTCCGGATCGGCGAGGCGAACGGCATCGACGGCTCGGAGGTGAGCGACGGCTCGACCGTGCTCAACGTGCCGCTGGGCGAGTTCGACGAGGGCATGTTCATCGCCCACGACGGCGTGAACACGCCGGCCACGGCGGACCGGGAGAACACCAACTTCAAGTTCGCCGACTGGGGCGACATCGCCGACGAGCTGGACCTGGACGTGGACACCGACGGCTGGGACCCGCGCGACTGATCATCACCTGATCACCGCCGCCCAGCGGTCCCGCGAACCGGGGCGCCGTCCAGCCGGACGGCGCCCCTTCGCCGTTTCCAGGGATGCGGCCTTTCGCCGTTTCCAGGGGTGCGGCCGCCGATCGAGGGGCGCCCCCTTCGCCGTTCCGGACGCCCTTCGCCGATTTGGGCATCCCTTCGCGGGGCGGGGAGAATGGGTGCGCGTGCGGAGGAGGAGCGTGACCGAGAGCCAGTCGCTTGACCACCTCGCCCGCCGCCTGGAAGAGGTGGTCGGCGAGCTGCGCGGCATCCCCGTCGACGTCGAGCGGCTGGAGGACCCCGAGCTCGTCCGCCGGCAGATCCTGCGCGCCACCCGGTCGTCGGCCGAGCTGCGGGCCATGCACCCGGTGGGCTCGCGCGAGCAGGGCCGCGACGAGCAGCGCAGCCGGCGTACCGTGCTGGACGCCCTGCGGGAGGGCCTGTCGATGCGCACGATCGTCCATTCGAGCGTGCTGGACGACCCGCGCAAGGCGGCCCGCATCCAGGAGCTGCACGCCGCCGGCGACCTGCACCGGGTCATCGACGAGCCCATCCAGCAGCTCCTCATCTTCGACCGGTCCGTGGCGTTCGTCCGGATCACCCCGATCGCCTACACGCCGGGCGCGCTGATGATCAGGCAGCAGGGGCTGATCGCCACCCTCATCGACCTGTTCGAGCTGTCGTGGGCGCGGGCCAGGGAGGTCACCGAGCCGGCCCACCGGCTCTCGCCCCGCGAGCGGGAGGTGCTGGCGCTGATCGCCGAGGGCCGCTCCAACAGCGCCGTGGCCCGCGCCCTGTCGATCACCGAGGCGGCCGTCGGCAAGCACGTGGCCTCCGTGTTCGCCAAGCTCGACCTGCCCGCGACCGACGACGCCAACCGGCGGGTGCTGGCGGTGCTGGCCTACCTGCGCGGCGTGGCGAGGTAGGGCCAGGGCTACCTCGTTCTCGTCCCAGCACCCGTGCGGGCGGGCCGCGGCGGGCGCTTCGATGGACGTCATGCAGAAAATGACTGGATTGCTGGTCGGCGCGGTGTTCGGCGCGGTGTTCGTCGTCGTCAACGCGCACGGCCCGCTCGGCTCCGTGACCGCGAACCTGCTGCGGGCCGCCGCGTGCCTGGCGGCGGCGGGCGTGCTGGCGATGTGGTTCCGTGCCGTGCGCGCGGAACGTCCCGCCGCGGCCGGCCGGCGGGGCATGTTCGGGCCCGGCTACCTGGCCGTGGTCGTGGCCGAGGCGGTCCTGCTGTTCGGCGGGCTGCGGGTGCTGGCCGCGCTCGGGCGTCCCGAGGAGGGGAACGTGGCGTGGGTGGCGTTCGTGGTGGGCGTGCACTTCGTCGCGCTGGCGCCGATCTGGAAGGACTGGAGCATCGCCGTGCCGGGCGTCGCGCTCACGCTGCTCGGCGCCGGCGGGCTCGTCCTGGCCGCCACGTCCGCGGTGGCGTGGGTGCCGGTCGTCAGCGGGGTGCTGTCCGGCGTCGTGCTGCTGGCCGGCAGCCTCACCCTCGGCCTGCGCGGTACGGCGCGGGCGGCGGCCTGACCGTCCGGCGGGCGCGCCTACTCCCCCGGCACAGACCCTCTGATACTCTCTGTGCTGAATTGATTACTTTCTGTCGCTAGGGGAGCTAGTGTGAAGGTCGCCTGCGTCGGCGGTGGGCCCGCCAACCTGTACTTCTCGATCCTGATGAAGCGGGTCGACCCGTCCCACGAGGTCGCCGTCTACGAGCGCAACCCGGCCGGGACCACTTACGGCTGGGGCGTGACCTACTGGGACGACCTGCTCAAGAACCTGCGCGCCGCCGACCCCGAGTCGGCGGACGTCATCAGGGAGAACTCGATCCGCTGGGACAGCTGGGTCACCCACATCCAGGACCGCGCGACGGTGACGCTCACCGAGTCCGACGAGGGCTTCGGCATCTGCCGCCACCGCCTGCTCGACATCCTGGCCGACCGCGCCCGCTCCCTGGGCGTGCACGTCGAGCACGGCCGCGAGATCGCCTCCCGGGAGGAGCTCGACGCCGACCTGGTCGTGGCCGGTGACGGCATCAACAGCACGCTGCGCGCGCCGCACGCCGAGCATTTCGGCACCGAGATCGCGGTCGGCCGCAACCACTACATCTGGCTCGGCACCACGAAGGTCTTCGACGCCTTCACCTTCGCCTTCTCCGAGACCCCGCACGGCTGGATCTGGTGCTACTGCTACGTCTACAGCGGCGACCACAGCACGTGCGTCGTCGAGTGCTCCCCCGAGACCTGGAAGGGGCTCGGCCTCGACCAGGCCGACGCGGCCGACGGCCTGGCGCTGCTGGAGAAGATCTTCGCCGACGTCCTGGACGGCCATCCGCTGATCGGACGGGCGCACACCGACGGCAGCGCGTACTGGCTGAACTTCCGCACGCTGACCAACCGCACGTGGTACCACGACGACCTCGTCCTGCTCGGGGACGCCGCGCACACCACCCACTACTCCATCGGCGCGGGCACCGCCCTGGCCTTCGGGGACGCCGCCTTCCTGGTCAACGCGCTGAACCAGGAGCCGGAGCTCCCGGCCGCCCTCGCCCGCTACAACCGCGAACGCCGCAAGGCGATCCGCCCGCACCAGAAGTCGGCCCGGCTCAGCGCCCAGTGGTACGAGAACCTGACGCGCTACATCGACCTCTCGCCGGTCGAGTTCATCGCGCTGCTCGGCCAGCGGCACTCCCGGGTGCTGCCGCACCTGCCGCCGCGGATGTACGTCCAGGTCGACCGCGTTCTCAGCTTTTTCGGCGGGTTCGGCGGCTCCGGAAAGGACTGACCGGGAGGCGCGCCCGCTCAGGCCCCGATCAGGGGAAGTCCTTGGGGTTCACGGGGCTGGTGCGGGCGTTGCCGCCCCTGACCGGGTTCAGGGTCAGCGTCCAGATGGTGTACTGCGTCGAGGTCGTGCGGAAGCGCAGCCGGTCGTTGAACTTCTGGTACGTCGCGCCCCTGGTGAAGCGGCCCTTCGACATGCTGAACCGGTAGCCGGTGGTGAAGAAGATGCGGTACGTGCCGTCCCGGACGTCCCGGATGCGGGCCGTGGACCGCGCGCGGACGTAGACGCTGATCGCCTTGGTCCGGCCCTTGACGATGGTGACGACGCCGTCCTTCGACGTGCCGTTCTTGATCTTGAGTACGCCGCGGCCGCCGCTGAGACGGTCGTAGACGATCCGGCCGTTGGCCGGGCGGGAGGCCGCCCCCTGGACGGCCGAGGAGGTCTGGACGGCCGCGGCCCGCAGGCCCGACGTGGCGGCGCCGGCCGGGGCGGAGGTCAGCAGTGTGCCGGTCAGTGCGACGGCGGCGACGACCCCCGCGCGTAACGGGGTCGCTTCGAGGAGTCTCTTCACCATGGTCTTCTCCTTGGGGGACATGGTCGGACTGATCGCGTACCCGTGTATATCAGGACAGACCGCTTCTACGCTCGTAGACTTTAAGCCGTCCGTTCGGCTCCGAGAGGCGGCACGATGAGCTACGTCCCCGTTCCCTACGACCCTGAGCTGGCGGAAGGTCTCGCGGCGTTCCTGGCGGCGGTCGAGAGCGTTCCGCTGCGCGCGGACACCATCCAGCGCAACCGCGAGATCTTCGCCGAGCTCATCCCGCCCATGGAGACGATCGTCGCCGGCCGTCCCGTCGAGTGGTGGGACGTGGACGTACCGGGCCCCGAGGGCGCTCCCGACGTCACGCTCACGGTCGTCCGTCCCAAGGGCGGCCCCGCGCCCGGCGCGGCGGCCGTGTACGAGATCCACGGCGGCGGGATGATCCTCGGCACCCGCTTCTTCGGCATCGAGGGCCTGATCCAGGCAGCCCTGGAACACGGCATGGTCGGGGTGACGGTCGAGTACCGGCTCGCCCCGGAGAACCCGGCCCCGGCGGCGGCCGAGGACTGCTACGCGGGCTTCGTCTGGACCGCCGGACACGCCGAGGAGCTGGGGTTCGCCCCGGGGCGGCTGCTCGTGTCCGGCTTCAGCGCGGGCGGCGGGCTCACCGCGTCCGTCGGCATCATGGCCCGCGACCGGAACGGCCCGGCCGCCGCCGGGCTCTACGTCGGCGCACCCATGATCGACGACCGGAACTCGACCGTGTCGAGCCTCCAGTACGACGGCATCGGCGCCTGGGACCGCAACAACAACGACACCGCCTGGACCGCCCTGCTCGGCGACCGGCGGGGCGGCCCGGACGTGCTGCCGCACGAGGTCCCGGCGCGGGCGGCCGACCTGTCAAGGCTGCCGCCGGTCTTCATCGAGGTCGGGGCGGCCGAGGTGTTCCGGGACGAGGCGGTCGAGTTCGCCGGCCGCATCTGGGCGACCGGCGGCCAGGCGGAACTGCACGTGTGGGCCGGCGGCCACCACGGCTTCACCGGCACCCCGGGCGCCCGCGTCTCCCGCGCCGCCCAGGAAGCCAAACACTCCTGGCTGCAACGCACCCTGGGCATCTGACCCCACCCGCCTGCCCCCTCCCCACAACGAGGGGGCGGTGGGCCGGGAGGCGCGGGCATCCCCCCTGCCCCCAACCCCACACGCCCCCCGGGGAGCGATGGATCGCAGGGCCGTGGGCACCTCACCCTCCCCCACCCCGGACGCCTTCCGCGCGACGCGGGGGACGGCGCAGGGTCAGGGGGTGAGGATGCGGTGGAGCCAGGAGAGGCGGGTGGCGAGGGCGGCGCGGGTGATCTCGTGGTCCGGTGCGAAGATGTCGAACCCGTGGAAGGCGCCGTTCCAGATGTGCAGCTCGGCCTGCCCGCCGGCCGCCCAGATCCGCGTGGCGTACGCGACGTCCTCGTCACGGAACAGCTCGGCGGCCCCCGCCTCGACGAACGCGGGCGGCAGCCCCGACAGGTCCGCCGCCCGCGCCGGGGCCGCGTGACAGGGGACGTCGGCGTCCGGGTCGCCGGCCCGCTCGCCGAGCAGTGCCCGCCAGCCCAGCAGGTTCAGGGCGCGCGGCCAGGTGCCGAGGCCGTCGTACTGGTGGCTGGAGACGGTGGTGTTGCGGTCGTCCAGCATCGGGCACAGCAGGAGCTGGCCGGCCAGGCGCGGGCCGCCGCGGTCGCGGGCCAGCAGGGCGACCCCGGCCGCCAGGCCGCCGCCGGCGCTGCCGCCCATGACCACCACCCGCCCGGGATCCACGCCGAGCTCGGCGGCGTGCCGCGACATCCAGGCCAGCCCGGCGTAGCAGTCCTCGACCGGCGCCGGGTGGGGGTGCTCAGGGGCCAGGCGGTACTCGACGTTGACGGCGACGACGCCCAGCTCCTCGACGAGCGCGACCAGGCGCGGCGTGTCCATGGCCCGATGGCCGGTGATCATGCCGCCGCCGTGGATGTTGTACAGCCCGGGGACCGGGGCCCGCAGGCGGCGCGGGCGCAGCACCGTGACCTCCAGGTCCGGCGCGCCGGCCGGGCCGGGGACGAGCAGCTCCTCGGCGTCGATCTCGCGGTCGCCGATCACCTCGGCGACCGGCGGCATGGGCATGGCCGCCCCGGCGGCGCGCATCAGCGGGACGGTCTCCAGGGTGGGGGCGGGGCCGTCCGGCCGGGGCATGCCGTCCAGGACCACGGCCAGCTCCGGGTCGAAAGGCACGGGGACGGGGGGCACGGGAGTCGGAGGCACGGGGGTGGGGGGCATGGTTCTCCTGGTCACTGCGGTTCTGCGAAGGCGAGCGCCCGTGCCGGGTTCTCGACCATGATCATGTGGATGGCCTCGGAGCTGACGCCGAGGCGGCGCAGGGCGGGCAGGAAGTGCCGCGGGATGTAGTCGTAGCCCTTGCCGCCGTACCGCTTGAGCTGGATCTTCTGGCACACGTCGTGGCCGAGCACGATCTGGCCCGCGTACCCGCGCTCGACCAGGTCGGCGATGCCGCGCAGCACCTTGTGGTCGCTGCCCAGGACCAGGTGCCCCCACGGGCTGCCCGGCGCGGCCAGGAAGTCGAACTCGACGAAGACGCCGCGGGCCAGCAGCCGCTCGGCGAACTCCGGGCCGGACAGGACGTCCGTGCAGTGGCCCAGGACGACGTTACCGGGGGCGACGCCCTCCTCCTGGAGGATGTCGAGCACCCGGAACTTCTCCTCGCCGACGCCGCCGACGTGGAAGGTGACGGGCGCGCCGGTGACGCGGGCGGCCCGCCCGGCGGCCCGTACGCTCTTGAGCTCGCCGCCGGTCAGCGGCACCGACTCCGCGCCGACCTCGCCGATGATGCCCGCGCGCACGCCGGTGCCGTCCGCCCCCAGCACGACGTCGCGCACGATGACGTCGGCCAGCTCGTCCACGGTGCGCTCGGACATGTCGGCCGGGTGGAACGCCGGGGTGTACCAGCCGCCGCCCATGACGATGTGCATCCCGCTGGCCCGGGACAGCCGCAGCAGCGCCTCGGGGTCGCGGCCGAGGCCGATGGGCGAGACCTCGACCATGGTGCGCCCGCCGCTGTGGGCGAAGGCGAGGGTCTCGGCGAGCATCTCGTCGAAGTCGCCCAGCAGGTCGTTGTCGGCGTTCGGCCCGCCGTGGCGGGTGCGGGCGAGGTTGGCCAGGGTGAGCGGCTCGGCCGCCGCCGGCGCGTCCTCGCCGGGCCGGCGGGACCGGGCGGGCCTGCGCAGGTCGATGAAGATGTGCTCGTGCATGGACGTCTGCCCGAGCAGCGCCGGGTCCACCGGGCCGGCGACGGTGAGCGCCTGCCCGGCCAGGTCGGGGATGGGGAAGGGGTAGCGGCTCACGAGCCCGCCTCCTCGGTCCGGAGCGTGAGCAGCCGCCTCGGGTTGCGCACGGTGAGGGTCTCGATCAGCTCGTCGTCGGCTCCGAGCATCCTCAGGTACGGCACGAACTGCCGCAGGACGAAGGCATAACCGCCGCCGCCGTAGGCGAGGAGCTGGGACTTGGCCCGTACGCCCTGCGACAGCAGGAGGCGTCCGGCGTGGCCGCGGCGGGCGAGTTCGAGCACGGCCGCGGCGACGTCCTGGTCGTCGGAGACGCTGAGCGCGGTGGGCAGCCTGCCGAGCTGGTCGAACTGCACGAAGACGCCGCGCCCGAGCAGCGGTTCGAGGTCGTCGGGCCGCGGGGAGAGCGCGTCGCAGTGCCCGACGGCCACTCGCGTGAGGTCCGCGCCCTCCTCGGCGAGCAGGTCGAGGACGCGCTGCTGGACGGCCGGGTCCTCGTTGCGGGCCAGTGAGACGGCGGCGCCGGTGGCCGCCGCCGCGCGGGCCGCGGCGACCAGGAGCGCGCGCTCGGCGGGCACGCCGGGGTCGAGCGCGGCCAGCTCGCCGATGATGCCGGCCCGCACGCCGCGCACGCCCTCGGTGAGGTCGCGGACCAGCTCCTCGGTCAACTCCTCAGCCGGTGCGGCGGCGCCCCGGGCCGAGGTCGGCGCGGCGGCGTCCCGGGCCGAGGTCGGTGCGGCGGCGTCCCGGGCGGCGGGGATGGCGGTCCGGGTGGGGTGGTGACGGCCGCAGCCCATGACGACGGTCACGCCGGTCTCTTCGGCGAGCCGGCGCAGCCCGGCCGGGTCGCGGCCGAGCCCGTCGGTCGTCAGGTCCACCACCGTGCCGCCGCCGGCCTCCCGGAACGCGGCCAGCTCGGCGGCGGCCAGGCCCGCGTCGCCGAGCAGCAGGTCGTCCCGGTTGACGGCGCCCATGCCGACCTCGCCGAGCAGGTCCATCGTCAGCGGCGCGCGGTAGAGCCACAGGGCGCCGGCCGCCGTGGGACGGGTGCGGCCGGTACGCGCCCAGGACTCGGGCGTGTCGTCGGGCGGGGCGAAGTCGCTCAGCAGGTGCTCGTGCGGCAGGACCGCGCCCAGCGAGGCCGCTGGGACCTCGCCGGTGACGGCCACGACCGTGGCATCGGTGGTGGACACACGAGCAATATAGCCCCAGAGCGTCTACAAGTGTAGATAAAAGCGTCAGGCGACTCCGTCCACCGTCCGGGGGACGCCGAGCGGGTTGGCCTCGCGCAGCTCCGGCGGCAGAAGGGGGTCGGGGGTGTCCTGGAAGCACACCGGGCGCAGCCAG
The DNA here is from genome assembly GCF_053601695.1 of Nonomuraea sp. NPDC004702. NCBI lineage: Bacteria > Bacillati > Actinomycetota > Actinomycetes > Streptosporangiales > Streptosporangiaceae > Nonomuraea > Nonomuraea sp. NPDC004702. The sequence goes on from NZ_JBSGCE010000004.1 coordinate 23,698, forward strand.
CGCTCGATCGCGGTGCCGCCGACCGAGGTCGAGGTGCTGGTCGAGGCGGGGTACGGCCCGCCGTGCTGCATCGCGGGCGCGACCGACACGCCCGTGGGCCAGCCGTCCACGACGACCCGCCCGGCCAGCCCGGCGAGCCTGGCCACCAGGCCGGCCGCCGCGCCCTCGCGCTCGTCGGCCGCCAGGTGCGCGGTCGCGGTGAGGTTGCCGGGCAGCGCGTCGAGCACGGCGTCCCGCTCGGACTCCGAGCCGTACCGGGCCACGACGGTGACCGGTCCGAAGCACTCCTCCAGCAGCTCGGCGTGGGCGTCGCCGTCCGCGAGCCGCTCGGCCGCCACGGTCAGCACGCCCGGCCGGACGGCCAGCGGCGCGGCGTCGTCCTCGCCCGCGGCCAGCGCCTGCGTGACCCCGGGCAGCTGGGCGCGGGAGCGCACGCCGTCCAGGAAGGCCGCCCGCATGCGCGGGTCGAGCAGCGGTCCGGCGGGCACGGCGGCCGTGACCACGGCGTCGAGCACCGCGTCGCCCGCCGGGCCCGCGGGCAGCAGGACCAGGCCCGGCTTGACGCAGAACTGGCCGAGTCCCTGGGTGTAGGAGGCGGCCAGGCCCGCGCCGATCTCGGCCGCCCTGGTCGCGGCGGCCCGCTCGGTCACCACGACCGGGTTGAGGCTGCCCAGCTCGCCGTGGAACGGGATCGGCCGCGGACGGGCGGCGGCCAGGTCGTGCAGCGCCCGCCCGCCGCGTACCGAGCCGGTGAAGCCGACGGCGGCGGTCAGCGGGTGCCGGACCAGCTCCGGGCCCGCCGCGAAGCCGTGGACCAGGCCCACGACGTCGGCCGGCAGACCGGCCTTCTCCGCGGCGGCGCGCAGCGCGCGGGCGGTCAGGACGCTGGTCGCCGGATGGTCCGGATGCGCCTTGACGACGACCGGGCACCCGGCGGCCAGCGCGCTGGCGGTGTCGCCGCCCGGCACGCTGAAGGCCAGCGGGAAGTTGCTCGCCGCGAACACCGCGACCACGCCCAGCGGCACCTTGTAGCGCCGCAGGTCGGGACGGGGGGCCGGGCGGGCGGCCGGGTCGGCGTGGTCGATGATCACGTCCAGGAAGGCGCCCGACTCGGCCATGTCGGCGAAGGCCCGCAGCTGGTAGCAGGTGCGGGCCAGCTCGCCGATGAGGCGGACCCGGCCGAGCGCGGTCTCCGCGTCGGCGGTCGCGATGATCTCCTCGCCGCCCTCCTCCAGCAGCGCGGCGGCGGTACGCAGCAGGTCGGCGCGTACGGACCGGTCGGCCAGGGCGGGGGCGGCGGCGGCAGCGGCGCGCACGGCGCGGTCCACGTCCCGCGGCGTCGACTCCGCCGCGACGCGCTCGCGGGTCTGTCCGGTACGCGGGTCGACGCTCAGCACGTCACTCACGGTCTCGTCCTCTTTCGTGGTCTTCGTCAGGGGTTTCGGCTGGGGCGTCAGGGTCTTCGTCGGCGAGCGCGGCCAGCTCGCCCAGGGACACCGGGGCCGCCAGGCTCCGGGTGGACAGCGGGCGCAGGTCGCCGGCCGTGCTCTCGCGGCGGCTCAGGCAGGCCGCGACGCCGGCGGTGGCGAACCCGCACACCCGTCCCTGGCACCAGCCCATGCCCGGCCTGGCCAGCATCTTCAGCGTGCGCGGGTCGCCCGCGCCCAGCTCGTCGTGGGCGCGGCGCAGGTCGCCGTAGGAGACCTCCTCGCAGCGGCAGACCAGCGTCTCGTCCCGCAGCCAGGACGTCCAGGCGCGCGGCACGGGGTAGGTCCGGTGCATGGCCGCGGCGAAGCGCCGCCCGCGGGCGATCGACCGGCGCAACCCGCCCATGAGCGCCGGGTCGGCCCGGCGGCCCAGCGTACGGGCCAGGGCGAGGGCGCTCAGCCGGCCCTCCTGCCGGGCCAGGACGGCGCCGCCGACGCCGGTCGCCTCGCCCGCGACGTACAGGCCGGGGACGCCGGTGCGCTGGAAGGCGTCCACGGTCACGACCAGCGAGCCGTCGACGTCCTTCCTGGTGTCGGCGCCGAGCATGAGCGGCAGTTCGAGGGACGGCGTGAACCCCCAGCCGAGCGCGACGAGGTCGGCGGGGATCTCGCGGACCGGCCCGGCCGGGCGGCCGTCGCGGCCGAGCCGGGCCAGCCGGACGGCCTCGACCCGGTCCTCGCCCAGGATCTCGGTGACCACGGTTCCGGTGCGGTACGGCACGCGGTGGCGGGCCATCAGCGCGGCATACTGGAGAGCCTCCAGCCCCTTGGCCGGCACGGACGCGGCGCCGCGCAGGTCGCGCAGCCAGCCGAGCGTGGCGTTGGCCTCGGCGACCGCCGCCACCCTGGCCCCGGCCGCGGCCAGGCCGGTGGCGACCGGCAGCAGGAACGGCCCGGTCCCGGCGACGACCGCGCGGCGGCCCGCGAGCGTGCGCTGCCCCTTGAGCAGGGCCTGCACTCCCCCGGCGGCCATCACGCCGGGCAGGTCCCAGCCGGGGACGGGCAACTGCCGGTCGTAGCCGCCGGGGCACAGGATCAGCGCGCGGGCGGTCACCGTCGTGCCGGACGCCCCCTCCTCGGGAACGGTGGGCGTCGTGCGCAGCGTGAACGTGCCCGCGCCGTCGCGGGTCGCCAGCCAGACCTGGTGGCCGGGCAGGTAGCGGACCCGTCCGGCGGCGGTCAGGGCGCGCAGCCGGTCGCGCAGCCGGGTGAAGACCGGCCAGTCGTGGTGCCCGGCGGCGTCCTCGGGGCGGGCGTGGCGTTCGTCGTAGTGCCGCCAGTACTGGCCGCCCGGCTGGCGGGCGCCGTCCACGAGGGCCACGTCCAGCCCGGCCTCGGCGGCCTCGACGGCGGCGGCCAGCCCCGCCGGGCCCGCGCCGACCACGGCGACGTCGTGCGTCTCACTCATGACGACCTCCCTGCTCGCCGTCCGCCGGGGCGTCGTCGCCGAGCCGCATGCCGTCGCGCGCCGGGACCAGGCAGGCGCGCAGGTCCGGGACGCCGTCGACGGTGATGAGGCAGTCGAAGCAGACGCCGATGCCGCAGAACAGGCCGCGCGGCCGGCCGGCGCCGCGGGTGGTGCGCCAGTCGAGGATGCCGGCCGCGACCAGGGCGGCCCCGACGCTCTGGCCGGGCTCGGCGGGGACGCTCGCGCCGCGGAAGGTCATCTGGTGGGTCATCGGGGCCCCTCCTCGGTCATCGCGGGCCCGGTGCCGGGAAAGCGGTCGGGGGCGGGGAAGCGGTCGGGGGCGGGGAAGCGGTCGGGGGCGGGGAAGCGGTCGGGGGTGGGGAAGCGGTCGGGGGCGAACGGCTTGAGGTCGAGGTCCGGGGTGCGGCCGGTGAGCGCCTGGGCGACGAGCTTGCCGGTGCCCGCGGACAGTCCGATGCCCGCGCCCTCGTGCCCGCAGGCGTGCCACAAGCCGGGCGCGCGCGGGTCGGGCCCGATCACCGGCAGATGGTCCGGGCAGTACGGCCGGAAGCCCAGGTACGTGCGCATGGCCCGGACGTCCCGCAACATCGGGAACAGCGCGATCGCCTTGGCCGCCAGCGCGCCGGCCGCCCGCGGGGAGAACGTGCGGTCGAAGCCGACGCGCTCCCGGGAGGCGCCGATGAGGATCGTGCCGCTGCCGGTGCCCTCCACGACGGGCGAGGTCTGCAGGGCGGCGTCGGAGCTGGCCACGTCCCCGACGTACTCGGCGGCGTAGACCTTGTGGCGGATCGTCCGGGGCGGCATGGGCTGGGTGACCAGCACGAACCCGCGCCTGGGCAGGACGGGCACGTGCACCCCGGCCAGGGCGGCGACGTCGCCGGCCCACGTGCCGGTCGCGTTGAGCACCGCCCCGGCGGGCAGGTCGCCGGCCGTGGTGCGCACGCCGGTCACGCGGCGCCCGTCGCGCAGGAAGCCGGTGACGCCGGTGCCGGTGCGCACCTCGGCGCCGTGCGCGCGGGCCAGCCGCAGCAGGTGGGCGACCACCAGCATGGGCTGGACCTGGGCGTCCTGGGGGTAGAAGGCGGCTCCGGCGAGTCCGGGCGCGAGGTGCGGCTCGTAGTCGCGCAGTTCCTCCGCCGCCACGTCGCGCACCTCGACGCCGTGGCGGCGCTGGTGCTCGCCCAGCTCGCGCAGCGAGGCCAGGCCGGGCCCGGACGCCGCGACGACCAGCCCGCCCTTGGCCTCGAACTCCCACAGCCCGGCGTGCTCGGTCAGGTCCTCGCGCCACACCCGCTGCGAGTAGAGCGCGAGGTCCAGCTCGGGCCCGGCCTCCTTGTCGGACACGAGCAGGTTGCCCTCGCCCGCGCTGGAGGTGCCCCCGGCGATGGCGCCGCGCTCGACGACCACCACGCGCAGCCCGGCCAGCGCGGCGAAGTACGCGCCGGCCGCGCCCACCACGCCGGCGCCGACCACGACGAGGTCGGCGCTCACGGCATGCCCTTCGCGCCGCCCGCCCGGCGGCTCACAGCAGGAACCCCGCCGGGAAGGGATCGGTCGGGTCGAGGTGGAACTGCGAGGTGCCGGTGACCCAGGCGCGGCCGGTGATCGACGGCAGCACGGCGGGCAGCGGGCCGACCGTGGTCTCGCCGAGCAGCCGCCCGGTGAAGCGGGTGCCGATGAACGACTCGTTGACGAAGTCGTCGCCGAGGGCCAGCTCGCCCCTGGCGTGGAACTGGGCCATGCGGGCGCTGGTGCCGGTGCCGCACGGCGAACGGTCGAACCAGCCGGGGTGGATGGCCATGGCGTGCCTGGACAGCTGCGCCGTCGAGCCGGGGGCGGCCAGGTAGACGTGGTGGCAGCCGTTGATGTCGGGCCGCTCGGGGTGGACCGGGCGGTCCTGCTCGTTGACGGCGTCCATGATCGCGAGCCCGGCCGACAGCAGGTCGCCGGCGCGGGCCCGGTCGAAGGGCAGTCCCAGCTCGGCCAGTTCGACGAAGGCGTAGAAGTTGCCGCCGAAGGCCAGGTCGTAGCCGATCTCCCCGAAGCCGGGCACCTCGACCTTGCGGTCCAGCGCGTACGCGAACGAGGGCACGTTCTGGATGGTCACCGAGGTCGCCGCGCCGTCCTCGACCGCCACGGACGCCACCACGAGCCCGGCCGGCGTGTCGAGCCGGATCGTGGTGACCGGCTCGACCACGGGCACCATCCCGGTCTCCACCAGGACGGTCGCCACGCCGATCGTGCCGTGGCCGCACATCGGCAGCAGTCCGGAGACCTCGATGAACAGCACGCCGTAGTCGGCGTCGGGCCGGGTGGGCGGCTGGAGGATCGCCCCGCTCATCGCGGCGTGGCCGCGCGGCTCGTACATGAGCAGCGTGCGCACGTCGTCGCTGTTCTCCATGAACCACAGCCGGCGCTCGGCCATGGTCGCCCCCGGGATGGCGCCGACGCCGCCGACGATCACGCGGGTGGGCATGCCCTCGGTGTGGGAGTCGACGGCGTGGAAGGTGCGACGTGATCTCACTTGTAGCCCTTTTCCAGGACGGCCTCGGTGTCGGCGGTGATGCGGGCGACCAGCTCGGGCGCGAGCGGCAGGCGCGGCGGACGGCAGGCGCCGCCCCTGCGCCCGGCCAGGTCCATGGACAGCTTGATCGACTGCACGAACTCGGGCTTGGAGTCCCAGCGCAGCAGCGGGTGCAGGTCGCGGTAGACGCGCAGCGCCTCGGGCAGGTCGGCGGGGTCGCCCGAGGTGGCCAGCCGGTACAGGCGGGTCGTGGACTGCGGGATCATGTTCGGGTACCCGGCGATCCAGCCGACGGCCCCGGCCAGGCCCAGCTCCAGCAGCACGTCGTCGGCCCCGATGAGCAGGTCCAGCTCCGGCGCCAGCTCGGCGATCTCGTACGCCCTGCGCACGTCCCCGGTGAACTCCTTGACGCCGACGATCAGGCCCTCGTGGTACAGCTCGGCCAGCAGGGCGGGGGTCAGGTCGACCTTGGTGTCGAACGGGTTGTTGTAGGCCACGACCGGCAGCCCGGCCTTGGCGACCTCCCGGTAGTGGGCGACGACGGCCTCGCGCGGGGCCCGGTAGGCGTTCGGCGGCAGCAGCAGCACGGACGTGGCCCCCGCCTCGGCGGCCTGCTCGGCCCACCGGCGGGCCTCCATGGAGCCGTACGCGGCCACGCCCGGCATGACGCCGAACCCGGGCGGCGCGGCCTGGACGGCCGTCTCGACGACGCGGGCCCGCTCCTGCGGCGTGAGCGTCTGGTACTCGCCCAGCGAGCCGTTGGGCGTCACACCGTCACAGCCGCCTTCGGCCAGGAAGCGCACGTGCTCGGCGAACCCGTCGTAGTCCACGGAGAGGTCGTCGGCGAAGGGCAGGGCCGTCGCGACGTGGATGCCGCGCCACGGCGTGGCGGAGGTGGTCATGCTGAGGTCTCCTCACATGGGGATATTCGAGAGATTATGCGGTGCAATGTCACAGCCACTACCTACCCGGCGGCCATCCACTTCTCCAGGCCGTCGGCGTCCAGGGGCAGCGCGGCCGACAACACGTCGGCGCCCTGCTCGGTGACCACCAGGTCGTCCTCGATCCGGACGCCGATCCCGCGCAGCTCCGGCGGGACGGTGAGGTCGTGCGGGTGGAAGTACAGGCCGGGCTCCACGGTGAGCGCCATGCCGGGGGCCATGACGGCGTCCTGGTAGGACTCCTGGCTCGCCCGGCCGCAGTCGTGCACGTCCAGGCCGAGGTGGTGGCCGACGCCGCAGACCAGGTAGCGGCGGTGGTGCTGGCCGGCGTCGGACAGCGCCTCGTCCACCGAGACCGGCAGCAGGCCCCAGTCGGCCAGGCCGTGCGCGACGACCTCCATGGCGGCGTGGTGGAAGTCGCTGAAGCGGCGGCCGGGGGCGACGGCGGCGAGCGCGGCCCGGTGGGCCCGTTCGACCAGGTCGTGCACCTGCCGCTGGGCCGGGGTGAAGCGGCCGGAGACGGGGAAGGTGCGGGTGACGTCGGCGGTGTAGCAGCTCTCCGCCTCGACGCCGAGGTCGAGCAGGAGCAGCTCGCCGGGGGTGACCGGGCCGTCGCAGCGCACCCAGTGCAGGGTGGGCGCGTGCGGGCCGGAGCCCACGATGGAGGGGTAGCCGGGGCCGTTGCCGTAGGCGCGGGCGTACCGGTCGAAGGTGCCCTGGAGCCACCGCTCACCGCGCCCGGCCACGGCGACGGGGATCTCGCGGACGACGGCGGCGAACCCCTCGACGGTGCGGTCCACCGCCTCGCGCAGCTGGCCGAGCTCCCAGTCGTCCTTGTACATGCGCAGCTCGGCGAGGACCCGGGCGGCCTCCTGGTCGTCCGTCACCTCGGTGGTCAGCTCGGCCAGCGGCTTGACCGGGACGCCCAGCGCCTTCGCCCAGTCGTCCAGGCCGGGCGCGGCGCCCACCCACAGCTCGCCGTACCTGGAGTCGGTGAAGAACGCCGGGTCGCCGGGGCCGGCGGGCGGCGGCACGTAGAGGGTGGCCTCGGCGCCCTCCAGCACGACGACGGCGTTCTCGATCTGGCAGCCGGTCAGCCAGACGAAGTCGCTGCCGGCGCGGAAGTCGTAGGCCATGTCGTTGCTGCGGATCGGGGCCTGCCCCGCGGCCAGCACGACTCTCCGGCCGGGCAGCGCCTCGGCCAGCCGCGCCCGGTGGGCGGCGGCGGCCTCGGCCGCGCCGGGCACCACGCGCGGCGTGCGGTCGGGGGTGCCCCAGCCGGTGTTCATGTACGCGGCGAACGCGGGGATCTCGGACAGCCTCGGGGGCCTGCCGTCACGCACCGGGGATCACTCCTTCCATAGGGCTCAGTAATGTGTGGCATTGCACTGAACACTAGGACGACAGGAAGCCGCCGCCAAGAGGTAACCAGAAAAATCCGCATATCGTGACAAAGGCTCGGTTACTCTGCGGAAGCCACGCGATCATCACGCACACGGAGCCCCCGCGGCGGAACGAGCGCGGCGGGACGAGAGACGGGAAGAACGATGACCTCTTGGATCCTCATCGTCGTCGGCGTGCTGCTGGCCCTGGTGGGCGGGCTCTGGGCGCTCCAGGGACTGGGCGTGGTGGGCGGCAGCGTGATGACCGGCGACACCGCCTGGGCGGTCATCGGGCCGGTGGTCCTGCTGGTGGGCGTCGCCGTCGTGGTGATCGGCCTGCGCCTGCGGCGTTCGCCGTCCCGCTGAGCGCGGCGATCCGGCCTGGGACGCGTGAAGCCGGCCGCGGTCCGGGCGGCCGTCCGGTCAGGGAGGGTTCTGTCGCAAATGGCCTAGAATCCGACAGATGTCCCCCGCCTCCGCCCGGCTGGCCTGGCTGGACGCCCTGCGGGGGCCCGCCGCGCTGGCCGTCACCGCGCACCACGCGGGCTGGTCCTTCGTCCCCGCCGCGTGGGCGGTCGTGGACCGCAGGATCGACCTCGGCACGTGGGGCGTCTTCGTGTTCTTCCTGGTCAGCGGCTACATCATCCCGGCGTCCCTGGAACGGCGCGGCGACCTGCGCGCCTTCTGGACCGGGCGGGCCTTCCGCCTGCTGCCGCTGCTGCTCGCCGCCCTCGGCCTGGCGTTCCTGCTCGCCCTCGCGGGCCTGGTCCCGCTGGATCCGCGCCTCGGCGAACGTCCCGCGCCCCTGGTCGCGCTCGGCAACCTGACGATGCTGCAGGAGCTGGTCAACCTGCCGCCCGTCATCGGCGTGACCTGGACGCTGTCGTACGAGATGGCGTTCTACCTGATCAGCGTGGCGCTGTTCGCGACCGGCCAGGCCCGCAGGTCGGCGGGGATCGCCGTCGCGCTGGCGGCGCTGGCCGTGCCGGCGGGGCTGCTGCTGCCGGGCGCGTCGATCAACGGCGGGGCCGACCTGACCGCCGCGCTGCTCGTCCTCGCGGTCGTGGCGGCGATCGCGGTCACCGTCCTCGGGGACGGCCGGGCCCGTACGGCGGCCGCCGCGGCGGGCGGGCTGCTCGGGCTGGCGCTGGTGGTCCTGGGCAGCCGGGCCGGCACCTGGCAGGGCGTGATCATCCTGGCCGCCATGTTCGCCGGGACCGCGGTGCACCGCGCCGAGCAGGGCGTGATCTCCTGGCGGACCGCCGGGCTCGCCTGCCTGGCGGTGGTGGCCTGCGGCGTCCCCGCCAAGGACGACCCGGGATGGGCGCCCGCGCTCGTGCTCGCGTTCGCGGTGTTCGGGGTGGGGCTGGCGCTGCGCCACAGGGCGTTCCCGCGCGTGCTGACCCGGCTCGGCGTGATCAGCTTCTCCGTCTACCTGCTGCATCCCCTGCTGCTGCGCCTGCTGCCGAACCTGGTGCTGTACTACCTGGTCCTGATCCCGCTGTGCCTGGTGACGTACCACGTGATCGAGGCCCCGGCCCAGCGGCTCGGCCGCCGGCTGAGCAGGTCGCGCACAGCCGTCCAGAAGTAGGGACCGGCGTCGCGGGCGGGCACCCCCCAGCCCCCGCCCGCGCGTCCGGTGCCGCGAGCGGGTCCCGCTCGCGGAGGTGGCCGCCGCCGTCAGGCGACCACGAGTGACTGCGCCCTGAACTCCCTTCCGGCCACGATCTCCGAGACGAACCCGTCGGGTCCGACGGGACGGTCGCCGATCAGCGTGACCCGGTGCAGCCTGCGCGGCACGTCGAGGTGGTCGAGGTCGGACGGGGCGAGGTGGGCGGTGGCGCGGTTGTCCCAGAAGGCGACGCTGCCGGGCTGCCAGCGGAACCGCACGGTGTACTCGGGCCGGGTGAGCTGCTCGTACAGCAGGTCGAGGATGCGGCGGCTCTCCACGGCCGACAGGCCCACGATGTGGTCGGTGAAGCCGGGGTTGACGAACAACGCCCGCTCACCGGTCTCCGGATGCACCCGCACCACCGGGTGCACGGAGATCAGCAGGTTGTCGTTGATGCGCTTGACCAGCTTGCCGTCCTCCTCGGCGGCCTGGTAGCCGGCCAGGAAGCGGTGTTCGGCGCGCAGGCCGTCCACCAGGTCGCGCAGCGGCGCGGACAGGCCCTCGTAGGCGGCCACCAGGTTCGTCCACTGGGTGTCGCCGCCGAACTCCGGCACGGTCTCGGCCCGCAGGATCGAGGCGGCGGGCGGGTTGACGGCGGCGGTGACGTCGGTGTGCCAGCCGGAGAAGTAGGAGTAGCGCCTGCGCTGGTAGAGCTCGCGGTAGTTGACGCCGTAACGCTTCTCGTACCGGCGGGGGTCGATGGTCAGGATCTGCGGGAACTCCTCGGGCGGCGCGTCCTCGTGCGGGTGGGCGTGGGTCAGCTCGCCGAACTGGCGGGCGAAGGCGATCTGCGCGGCGTGGTCGAGCTCCTGCCCGCGGAAGAACACGACTTTGTACGCGAGCAGCGCCTGGCGGATCTCCTCGACCACGGACGGATCGAGCGGGTGGGCCAGATCGACGCCGGTGATCTCGGCGCCGATGTGCCCGGCGACCCGCCGGACGGTGAGCACGCTGGTGGATGTCGACATGGTGGGGCCACTCCTCTGAGCTTCGGGGAAGGTCTGGGGGAAGGACGCTCGGGCGTCCGAGGAGAGCGGGGACCCGGAGGTCACCGCACGGCACAGAGCGCGCTCGCCTGCCGCCGGAGGTCGACGTGGAGGCGGGCCACCAGGAGGCTCTTCACGCCTCTGATCCTGCGCGAAATTTCCCACAAAAGCAATAGGTAATACATGAAAGGCGGTCAGCTCCGGCCGGGGCCGCCGTCCGTCACCGTGACCCGGCCCGAGTACGCCGAGGTGCCGTCCGGGTTGAGCTGGAGGATCGGGATCTCCTTGGTCTGGCGGGCGCCGCCCTCGACGATCCTGATCGGGCCGCTGGCGCCCTCGACCGACACCGTGCCGCTGGTCAGCATGTTCGCCATGTCCTGCGGCGAGGGCACGTCCGGCTCCCGGGCGAACGCCTTGGCCGTCTCCAGGGCCACGAACATGGCGTCGTGGTGCATGATGGCCATGCCGTCGTCGAGGCTCTCGTGCGGGAACATGCGCCGGAAGCTGTCGGGGTCGTCGCCCTCGAACCTGGCCCGGATCGCCGTGAGCACCCCGCCGCCGGGCAGCGCGAGGCTCGCCGGGTGGGCCAGGGCCGTGTAGAAGAGCCGGATCCGGGTGTCCCCCCACATGCCGAGGTCGACCTTGCGGTTCATCTCGCTGGCGTCGTCGCCGGTGATCACGGTGACGCCGGGCCGGACGCACCGCTCGCGCTGGCTGAGCGCCTGCATCAGCGCGGGCAGCTGCTCGCTGCGCCCGGCGTACAGGACGGTGTTCGCGCCCGAGTTGCAGACGCGCTCGGCGATGACGTCGAGCACGGTGCCGGAGAACCTGGTCGAGGAGTCGTAGGACAGCTCCATCACGCGTTCCCGGCCGGCCAGCGAGCCGGTGTAGAACCGGGCGAGGGTCTTGACGTAGCTGTCGGCCGGGTTGAGGTCTTTGATCACGACCGCCTTGAGCCCGGGGTTGACCTTCCTGGCGTGCACCACCCCGGCCTGGGCCTGCTCGCTGTTCAGGGCCGCGACGCGGGCCAGGCCGGGGAAGCCGGTGAGCTCGTCGGAGGTGATGACCGCCGAGACCATCGCGTACCGGCTCGCGCTCAGGCTCGCGACCGTCCTGCGGGTCGCGCCGGTGCTGGCGCCCAGCCCGGTCACGGCCACGATGTGCTCCTGGGCGGTCCGGTCCCGGACGGCCTCGACCGTCGCCTCCCAGTCCTGCGGCCCGTCGCTGGCGACCAGCACCCGCACGTACGGCGGCGAGGACGGCTGCCGGTTGCGCCACACCTGCGCGAGGTGGATGCCCTCCAGGCCGTGCCTGATGCTCTCCCGGTTCAGGGCGATGTCGGTGAGGGAGCCGGTCATCGGGAACATCGCGACGACGGTCACAAAGTCGTCCGGGTGCTCCTTCTCCACCGCGGCGTTCTCGGCGGCGATGCGGCTCATGACCGGGGCCAGGTCGGGGCCGAAGGCGTCGCTGTCGTCGGTGAGCCGCGACGTCCTGACGTAGAGCCCGAGGACGACGACGGCCGCCACGACGAGCACCCCCGCCAGCGCCCTGCGCAGCAGGACGCGGTTGCGCCGGCCCGCCGCCCACTTCGCGCCGACCTCCGCCGGCGCCGGATCGCCCGCCCCGGCCGCGCCGAGGTCACCGTCGTCGCTCATACCTGTCGGCCTCCCGTAACAAGATCGCCGGACTGGTGGCCGACCGCCTGGCCAGGTCCCGCAGCCCGCGCGCCACCTGCTCGGCCCGGCTCCCGGACGGGTCGAGCAGCGGGTCGAGCCAGAACCAGCGGTCCACGACCAGGGCCCTGACCACGACGAGCCAGTCCCCGCGCTCGTGCGGGACGGCGGTCGCCACCAGCGAGTCGTACAGCTCGTCCAGAGGGGTGACCAGCGGCAGCCGGTTGGGGGCGGTGGTCACCTCGTTGAAGCCGGCCAGCCATTCCGGCAGGCGGCTGCGGCCGTCCTCGCGCACGTCGAGCCGGTCGAAGAGCCGGTGCAGGTGATCGGCGACGTGGGTCAGATGGCCTTCGGGGTCGTCCCGGCCGACGCGGGCCAGGCGGTGGTGCAGGCTGCGCGGGTTCTCCTCGCCGCCGGGGCCGAGGTGGAAACGTTCCAGGTCCCCGTGCACGTCGTCCCAGCGGCCGGTGACGGCGAGCCGGTGCAGCAGCAGCCGCCGCAGCCACGGGTGGATCACGGTGACCTGGGGGCCGCGCGCGCCCTCGTAGCGGCCGTGCGGGTCCCTCTCCTCCGCCCGGCGGTCGAGCCAGAGCAGGTCGGCCAGCTCGTTGCGCAGGTTCGGCGTCCGGCCGGCCCGCTTGAGCAGGGCGCTCTCGGCGTCGTCCACGTTCCTGGCCGCCGCCCAGTCGGTGAGCTCGTCCAGGTGGGCCAGGTGCAGCCGGTCGGGCCAGCGCAGCAGGTCCTCGCGGCACACGACGGCGCGGAAGGCGTCGTCGTCCTGGGCCGTGGCGGCGAGCCTGCCCAGGCGCCGGGTCACGGCCGGATGGCCGCCGGTCAGCTCCCGGACGGCCGAGGCGTAGGCGCGCGACCTGTCGGCCTCCAGCGGCGGCATCAGCACGGGGTACCACCACGGCTGCTCCCGGGCGTCGTAGCCGGCCCGCCAGTCGCGGTAGCTCGCCTCCGCCAGCGTGGGCGGGTGGGCCGCGCCGGGCACGACCGTGCCCGGGCGCGCCCACGAGCCGCCCATCGGCAGCCACTCCTTCGACTCCGCCACCACCAGCAGCGGGTCGGCGCCCTTGGCCGGGCCGAGCGCCCTGAGCAGCGCGCGGCCCGCCGCGGTCTCGGCCCCCTCCAGCAGCAGCAGGCAGCTGCGGGCGTGGCGGTGGCTCTTGGACCAGGAGTCGGTGAGGTCGGCGACGAGGGCCCGGCACAGGATCGCCCCGGCGGACCCGGACGGGTCGCCGCCGTGGCCGTCCCGCCGCCTGGCCAGGTCGATCACGTTGCCGTTGGCCATCTGGGCGGCCAGCCACGTCCTGCCCTTGTCGTTGAGCAGCCTGACCACGCGGCGGCGCTGGCCCCGCGCGGCGTACTGGAGCACCGAGGTGAGCGCGGCCAGCGGCTCGGCCCCCGGGATGCGGCCGAGCAGGTCGCGCAGCAGGGACAGGGCGTCGGACAGCCGCTCGGGGTCGCCGCCGTCCACGAGGTCGTCCAGTTCGCCGGCCAGCTCGTTGTCGGAGCGGTCCCGCGGGTCCAGGGCCAGCACGTGCAGCGCGAAGACCACCCGGGGCAGCCGGACGCTGGAGGTCTCCATCAGGTCGTGGGCGATGCGCTCGACGGTCTTGACCACCGGCGCGTCGCGCAGCCCCGGCAGCCGGAAGTCCACCCGCACCCGGGGCGACTCGGGCCTGGTGACGCTCCTCCAGACGCGGGTCAGGCACACCTCGCGGTCGGTGCCGTCGGGGCCGAGCAGCACGATGACCGGGAGCCGGTCGCCGCTCCCGAGCGGGAGGCACTCCTTCGTCACCAGGCGAAGGTGCGCGTCGTTGAACGAATCCGCCATCGCAGCAACCTGCTTGGTCGTCGTCAGCCGGTGCGTGCCCGAGTGAGCCCTGGGTGAGCTCTGGGTGAGCATCGCCCCGCGGACGCTCGTTTCCATCATAGAAACGAGGTACCGGGCGGCGACGGAAAAATCCGGATGAATCCGGAGCCTCCGGCCGGCGCCGGAGGCTCCGGCCGGAGTCAGGGGTGCGGGCGCTCGTCCACCACCTGCAGCACCTTGCCGGTACGCGGGTGCGTCACCAGCTCGGACGGCCGCACCCATTCGACGGTCAGCGGGTGCACCAGCCCCTCGGCCACGGACTTCGGGTAGAGCGGCTTGGCCGCGTACACGGCGTCCACGAGCCGCTGGGTCAGGCCGGGCGGCGGCTCCTGCGTGCTGGCCAGCCGGAGCAGCAGGCCGTCCTTGCCGTCCCAGCGGCGCTGGACCATCTGCATCGCCGACATCGCCCGGTCCGGGTCGGCGGCGACCAGCACGGCCCGGACGGCCTCGCTGGACATCGCCACCGTCTCCACCCTGGCCCCCTCCGACGTCCTGCCGACCAGCCGGAAGGCCCGGCATTCCGCGTCGGTCCACTCCCCCAGGTCGCCGACCGGGTAGCGGATGACCGGCATCAGCGTCCTGAACAGGTTGGTGACGACCACCCGCCCGCGCACGCCGGGCGTGGTGACCGGGTCGCCGGTCACCTCGTCCAGCAGCTCCACCAGGGTGCGGTCGGGGAACGCCGCGTGCACCCGCACGTCCGCGCCCGCCACGGGGCCGCCGATCAGCCCGGCGTCCACGGAGGCGTAGCCGAGCGAGGCGATCGCCGCGCCGGGGAAGGCCTTGGCGAGCTGCGGACGCAGGTCGTCGAAGAGCAGGTCGCCGGCGAACAGCAGCAGTTCCACGGTGTCCGCGCCGCGCCCGCGCGCGATCACCGCCTCGGCCACCTTGCCGAGCTTCATCGGCGGCCCCGCCAGCACGTGCACGCCGAACAGCTCGATCAGGTCGGCGATGTAGCCGTCCTCGGCGTGGCAGGCGATGGGCAGGCGCACGTTCTCCACGGGGGCGTTGTGCAGGGCGTGCTCGATGTAGAGGAAGCCGCCGTACATCTCGCCGGCGGAGAACAGGTTCGCCACCCGGTGTCCGGGCCGCAGGCCCGCCTGCACCATGCCGGCGCCGAACGCGGTCACCGAGTCGGCGTGCTCGGAGCGCGTCCAGGGGGAGAACTTGGGCGCCCCGGTGGTGCCGCCGGAGGCGTAGACGCCGGCGTCGGTCAGGGGGCCGGTCAGCAGCCTGTTGTCCGGGTAGGTGTTGGCGGCCCAGAAGGCGTTCTGGTCGATGATCGGCAGCGCGGTGAGGTCGTCCACGCCGTCGGGCAGGTCCCGGTAGAGCTCGGCGTAGAACGGCGAGTGCCGGCGGGCGAAGTCGATCAGGTCACGCAGGGACTTGGCGGGCATGTGTCACTCCTTGGTCGTCGATGCTCAGATCCGGCTGTGGGCGAGGCTCGGGACCCGCGCCAGCACCCGGCGGCGGTAGAACCACCAGTTGGTGGCCAGGAAGACGGCGTAGGCGCCGATGAACACCTGGAGTGCGGGCGCGACGGAACCCGTCCCGGCCAGCGAGACGGCGAAGCCGCGGGGGATGAGGAACCCGCCGAACGCGCCGACCGCGGAGGCGATGCCGATGGCCGCCGCGGCCTCGCGCCTGGCCCGCAGCCGCGCGTCCGGAGACCCGTGCCGGGCCTGCGCGGTGAAGATGGCCGGGATCATCCGGTACGTGGACCCGTTCCCCGCCCCCGAGGCGACGAACAGCAGCAGGAACGCGCCCAGGAAGAGCGGGAAGCTGTGCCGTCCGAGCGCGGCGAGCGCGGCCACGGCCCCGGCGGCCATGGCGACGAACGACCACGAGGTGACCTTGGCCCCGCCGTACCGGTCGGCCAGCCAGCCGCCGACCGGCCGCGCCAGCGACCCGGCCAGCGGTCCGAGGAAGGCCAGGTACGGCGAGGCGGACTCGGCGAACGCCGACCGGGCGACCAGCGGGAACGCCGCCGAGTAACCGATGAACGAGCCGAAGGTGCCGATGTACAGGAAGGACATGACCCAGGTGTGCGGACGCAGGAACGCCCGGCCCTGGGTGCCGAAGCCGGTCCTGGCGACGGCCAGGTTGTCCATGAACAGGTACGCGCACAGCGCGGCGGCCACGACGAGCGGCATCCACACCAGCCCCGCGTACGCCAGGCCGCCCGCCGCCACCAGCGGGATCAGCAGTTGCACGACCGCCACGCCCAGGTTCCCGCCGGCCGCGTTCACGCCCAGCGCGAACCCCTTGCGCCGCTCCGGGTAGAAGTAGGAGACGTTGGCCATGGAGGAGGCGAAGTTGCCGCCGCCGAGCCCGGCCGTGGCGGCGGCGGCCAGGAACATCCAGTAGGGCCTGGCCGGATCGGTGACCAGCCAGGCCAGCAGCCCCGTCGGAGCCAGGAGCAGCAGGGCGCTGGCCACGTTCCAGTTGCGCCCACCGAAGGCCGAGACGGCGAAGGTGTAGGGCAGCCGCAGCGTGCTGCCGACCAGGTTCGGCACCGCGACGAGCCAGAAGAGCTGGTCGACGGTGAACGGGAAGCCCGCCTTCGGCAGCAGGACGACGACGGCGCTCCACAGCAGCCACACCGCGAAGCCGAGATGCTCGACGAAGATGGAGAAGATGAGGTTTCTGGTGGCGACGCGGCGTCCGACGGCCGCCCAGAAGCCCGGGTCCTCGGGTTCCCAGTGCTCGATCCAGCGTCCGGTCCGCCGGTTCATGAGGTTCTCCCTTCGTTGGTGGGACGGCCGGCGACCACGACGCCGTGGCCGCGGAACTCGGCGACGATCTCGCCGGCCGGGCGGCGTACGGTGACGTCGTAGACGCCGTGCCGACCGTGTCTTGCCCGTTCCGTGGCCTCGGCCACCAGCACGTCGCCGGCCGCCGCCGGGCGCAGGAACGTCACCTGGGCGCTGTGGGCCAGCATGACCGGGCCGCGGCTGTTGCAGGCGTGGTCGAAGGCGGCGTCGGCGAGCAGGAACAGGTAGCCGCCGTGGGCGACGCCGTGCCCGTTCACCATGTCCTCGGTGACGCGCATGCGCAGCCGGGCCCGGCCGCCGGCGGCCTCCTCCAGCGCGATGCCGAGCGCCCGGCAGGCCGGATCGGGGCCGGCCGCGGGGTCGGTCGCGGGGTCGGGCGCAGGGCCTTTTGCGGGGTCGGGCGCGGGGGCGGTCATGGGGTGGCTCCGAGCCAGGTCCTGGCCATGGCCTGGACGGCCGAGCCGTCGGGGTCGGCGAGCTTGCCGGCCACGTACCGCGACACCCAGGGCCCGGTCGGGATGCGGAAGGGCGGGTCGGCGGCGGTCAGCGCGGCCACGATCACGTCGGCCACCTGCCAGGAGGTCTGGCCGGCGCCCTCCCAGCCGGGGCCGCACACCCAGTCGATGTAGGCGTCGAAGGCCGGGGCGTACGGGCCGGAGGCGGCCCGGATGGTCTTCCGGTTGATGTCCGGAAAAATCCCGAACCGGGTGTCGGAGACGAAGCCGGGCACCACCACGCTCACCCGTACGCCGTGCGCGGCCGCGACCGGCGCCAGGCTCTCCATGAACCCCTCGACCGCCGCCTTCGCCGCCGCGTACGCCTCGTTGAACGGCTGGCCCACGACGCCGTGCACGCTGCCGACCGTCACCAGACGCCCTCCGGCGGCCCGCAGCAGCGGCATCGCCACCCGGCTCACCTCGATCACCCCGAAGAAGTTGACCTCGAAGTTGGCGCGCAGCGCCTCCGGCGTGGACATCTCCATCGTGGGGTCGAAGTTCGACACGCCCGCGTTGTTGACCAGCGCGTCCAGCCCTCCGTACGTCTCGCGCACACCCTTCACGCACGCCCACGCCGAGGCGGGGTCGGTGACGTCGAGGTGGCGGACGTCCAGGGTGACGCCGGCCCGGTCGGCCGCCGCGCGCAGGTCGCCGTCGCGTCCGAGGTCGCGCATGGTGGCCACCACCGTCAGCCCGGCCCGCGCGGCGGTCACCGCGGTGGCCAGCCCGATCCCCGACGAGGTCCCGGTGATCAGCACAGTCGTCATGACGCGCTCCCCGCCAGGTGCGCCCGCGGCTCGGCCCGGTCCATGTGGGCCTGGATCCCCGAGGCGGGCAGGAACGAGAACGCCGCCAGCAGCGTGCCGCCGGCCATGACGGCCTGCGCCGCGCCGAGCACGCCCAGCGCGGGCGTCAGCAGGGTGACCGCCGACCCGCCCGCGAGCGCGGCCAGCGGGATCACCCCCCAGGTCGCCGTGCGGAACGCGGCGTGCATGACGCCCTGGTTCTCGGCGGCCATCCGCGACTGCCGGATCGGCGCGCTGCACACGTTGATGCACGACATGAAGAAGCCGTAGCAGCCGAACGTCACGCCGATCACCGCCGCGGCGGGCAGCGCGGGCGCGGCCAGCACGCCGAGGCCGACCAGGCAGTGCAGC
Source organism: Nonomuraea sp. NPDC004702 (assembly GCF_053601695.1). NCBI lineage: Bacteria > Bacillati > Actinomycetota > Actinomycetes > Streptosporangiales > Streptosporangiaceae > Nonomuraea > Nonomuraea sp. NPDC004702. The sequence goes on from NZ_JBSGCE010000004.1 coordinate 42,102, forward strand.
AGCAGCGCCCAGGCCATGGTCCGGCCGAGGCCGAGCCGGTCGCTGATCTTCGGGGCGGCCAGCGCGCCGAGCACCGCGCCGACGGCCGCCGCCGACATCGCCGCGCCGAACACGCCCACCGAGACGCCGAGCCCCTGGTAGGCCAGCACCGGCAGGACCGTGACGAAGACCGGCCCGCCCGAGTTGAGCACCACCGCGGCCAGCACCACCCGGCGCAGCACCGGGTCGGCCCAGTTCAGCCGGAAGCCGAGCATCAGCCGCGAGCGCACCGGCACACGCTCCCCGGTCGTGACGCCCCACGGCTTCATGGCCCGCAGGCAGGCCGCCGAGACCAGGTAGCTGGCCGCGTCCACGAGCAGCGAGGCGACGCCGAGCAGGTGGTACAGGCCCGCCGCGATCGACGGCCCGGCCACCTCCGACACCGTGCTGCTGCCCTCCAGCCGCGAGTACGCCCGCACCAGCCGGTCCTGCGGCACGGTCGTCGGCACGGCGACGAGGTAGCCGATGTTGAAGAAGATGGTCGCGCCGCTGATCAGCGCCACGCACACGAACAGCACCGGCGTCGAGAGCACCCCGCACCAGTACGCGACCGGGATGACCCCCACCGCCACCAGCCGGACGAGGTCGCACACGACCATGGTCAGCCGCTTGTCCCACCGGTCCACGAGCACCCCGGCGATCGGCCCGAGCAGCGGGATGCCCAGGTACTGGGCCATGGCCACGATGCCGACCTCCAGCGCGGAGGCGTGCAACACGAAGATCATCAGCGTCGGCACGACGAACACGGTGATCCGGTCGCCGAGCAGGCTCACCGTCTGGCCGCTCCAGTAGAGGCCGAACTCCCGGCCGAGCGACCCCGGCATCCTCACTGCTCCTCCCGCACGACGAAGGAGGAGGTCTTGCCGGTGCGGTCGTTGCCGATCAGCGCGTCGACCGTCCGGACGCGGAAGGAGCCGGGGTCGTGCTGGAAGGCCGTGCTGAGGGTGAAGGTGGCGGCCAGGAGGTCGTGGCGCAGCCGTTCGGGCAGGTCGGGCGGGGTCTCGGGGCCGGTCAGCAGCAGCACGTCCACGCCGGAGACCCGGCCCTGCCGCTCGGTGATCAGGACCTGGGCGCGCAGCACGCCGGCCTCGCGCTCGGCCTGGGCGACGACGTCGTCCACGTGCAGGCCGAGGCCGCGCACCTGGACGACCGAGTCGCGGCGGCCCAGGACGCGCAGCGCCCTGCCGTCCCGGCCGCACGGGCAGGAGACGAGGCGGCCGGCGTCGCCGGTGCGGTAACGCAGCACCGGGTTGAGCATGTCGGGGTTGAGCGTGGTGAAGTCCAGCAGCTCGTCGGCGTCGCTGTGCACGAGCTGGTCGGGCAGCGGGTGGAAGACGTCGGCCGGGCAGTCCGGGGTGTTGGTGGCGGCGACCCAGGTCTCGGTGCTGCCGAACATGCCCCAGCGGCGGGCGTCCGGGGCGACCTCGGCCAGGTCCTCGTCGAGCTGGGGATGCCAGGCCTCGCCCAGCCAGAGCACCTTGCGCAGCGCGGGCAGGCGCAGGCCGGCCGCGCGGGCGTGGGCGAACCACAGCCGCAGGACGCTGGGCGTGCCGCCGAACGCGGTCACCTTCCGGTCGGCGAAGAAGCCGAGCCAGTCGCCGTACTCCTCCTTGCCGACCGAGCCCAGGGCGATGACCCGGCAGCCGGACAGGTCGGCGAAGGCGGCGGCCAGGAAGTGGGCGCCCCACATGCGGCCGGCGCCCCAGGCGTTGACGAAGACGTCGTCCGGTTCGAGCGGCTGCCAGTGGCGGTGCACGCCGTCCATGTAGAAGCCGGTGGGGGCGTAGCCGACCTTGGGCGCGCCGGTGCTGCCGCCGCTCTGGAAGAGCCAGGTCGCGCCCTGTCCGGCCTTGGGTTCCAGGTGCGCGAGCGCGACGTTGAGGTCGTCCTTGACCAGCGGCGGCAGGGCGGCCAGGTCCTCCAGCGTGAGCACCTTCTCGTGGCCCTCGTAGCGCGGCGCGAGCGCGGGCACGCTCCTCAGCCGCTCCAGCGAGCGCCTCGGGACGCGCAGCAGCGGCTCGGCCGCCGCGGACGTCAGCGAGAACGATTCGGTCATGGGGGTCACCAGCTCTCGGGGTCGTGCGGAAGACGGTCGTGCGGAAGACGGTCGTGCGGAAGGCGGTCTTGCGGAAGGCGGTCTTGCGGGTGGCGGTCTTTGAGGAAGCGGGTGTGGCCGTCGCGGTAGGCCGTCCAGCGGGCGCGGGTGACGTCGCGCTGGAGGGTGCGGGCGGGGTCGCCGAGGTCGGGCGCGATCACGCCGTCGGGCTCCAGCTCGGAGAACCAGTAGCGCTCGCCGTCGTGCAGGAAGTCGACGCAGAAGAAGGGGATGGGCAGCCGCTCGTAGAAGTACGCCGTGGCCGCCGCCAGCTCGGGCGGCACGGGCGGGAACTCCATCGTGCCGCCCCTGCTGGCGTTGGCGACCGGCGAGCCCGGCTCCGGGATGCGTTTCATGACCGCGTACGGCTCGCCGTCCACGACGTAGACGCGGTAGTCCACGGTGCCGTCGCCCAGGTAGGGCTGGACGACGAGCGTGGTGTCGCCGCCCTGGGCGAGGCTGGCCAGGCCGCGCAGCTCCTCGGAGTCGCGGGCCAGGTTCACCCCGCCGCCGCCGCACCAGCCGGCCGGCTTGACCAGGGCCGGGTAGGTGAGGCCGGCGATGGCGGCCTCGTACAGGTGCTTGCTGGTGTCCCGGCCGGTGCCGATGCGCAGGGTCGGGATCGGCGGCACGGGCGAGTCGCGCAGCCGCAGGACGGTGGCCAGCTTGTCGTTGGCCACCGGCGACAGGGACGGCGGGAACGGCAGGTAGAAGCCGGCCTCCTCCAGCACGGCGTAGAGGGCGTACTGGTTGAAGACGTCCATGGACTGGTAGGGCAGGGAGTACAGGGCGGTGATGAAGAGGGTGTCCTCGGGGGTGACGGGCTCGTCGTCCACGAAGACGCGGGGCCGGCCGGGCTCCAGGGCGTCCACGGTGACCGAGTCCGGGGAGTTCCTGGTCCAGCGCAGGCCGAGCTCGGCGGCGACCTCCTCGTACAGGTCCCAGAAGAACGGGTGCCACATCGCGGTGGCCCGGGTGGACTCCCGGTCGGGGAAGATCCAGCACAAACGGCGCAACGAGCTCATGACTCTCCCTTCTGGCTCGCCCACCAGCGGCGGCCGGGCTCGGGCAGGGTGTCGATCGGGTCGTAGAAGGGGAAGCGGCGCGCCGGGCCGGGCGGCTCCAGCCCGATCCCGTGGCTCCTGGTCCAGTACGAGACGCCGCGTTCCCGGTCGTAGGCGGCGGCCTGGTGCACCCAGCGCTTGCCGACGTAGGGCACGTCGCACACGATCCGGGGCGTGGCGTAGCCGGGCAGGTGGCCCATGATGGCCTCCTGGAGGTGCCGCGCCTGGTGCAGCGGGGTGCGCCAGTGCTCGGCGTTGGGGATCAGGTCGCAGACGTAGAAGTAGTAGGGCAGGATGCCGGCCTCGCCGTGCAGGGCGAAGCACAGGTCGAGCAGGTCGTGCGGGGTGGCGTTCACGCCGCGCATGAGCACGCCCTGGTTGCGCACGTCCCGCACGCCGGCCGCGAGCAGGGCCCCAGCGGCCTCGGCGACCAGCGGCGTCACCGAGCGGGCGTGGTTGGCGTGGGTGTGCACGGCCAGGTTCACCCCGCGGGCCCGCGCGACGGCCGCCACCCGGCCCACGCCCTCGACCACGGCCGGCTGGAGCCAGTGCTGCGGCAGCCCGACCAGCGCCTTGGTGGCCAGCCGGATGTCGCGTACGGACTCCAGCTCCAGCAGCCGCAGCAGGAACGCCTCCAGCCGCGGCCACGGCATGTTCGCCAGGTCGCCGCCGGAGACCACCACGTCGCGGACGGCGGGCGTGCGCTTGAGGTAGTCCAGCATCAGCTCCTGCCGGTCCACCGGCCTGAGCGTGAGCCTGGCCTTGACGACCTGCGGGGTGGAGGTGCCGACCAGGTCCATCCGGGTGCAGTGGCCGCAGTACTGCGGGCACGTGGCCAGCAGCTCGGCCAGCACCTTCGTCGGGTAGCGGTGGGTCAGGCCCTCCACCGCCCACATCTCGGCCTCGTGCAGCGAGTCCCGCTGGGCCCGCGGATGGCTCGGCCAGACCGGGTGCCGGTCGGAGGCGACCGGCAGCAGGTAGCGGCGGACCGGGTTGGCCAGGAACGCCGCCGTGAACGCGGCCGGATCGCCGGGTTCGTCCGGCGCCATGACGTTGAGGAGCTGGGGCGTGACCAGCATGGACATGGTGGCGAACCGGGCCACGTCGGCGGCCAGGTCGGCGAGGAAGGCGTCCTGGAGCAGGTCGCCGGTCACGGCGCGCAGCTGCGCCGCGTTGCGCACGCAGTGGGCGCGCTGCCACTGGGCGTCGCGCCACTGCGCCTCGGTGACCCCGCGCCACCCCGGCAGCCGCCGCCAGTCGGGCTCGGCGAGCGCCCGCCGCGCGTACACATAGGGGCGGTCGGCATCCCCGGACCCCGCGGCCCCGGACCCCGCGGCCCCGGACCCCGCGGCCCCGGACCGGGCGGTCTCGGCGTCGGCGGCGGGGCGGCGGGGCGTGTCGTCGTTCGGGCTCATCCGGCGAACAGCGCCGCGTGCCGGGTGCGGAGCTCGCGCTTGAGCACCTTGCCTGTGGGGCCGAGCGGGTAGTCCTGCTCGGTACGCGCCAGGATCACCGCGCCCAGCGTGGCCAGGCCCGCGTCGGCCAGCGCCTTGTTGGCCTTCTCCCTGATCTCCTCGGCGGTGACCGCGGCGGCCTCGGCCTGCGTCCGTACGACGGCGATCGGCACCTGCCCCTCGGGCCCCGGCACGCCGACGACCGAGCAGTCCTGGACGAGGTCCGCGCAGTCGGCGATGAGGACCTCCTCGACGGGCAGGCTGTAGACCGGCCCGGCGGCGGTGTCGATCACGTCCACGGTGCGGTCGAGGTGGTAGAAGTCGCCCTCGGCGTCCCGGCGGGCGACGTCGCCGGTGAGCCAGTAGCCGTTGAGCTCGAAGCTGCCGGTCAGCCTGGCGTCGTTCCAGTAGCCGGGGGTGCGCGACGGGGTGATCACGCCCAGCAGGCCGACCTCGCCGTCGGGCAGCTCCCGGCCGTTCTCGTCGAGCACGGCGGCCTTGATCACCGCGTCCTGGGGCTTGCCCACGCAGCGGTCGGCACGCGGCGTCTCGGGGGTGGTGACCTGGCCGAACAGCGCCATGCCCATCTCCGAGGAGCCGAGCCCGTCCACGAACTGGGAGCCGGGCAGCGGCTCGCCGGCGGCCTCGCCGCGCGGCAGCAGCCACGACCTGATCAGCCCCGCGGGCCGCTCGCCGAGCTGGACGAGCCGCCGGATGTGGCCGTAGTGGGCGCTGTCCCCGGTGTTGAACCAGGAGTGCACCCGGGCCGCGCCCCTGACCGGCAGCTCGCCGGTGGCCAGCTCGACGAACGTGCGCGGGAACGAGGCCACCATGGTCGGCTGGAACGCCTCCATGACCGGCTCCACCCCGGCCCGCCGCCAGTCCGACATGATCACGGTCGGCAGCCCGAGCAGCACCGCGGTGAGGAAGTAGCTGAGCCCGCCCGCGTGCGTGTGCGGCATGAGCGACATCAGCCGGTCGTACGGCTCCGCCGGGAAACGCACCATCCGGAGCTGTTTGCCGTCCCAGAAGCTGCGGTGTCCGAGGATGGTGGACTTGGGGGTGCCGGTGGTGCCGGAGGAGTGGATGAGCGCCACCACGTCGTCCGGCTCGTGCCGGTACGGGTACTGCTCCGGCAGCCCGCCGGCCGCCGCGTCGTGGGCCCGCACCTCGGCCGCCAGGGCGACGAACCGGGGCCGGGCGCGCGGCGTGTTGCGGTAGGCGAGCTGCAGCCGGGTCGTGTCGTCGGCGACCACGCCCACCACGCCGACATGCTCCAGGTAGCCGGCCATGACGTCGGCCCGCATGGCGTCGTTGACCATCGCCGGGATCGCGCCGAGCGCGGTCAGCGCCAGGAAGTGCAGCAGCGGCTCCAGGCCCTCGGCGACGACGACGCCCACGGGCTCGCCGGGCCGCACGCCGTTGGCGTGGTACCAGGTGGCGTACCGGTCGCGCAGGGCCGCGAGGTCGGTGAGGCTGTGGCCGCGTAACACGACCTGGCCGCGGTGGTCGGTGTGGTGGCTGTGGATGAACGGCACCGACCGGTTGGGGTTGGCCGCCAGCGCGTGGTCGAGGAAGTTGCCCGCGCCGAGGCCGGGCTCGGTCATGAAGCCCTGCCGTACGGCCAGGGGGGCGATCGGGGTCTGGTCAGTCATGGATGTGCCTCCACGTCGCGTCGATCTCCGCGGCCACCCGGTGTCCTGAGCGGATGGCGCCTTCCATCAGGCCGAAGAACTCGGTGCTCGTCTCGGTGCCGGCCCAGTGCACCCGCTGGTGGGGGGTCGTCAGCCGCGGGCCGAGCCGCGGCCAGTCGCCCGGCCCGAACAGCGCCGCGTAGCAGCCCCGGCTGTGCTCGTCGCTCAGCCAGTCGGTCACATGGCAGGCGTCCGGGGCGGGCAGCCCGGGGAACAGCCGCGCGACCTGGGCCCGCGCCCGCTCGGCCTGCTCGCGCGGGGACAGCGCGGCGAACGCCTTGGCCTGCGCGCCGGTCACGAACCCGGTCAGCACGCCCGCCGAGCCGCCCGCGGGCGAGTCGTCCACGGTGGACAGCAGGGGGCCGTCCGCGCTGACCGACCAGCCCGAAAGGCCCTGCTCGCGCCAGAGCGGCGCGGGGTAGACCAGGTGCACCTTCACCGCGCAGCCGGGCGCCGTACGGGGGCCCGACCGCGGCGCGGGCAGGCCCGGCCGGAACTCCACGGCGTCGGCCAGCACCGGCGGCACGGCGACCACCACCGCGTCCGCCCTGGTGGCGCCGGTCGCGGTGACGACGTCCACGCCGGTCGCGTCCTGGTGGACCGCGCGTACCGGCTCGCCGAGGCGCACCCGGTCGCCGAGCCGGGCGGCCAGGCGCAGGCACACCTGGTGGGCGCCGCCGTCGATCCGGTCCTCCTGCGCGCCGCCCGCGAAGGCGTTCAGGTAGCGCAGCCCGCCGCCCGAGCGCAGGTAGAAGGCCAGATGCAGGACGGACACGTCCGCCGGGTCGGCGGCCATCATCTCGCCGGCGAACAGCGGGAAGAACAGCCGCGCGTCCGGATGCGTCAGGTGCTCGGCGGCCCAGTCCGCCGCCGTGGTGGCGTCCAGGCGGGCGGCGTCCGGGGTCAGCCAGGGGGCCTCGGGGCGGACGGCGGCGGCCAGCTCCTCCAGCGCGTCGAACAGGCCGCCCAGCGCGACCGCCGACAGAGGCGGGAACCGGCCGGTCCCGGGCTCGCCGCCGAGCGCGAACCTGGCCGCGCCGCCCACGGTGGCCGGGGTGGTCTTCAGGTCCAGCTCGGCCAGCAGGGCCGTCAGTGCGGTGTGCCGCTCCCCCAGGTACGCCGCGCCCGCGTCGGCCCAGCCGCCGGGGGCGACCTCGATGCCGTGCGTACGCCCGCCGACGCGGTCCCTGGCCTCGATCACGGTGACCTCGGCGCCGGACGCGGCCAGGTCGGCGGCGGCGGTGAGCCCCGCGAGGCCCGCTCCCACGACGACGACCCTCATGCCAGGCTCGCGATCTTCTTGGCCAGCGCGGCCGGGGTGGGCGCGTCGAGGAAGTCGTCGAAGTCCAGCTCGGCGCCGCAGTCGCGGGCGATCGCGCTGAGGACGCGGGTGGCGAGCAGGGAATCCCCACCCAAGACGAAAAAGTCAGAATCATCCGTTATTTCGGGGTTTTCCAGTACCCGCCGGAAGATGTCGGAGACGGCGGTGACGTCCACGTGCATGATCTCCTTCAGTTGGTGGTGTAGCGCCGGTGCGAACCGGCGCGGTCGACCTTGCCGCTGGTGGTGTAGGCCAGTTCGGGCACGACGGTGATCCGGCTGGGCACCAGGTGGCCCGGCACCCGGCCCCGCAGGTACTCCCGCACCTCGCCGGCCAGCCCGCCCTCGACGTCCCGGCCGGGCTGCGGATCCTGGGCATCCCGGCCGGGCTCCAGGTCCTGGGCATCCCGGACGGGCTGCGGGTCCTGGGCGTCCCGGACGGGCTTCGGGTCGTCGGCGCCCCGGCCGGGCTGCGGGCCGTCGGCGTCCTGGACGGGTTTCGGGTGCTCGGCGTCCCGGCCGGGCTGCGGGCGGGGGACGACGTAGGCGGCGAGGGTGGTGTGATCGGCGACCGTGACACCCGCCACCGCGACCGCGCTCACGCCCGGATGGCCGGCGATGTGCGCCTCGACCTCGGCCGGGTCCACCCGGATGCCCCGGATCTTGAGCTCGTGGTCGAGCCGTCCCTCGTGGACGAGCGCCCCGCCGCCGGTCACGGTGACCCGGTCCCCGGTGCGGAAGAACCGCCCGCCGCCCGCCTCGGGGGTGACGAAGCGCGCGGCGGTCGCCTCCGGCAGGCCCAGGTAGCCCAGCGCCAGCGCCGGGCCGCCGACCAGCAACTCGCCCTCCGCACTCACCCGCTGCTCGACGTGCGCAAGCGCCCACCCGATCGGCACCCGCTCCCCCGCCCCCGGCACCCGCCCTTCCACCGTGGAGCCGGACGGGTCCGCCGACGCCCGCTCCCCCGCCGTCGAGCCAGGCGAGTCCGACGGCACCCGCTCCTCCGCCCCCCGCACCCGCTCATCCACCGTGGAGCCGAGCGAGTCCGCCGACGCCCGCTCCCCCGCCGTCGAGCCAGGCGGGTCCGACGGCGCCAGCCCACCCACGACCCCGTCGGTCATCGGGCCGTGCAGGTCGATGGCGTGCGTGATGAGGGTGGTCTCCGTGCATCCGTAGGTGTTGAGCAGGCGGACGCCGCCGGTGTCCAGGGCCCGCCAGTCGGCCAGGCGCGACGGGCTGACGGCCTCGCCGCCGATGATCACCAGCCGGACGCACGGAGGCAGCGCGGCCCCTTCGTCGGCCAGGTGCCGTACCAGCTCGTGCCAGAACGCCGTGGGCAGGTCCAGCACGCTGATCCGCTCGTCGGCGACCGCGCGCAACATCCGCCGGAACGAGCCCGAGTGCGCGCCGTCGTGGAAGACCAGCGCCGCCCCGCCGGTCAGGGCGGGCAGGATCTCCTCCAGGCAGGTGTCCCAGTTCAGCGAGGCGAACTGGAGCACCCGGTCGGCCGGGGTGATGCCGAACAGCTCGCGCAGCGCCCCGGTAACGACGGAGATCGCCCGCCTGGGCGTCACCACGGGCTTGGGCGCACCGGTCGAACCGGAGGTGAACAGGACGTACGCGGGCGCGTCCCCCGCGACGACCGGCAGCTCACCCGCCGCGCCGCCGTCGAGGTCGCCCCCGAAATCGCCGCCGAAGTCCCCGCCGGGGACGCCGGAGTAGTCGGAGTCGCCGCCGGAGTGGTCGGCGTCGGCGTCAGAGCTGCCGTCAGAACCCCCGTGATCGGGCGGCTCGATCACCTGTACGCCGTCCGGGGCCCATGCGTCCGGCCCGGACGCGACCAGCGTGCGGCAGCCGGCCGCCGCCAGCATCGCCTGCCGGCGGGCCCGCGGGTGCGCCGGGTCGACGGGCACGTACGCGCCGCCCGCCGCCAGCGTGCCGAGCAGCGCGGCCACGGTCCCCGGCGCGCGGGACGTCAGCACGCCCACCGCCCCGGGACCGGGCCCGAGCCGCCGGGCAATGGCGCGGACCCAGACGGCCAGCTCGGCGTAGGTGACGGTGCGACCGTCGTGGACGAGGGCCGGACGGCCCGGATGGAGCCCGGCCGTGCGGGCGAACTCCTGGAGAACGTCGTGGTGCGGTTCGGACAACGCTGCCTCTTCCCCGGGGCGACGCGACGGGGCCGGCCGCGCGTCGGCGCGTCTGTCAGCCCGTGTCAAGCGAATGTGGAGCGAACCCAAGCGAGATCGCGTTCAGAGTGCAGCAGGGCGCTGCACGGGGGCTTGATGGCGTCAGGATTTCGGCTGTACTGCCTGTCATGTCTCCTGTATGGCGGCCTGCGACGTGGCAAAGGGGAAATGCGATATGTCAGACGAAACAGCACGGGCGGGTCTGGCGGACGTACTGAAAATCGGGCTCCTGGGGGCGGTGCGCGCCTGGCGGGGGCGCCAGGAGATCCCACTCGGGCCGCCCCGGCAGCGCGCGGCGCTGGCCCTGCTCGCGCTGGACGCGGGCCGGCTCGTCTCGGTGAACCGGCTGATCGAGGGCCTGTGGGGCGAACGGCCTCCGGCCGGGGCGCGCAACCTGGTGCAGGGGTACGTCTCCCGGCTGCGCCCCCTCCTGGCCGCGGCCGGCGTCACCATCGCCTACCGCCCGCGCGGCTACCAGCTCGGCCTGGACCCCGGGCAGGTGGACGTGCACGAGTTCCGCACGGCGGTCACCCGGGCGCGCGCCGGCGAGACGGCCGAGCGGCAGGCCACCGGGCTGCGCCGCGCCCTGACCCTGTGGCGCGGCGAGCCGCTGACCGGCGTCTCCGGCGGCGAGCTGCTGGACCGGCTGCGCGACGCGCTCGCCGAGGAACGCCTCGGCGCCGTCGAGGAGTGCCTGGACGCCGAGGTCCGGGCGGGCCGCGCGGCCGTGCTGGTGCCGGAGCTGATCGCGCTGGTCGCCGAGCACCCGTTCCGCGAGGGGCTGGTCGGCCTGCTCATGCTGGCGCTGTGCCGGGCCGGCCGCCGCGTGGACGCGCTGGAGCGATACGAGCGCACCCGCCGCCGCCTCACCGAGGAACTGGGCCTCGACCCCGGCCCCGAGCTGCGGCAACTGCACCAGCGCATCCTGCGCGGGAACGTTCCGCCGATCAGGCCGGCCGATTCCCGGGAAACGGTGACGCCCGCACAGCTGCCGCCCGCCCCCGGCCAGTTCACCGGCCGGACCGCCCAGCTCCGCCTGCTCGACCTGCTCACGGCCGACGGCGACGCACCGGCAACGGACAGCGACCCGCCCGCGAGGGACAGCGACCCGCCCGCGAAGGACGGCGACCCGCTCACGACAGGCGGCGCCCCGCCCGCGACCGGCGGCAACGCGCTCGCGAGCGGCGACGACCCGCTCGCGACGGGCGGCACCTCGCTCGCGACCGGCCGCGACCCGCTCGCGGCAGGCGGCGACCCGGCCGCCGGCGGGGCGGCGATCTCCGTGCTGACCGGCGCGGGCGGGTCCGGCAAGACGGCCCTGGCCCTGCACTGGGCCCACCGCAACCGCCACCGCTTCCCCGACGGCCAGCTCTACGTGGACCTGCGCGGGCACTCGGCCGAGCGGCCGCTGCTGCCGATCGAGGCGCTCGGCCGGTTCCTGCGCGGGCTGGGCCTGCCCGCCGAGCGTGTGCCCGGCACGGTGGAGGAGGCCAGCGCGGCCTACCGCAGCCTGCTGGCCGACCGGCGGGTGCTGGTGGTGCTGGACAACGCCGGCAGCGAGGAGCAGGTCCGCCCGCTGCTGCCGGGCGGACGTCGCTGCGCCACCGTGATCACCAGCAGGGACCGCCTGGACGGCCTGGTCGCCCGGGACGGCGCGATCCCCGTCCCGCTCGGCGTGTTGTCCACCGGCGAGGCGGTCACGTTGTTCGGCGGGATCCTCGGCGGCGAACGGCTGGCCGCCGAACGGGACGCGGCGCTCGACCTGGCCAGGGCGTGCGGCCGGCTGCCGCTGGCGCTGCGCATCGCCGCCGCGGGCATCCTGGGCCGGCCGGGCGGGGACGCCGTCGGCGGCATCGCCGGTCAGGTGCGCCGGCTCACCGGCACCCGATTATCGGCTTTGGCGGTCACCGGAGATCCGCACGCGGCCGTGCGCGGCGCGTTCGACCTGTCCTATCACCGCCTGGATCCGGCGGCGCGGCGGCTGTTCCGGCTGCTGGCGCTCGTCCCCGGGCCCACGTTCACCGCGGGGGCGGCCGGCGCGCTGGCCGGGACCGTGCCCGCCGAGGCCGACCGGCTGCTCTCCGGACTCGCCGCCGCGCACCTGGTCGAGGAGCCGGAGCCGGGCCGCTACACCTTCCACGACCTGATGCGGGAGTACGCCCGCGAACGCGTGCTGGCCGAGGAGTCCGCGCCGGGACGGGCCCGCGCCCTGGACGCGCTGATGGCCTGGTACCTGCGGATGGTCCGGGAGGCCGGCGACGTCGCCTACCCCCACCTGCTGCGCGCCCCCGCCGACGGCTCCGGCCGCCCGGCCGCCTTTCCCGCCGCCTTTCCTGGTGCCGCCGCCGCGCTGGCCTGGCTGGACGCCGAGCGCGCCAACCTCGTCGCCGCCGTACGGAACACCCCCGACCATCCGCACGCCTGGCGGCTCATCGACGCGATGAACGGCTACCTCGACCTGACCGGCGGCCAGCCCGGCTGGACGGACGTGCTGCGGGACGCGCGGCGGGCCGCCCGCGCGGCCGGCGACCACCTGGGGCAGGCGGCCGTCGGGCACTGCCTGGCCGCCACCCGGTGGCGGGCGGCCGAGCTGACCGAGGCGGTCGCGGAGCTGCGCGGGGCGTTCACGGCCGCCGAGCTGGCGGGCTGGCCGGAGGGGAAGCTCGCGGCGCTGGCCGCGCTCGGCGTGGTCCACCTCCAGCAGGGCAGGCTCGGCGCGGCCCGGCGGCTGCTGGCCCTGGCCGTGGACGGCTCGCGGCGCTCCTCGCGGGTGGGGGCCGCGCCGCTCGTCGACCTCGGGCTGGCGCTGACCCAGATGGGCCGGCTCGACGCCGCCGAGGAACGCCTGAGCGAGGCGGTGTCGCTCTGCCGCGACCGCGGGCTGCCCGCGACCGAGGCCGCCGCGCTGGCCAGCCTCGGCACCGTGCTCCGGCTGACCGGCCGGCTGGGCGAGGCCGTCCGGTGCCTGACGGCGGCGCGCGGGCTCGGCGCCGCGATCGGCGAACGGTCCCAGGCCGACCTGTGCAGGGAACTGGCCGACGTGCACCTGGACGCGGGCCGGCGGGCCGACGCGCTCGGCTACGCCGAGGAGGCGCTGCGGCGGGCGCTGGCGGTCGGCGATCCCAAGCTGGAGCTGGACGCCCTGCTCGGGCTCGGCCGGATCCGCTGCCAGACCGACCCCGGGGCCGCCGTCGGGCAGCTGAGCGCCGCGCTGGAGCGGGCCCGCGGCATCGGCGCCGCCGTGGGCCAGGCGGACGCGCTCGTGGGGCTGGCCGTGGCGCGTACCCGTCTGGACGAGCACGCGACCGCCATGCGCGACACGCTGGCGGGGCTGGCGCTGGCCAGGAAGGCGGGCGCGGTGCTGGTGCAGGGCGCGGCGCTGGCGGCGGGCGCGGAGGCGGCGCTGGCGGCCGGCGACCCGGGCCTGGCCATCTCCTACGCCGCCCGCGCGGCCCGCGTCCACGCCGGCAGCGGCTACAAGCTGGGCGAGGCGCGGGCCCTTCTGACGCTGGGACGCGCCCACTGCCGCACCGGCGACGAGCCGGCCGCCGAACGGTTCCGGGAACGGGCCGGCGACCTGTTCACCGCGGTCCTGGATCCGCCGCCGGCCCGGCCCGCCGAGGTGGCCGCGGGCCGATGACCGGCCCCGCCGGAGCCTCGCCGGGATCAGCTTCGGCGGGATCCGCTTCGGCGGGATCAGTGGAGGACGCCGTGCTCCGCGGCCCAGGCGGCGACCTGCGTGCGCGAGCCGAAGTTGAGCTTGAGCAGGATGTTGGCGACGTGCCGGGCGGCCGTGGCCGGGCTGATGAACAGCTCCTCGCCGATGGCCCGGTTGGACAGCCCCCGGCTGATCAGCACGACGATCTCCCGCTCGCGCGGCGTGAGCACCGACGCCGGGCCCGACGCAGCCCCCGCCGCACTGCCCGTCGCACTGCCCGCCGCACTGCCCGCCGCGGGCCGCGGCGCGCCCTGGGCCGGCCGCTCGCCCCGCAGGCCGTAGCGCAGGGCCTCCTCCTCCGTCATGCCGCCGCCCATCGTCCACCAGAGCTGGACCTGACCGTCGCCGGCCTCCGCGCGGGCGCGGGCGAGCAGCGGCTCGGGCGTGGCGGACGTCCAGACGGGCAGCCCGAGCCGCTCCTCCATGGCCTTGGCCGCGGCCCAGAGGCGTACGGCGGTCTCCAGGTCGTGCTGCTTCTCGGCCAGGACGGCCAGCGCGACCAGCGCGGAGATGATCGGCAGGTGCTGCCCCATGGACCGGCTCAGCGTCACGCACCTGGCCAGCCGCGCCCTGGCCCGCTCCGCGTCGCCCTGGCGGGCGAGGACCGCGCCGAGCAGGCCGAGACTGGTGGCGAGGACGGGCTTGGCCGCCATCTCCTCGGCCAGCTCGGCGCACTCCTCCAGGTGGCGGCGGGCGCTGTCGAGGTCGCCGAGGTAGTCGGCGAAGCGGCCCAGCTCCAGGTGGGCCCGGGTGACCCCCCACAGGTGGCCGAAGCGGGAGTAGACCTCGATGGCCTCCTCGCCCCTGGTCAGCGACTCGCGCCGGAGGCCCTGGAAGGCGGCCACCCCGGACAGCAGCAGCCGCGCGGACGCCTCGATCAGGCCGTTGCCGACGCGCAGGGCCAGTTGCAGGGCCTCCTCGCCGCGCTCGGCGGCCAGCGCGATGTCGCCTTTGGTGCCTTCGTACATGCCGGCGATCACGAGGGTGAAGGCCAGCATGAAGTCGTCGCCGGTCGCCCGGCGCAGCTCAAGGGCGCGGGCGGCCGACTCGCCGCAGGCGGCGGCGTCCTGCTGCTCGTAGGCCAGGTTGGCGTGGTGGAGCAGGGCCTCGGCGGACAGGTCGGCGAGTGAGCGGGCGGCGGGCAGCGCGAGCAGGCTCTCGTACCAGCGGCGGCCCTCGGTCAGCTCGCCGAACCCGGCCCACAGCGGCATGTAGCCGCACGCGAGCCGCAGACCGGGCTCGGCCAGGCCGGACCGGACGGCCCAGGACAGGGCCTCGCGGGCGTTGCCCAGCAGGTCCTGGAGCGCGAGCAGCCGGGCGTAGCGCTGCGGCCAGGTCAGGCCGGGCGTGGCCCACACGTCGCGGCCGTGGTGGTGGGCGAGGTCGGCCAGGCCGTGGAGCAGCCGGTCGCGCAGCTGCCGGGTCTCGCCGGCCGACTCCAGCTTCCCGGCGGCGAACTGGCGGGCCGACTCCAGCAGCCGGTAGCACGAGCTGCCCTGGTCGAACAGCACGAGCGACTTGTCGACCAGGCCGCTGAGCACGTCGAGGACCTGGGCGGCGGCCAGGCTCGGCCCCGCGCAGACGGACTCGGCCAGGTCGAGGGTGAACGGCCCGCTGAACACCGCGAGCCGCCGGAAGAGCACCTGCTCCTGCGGGGAGAGCAGGTCGTGGCTCCATTCGAGGGTGGCCAGCAGGGTGCGCTGCCGGGCCGGCGCGGTGCGGCCGCTCGCCGTCAGCAGCTGGAACCGGTCGTTGACCCGGGCCGAGATCTGGCCGGGCGACATCGCGGCGGTCCTGGCCGCGGCCAGCTCCAGGGCCAGCGGCAGGCCGTCGAGGGCGTGACAGAGGCGGGCGATGTCGCCGGCGTTGGCGCCGGTGACCGCGAGCCCCGACCCGGCCGACCGCGCCCGGTCGAGGAAGAGCTGCACGGACTCGACCCGCTCGACCTCCTCGGCCGCCTCCGCCGGGCCGGGCAGCGCCAGCGGCGGCACCCGCCACACCAGCTCGCCGGGGATCTTCAGCGGCTCCCGGCTGGTCACCAGCAGCCGCAGGTCCTCGCAGGAGGTCAGCAGCCGCTCGGCCAGCTCGGCGCACGCCTCGACCAGGTGCTCGCAGTTGTCCAGGACGAGCAGCGGCTTCTTGCCGCGCAGGAAGTCGACCAGCGTGTCGAGCAGCGGCCGCACGCCCTCCTCGTGCACGCCCAGCACCTTGGTGATCTCGTGGACCAGCAGGTCGGCCCGGGTCAGCCTGGACAGCTCGGCCAGCCAGACCCCGTCGGGGAAGGACGGGACCAGCCGGGCGGCGATCTGCAGCGCGCACCGGGTCTTGCCGGTGCCTCCGACGCCGCTGAGCGTCAGCAGCCTGACCTCACCGACCAGCCCGCACAACTCCTCCAGATCCCGTTCCCGCCCGATGAACCTGTCGGGCTCGGCGGGAAGGTTGTGTCTGAGCAACGTCACCATGATCCTCATGTGTCTGGACCCCAGGATTGGCACCCAGTGTGACACCGCCCTCACGAGCTGTCAGAGGTTTGCCCCAAGCGCGGGACCGGCGGCGCGGACCGGGACGACCCGCAGCCGCGCGTCGATCAGCAGGGTGACGTCGTGCTCGGTGATGATCCGGCGGCACTCGGCGGGGTCGGGCTCGTGCGCCGCGACCAGCCGCGCGCCCGCCCCGAGCACCATGTCGTAGGCCCGCAGGTCGGCCCCGGCGACCAGGACGACGTCGGCGGCGCCCACCTTGCGGGCGGTGGTGAGCCGGGCGGTGGGCTCGATCGGGCCGTCGGCGCCGAGCAGGCTGTCGAAGCCGGCCGTGCCGGGGATGCCGGTGAAGGAGTAGACCTGCCGGATGTCGGCCTCCTGGGCGATGGCGTCGGCGTCGTCCCGGTCGGTGATCATGATGCGGGCGCCGGTGGCGGCCGGTCCGCCGGGGATGGACACGACCACGCCGCCCGCGGCGAGCACGGCGTACCCGGCGACGGGCAGATGACAGCCGCCGCGCAGCAGCACGACCACCGGGTCGCCGGGGCGCAGGCCGCGCCGCCGCAGGCCCTGGGCGGCCTGGCGGGCGCGGACGGCGAGCGTGCCGTACGTGAGCGTGGCGCCGCTCGCGGCCTCGGCGACCGCCACCCGCGGGCCGAGAGCGGCCGCCCGCAGCAGGACCGTCTCCGTCCAACCAGTCATGGCCCCCAGGCTAGGAAGCGGGGCGGCCGGGCGGCATGGTCCAGAGTGTGTAACCGGGTGTGTAATCCGGCCGCGCCATACCCGATTCCGCATGGCTTGAGCCCGCGCGGGGGCGGCGCGCGTACCTCCTGACGGCAGATCCCGGTTCCGGTTTCGGAGGTACGTCATGCACCGCAGAGTCGCCCTGCTCGCCGTCGTCGCGCTCGCCGTGGCGGGCGCGCCGGTCCCCGCGCAGGCCGGGACCGCCCTGGACCGCGGGCCCGTGGGCTGGTCGGGGGCCGGTTCGTCGTCGCAGCGCAGGACCGTCATGGAGTACTGGACGCCGGAGCGCATGCGGGCGGCCAGGCCGCTCTCCGCGCCCACGCCGCGCCGCGGGACGTCCTCCGGGCCGACGCGGGGCACGCCCTGGGCGACCCGCGGCGTCACGGGCGGCCGCCGGATCACGACGTCCTCCTGGACCGGCTCCCGGACCGGCGCGGCGGCCTCCTCGCTCGCCGGGAGCACGGCGGCGGCGGCCCGCCGGGCGGCGCCCGCGCAGGACAGTCCGGGCCAGGCGTGGGCGGACGGGGGCGGCGTCGCCCGCACGGTCGGCCGGGTCTTCTTCACCACCGCCGAGGGGCGTACGGCCTCCTGCTCGGGCACCGCGGTGACCAGCGCCAACCAGAGCGTCGTGATGACCGCGGGCCACTGCGTCAAGATGAACGGCGCCGCCCACCGCAACTGGGTGTTCGTCCCCGGCTTCGACGACGGCCGCCGCCCGTTCGGCACGTGGGTGGCCACCCGGCTGCTGACCACCCAGCAGTGGAACACCAATGAGGACATCAACTTCGACGTCGCCGCCGCCGTGGTCGCGCCCTTACAGGGACGCACGCTCACCGACGTCGTCGGCGGCCAGGGGGTGGCCTTCAACCAGCCCACCGGACGGCAGATGTTCTCCTTCGGCTACCCGGCCGCCGCCCCCTTCGACGGCTCCGACCTGGTGTTCTGCAGCGGACGGGTGTTCAAGGACCCGGTCAGGACCCGCGACCAGGGGCTGCGCTGCGCGATGACCGGCGGGTCGAGCGGCGGGCCGTGGTTCGACGGGTTCGACACCTCCAGCGGCCTCGGCTGGCTGAACTCCGTCAACAGCTTCAAGTACGACTTCGCCCCCGACTTCATGTTCGGCCCCTTCTTCGGCAACGAGGCCATGGCCGTCTACCAGGCCGCACAACGCTCCGGCGCCGCCTGACCACCGCCGGCGTCCGCTGACTGATCTGTTTTGGGCCCCCCGGCCGGTATTCCGGCCGCACGGCGGACGCTCTGACCCGGCGCACGAACGCCACCACGCCGTCAGGCGACCCACGGGGGACCACGTTGACCCAGACCAGTGCCGACGCCCATGCCGCGGCCCGCCTCCGGCCGGCGGCGGTGCTGCGGCTGCTGGCGGGGCGGGGCGCGTTCCGGGCCGGTACGCAGGTCGCCGCGGCGGCGCCGGCGGCCGTGTGGGACGGGGCGGCGTTCGGCCACTACGCCACCGCGCTCGGGCTGTGCGGATGGCTGCTCCTGGTCGCGGACGCGCCGGAGAAGGCCGCGCTGAAGACGCTGGCGCGGGTGAGGCGGACCGGTCCGGCGGTGGCCAGGCTGACGGTGGCCATGTCCGCCGCGCCGGTCGCGGTGCTGCTGGCGGTGCTCGTTCCCGTCGCGGTGACCGCGCCGCTGTCGACGGCGGCCCTCTGTCTCGCGGCCGGGGCGTGGTCGGCCTGCACGGGCCTGCTGATGACGGTCTCCGGGCTGCACCGCGTACGCGGCCGGCCCGTGCTGGACACGATGGCGTTCGTGGCGAGCGGCGGCGTGGTGCTCGCCGTCACCGCCGCCACCCTGTGGACCGGCTGGCCGCCGCAGACGCACCTGCTGCTCGTCCTGGCCGGGACGGTCGCGGTGACCTGCGGGGCGCTCGCGGCGCTCCCCCGCGACTGGCTGCGCCCGCCTGCCGGTCATGGGCGGCGGGCGTTGCTGCGTCCCCTGTCGCGGGCCGCCTGGTTGCTGGGGGCGGCCGACCTGTGCGACGCGCTCTGCTTCGCGGTCGTGTACCTGGTGCTCGGCGCCTCGGGGCGGGCGGGGCAGAGCGGCGTGCTGTATCTCGCGCTGCTGCCGGCGGTCGCGGTCTGCCAGCTCGTCATCTACCTGCTGCGGGTCGCGCAGCCGGCGACCTCGCGGCGGCTGCGCGGGCTCGCCGGACGGGCCGGGCGGGCGCGGGCGGCACATCTCCTGGGCCGGGCAGGCTGGGCGGGGGCCGCCGCCACCGTCGCCTGCGCGGCCCTGCTCCGGTGGGCGCCGGACGGGCTCGCGGCGTCGCCGGTGGTCCTGGCCGGGCTGGTCGTCGTCGTGCTCGCCCTGTTCCTGACCGTGATGTACGCGGCCTACCTGGTGGAGAACACGAACAACGACGTGCTCGCCGTGACGTCGGCGGGCGCGTTCGCCGGGCTGGTGGCCACTGCCTCGCTGGCGGTCGTCGTCGTGCCGTGGTCGGGGGCGGCCGGGGGCCTGGTGGCGCTGGCCCTCGGGGTGCCCGTGAAGGCCCATGTGATGCGCCGGATGCTGATCTCGCGGAACTCGGAGTGACGACATGTACGTGATGGGCATCTCCCGGGCGCACGACTCCGCGGCGGCGCTGGTGCGCGACGGCGAGATCGTGGCGTTCGCCGAGGAGGAGCGGCTCACCCGCGTCCGGCACGACGGCCGCTTCCCCCGCCGGGCGGTCGCCTACTGCCTGGAACAGGCGGGGATCGGGCTGGACGAGGTGGACCACGTGGCCTTCCACGGGCCGCGGACGGGCTCCCCGCCCGGCTGGGAGGTCAGGGAGGCCGCCGGGCACACCGGGCCGGCCGGGTTCGGGGTGCACCAGGTGGAACACCACCGCGCGTACGCGGCCGGCGCCTTCCACGTGAGCCCGTTCGACTCGGCCGCCGTGCTCACGATGGACGGGACCGGCACCTGCCTGGCCGTCGCCGACGGGGACCGGATCAGGCACCTGCGGCACGTCGGTCACCCCCACTCGCTGGGCGCCCTGTACGCGGCGGTCACCGGCTACCTCGGCTTCCGTCCCGGCCTGGACGAGGACAAGGTGATGGCGCTGGCGGCGTACGGCGGCGACACCTACGTGCAGCCCTTCGCCGATCTGCTTCGCCTGACCCCGTACGGCGGCCATGAGCTGGACCTGAGCTGGTTCGAGCCGCACGCGGGCGGCGGGCGGCACACCGTCTCGGCGAGGTTCCTCGACGCCTTCGGCCCGCCGCCCCCGCCCGCCGGGGAGATCCTCACCCAGCACGCCGTGGACATCGCCTTCGCCCTCCAGGCCACCCTTGAGCGGGCCGGGCTGCACCTGGCCCGATGGCTGCGCGAGACGACCGGGGCGACCCGGCTCGCGGTGGCCGGCGAGACCGCGATGAACCCGATGCTGAACGGCCGCCTGCTGGCCGAGTCCGGCTTCGAGGAGCTGTTCGCCCAGCCCGCCGCCGCCTCGCTCGGCGCGGCGCTGGAGGTGAGCGTCGGCCGGTACGGCCGGCCCCGCCCGGCGGGCGGTCACGTGTTCGCCGGGCCCGGCTTCACCGCGGAGCGCATGGAGAAGGCGCTGCGCGACGCGGGCGTGGACTACCGGCGGCCGGACGACATCGCCGGGCACGCCGCCGCCCGCATCGCCGACGGCCTGATCGTGGGCTGGTTCCAGGGCCGGACGGAGTGCGGGCCGCGCGGCCTGGGCAACCGCTCGCTGCTGGCCGACCCGCGCGACCCCACGTCCGCCGCGCGCATGAACGAACGGGTCAGGCGCAGGGAGCCGTTCCTGCCGCTCGCGCCGTCGTGCCTGGCCGAGCGGTCCGCGGACTACTTCGCCGGGGGGCATCCCTCGCCGGTCATGCTGCTCGGGTTCGACGTGCTGGACCACCGCCGCGGCGAGGTGCCCGCGATCACGCACGTGGACGGCAGCGCCCGCGTGCAGACGGTGAGCCGGGCCGCCAACCCGCTCTTCCACTCCCTGATCACCCGCTTCGAGGCGCTGACCGGCGTGCCGATGCTGGCCGGCGCCTCCTTCCGGGACGACGACGAGCCGATCGTGTGCACGCCCGAGGACGCCGTCGCCTGCTACCTCAGGACCGGCGCGGACGCGCTGGCCCTCGGCCCGTTCTGGGCCCGCAAACGCCGGACGGACGACCGGGCCGGCCGGGAGGCGGACCGATGAGCGGCGCGAGGTCCCTGCGCCCGCACCCGCCCCGGCCGGTCCTGTGGCGGGTGCTCACCGCCGGGCGGGCGGGCGAGGCGGGCGATGTACAGCGTTGAGGTGGCGGCCTCCATCGGCGAGGTCGGGGCCGGGGAGTGGGACGCGCTCGCCGACGGCGTGCCCTTCGTGCGGCATCACTGGCTGGCCCTGGCCGAACGCGTCCTGTCCGGGCACCGGCCGCGCTACCTGCTGGTCCGCAAGGACGGCGGGCTCGTGGCCGCGGCGGTGTGCGCGCTGGAGCACCGGCTGCACAACCCGGTGCTGGAGTCCCGGTTCGGGCGGCTGACCAGGAGGTGGCCGTTCCTCCAGGTCCAGGCGCCGATGACGGCGACGTCCGGGCTGCTGGGCGGTGAGGGGCCGCAGCGGCGGGTGCTGCTGCGGGCGGTGCGGTCGCTGGTCAGGCGCGAGGGGCTGCTGTTCTGCGTCGTGGACCACCTGCCGTACGCCGCCGGGCAGCCGGGCTACAGCCGCCTGGGCTGGTTGCCGGAGACGCTGCTGGACCTGACGTGGCCGTCGTACGAGGCGTACCTGGACCATCTGCCGCGCAAGAGGCGGGCCGAGATCCGGCGCACGCAGCGCCGGGCCGCGCGGGAGGGCATCGAGGTGCGGCCGCTGACGGCCGGGCCGGGCGGGGAGCCGGACCGGCTGCTGGACCGGCTGGGCCCGATGGTGGCCGCGGTGGACCTCCGCCACGGGCCGCACGTCTTCTACCGGCCGCGTCTGTTCACCGAGGCGGCCGGCGCCCTGGGCGCGGACCTGACCGTCCTGGCCGCCCGCCGCGACGGCGCGCCGGCCGGCTGCGTCGCCCTGCTGCGCGACGGCGACGAGCTGGTCGCCCGGTGGATCGGGCGCGACTACGCCCTCACCGAGGGCACCGCCGTCTACCACGCGCTGCTCACGGCGTGCGTACGGGCCGCCGTCGGCTCGGGCGCGCGCAGGCTGCGGCTCGGCGGCGCGGCGTACGAGACGAAGAAGCAGTTCGGGGTGCGGCTGGAGCCGCGCAGCCGGTTGTTCGCCGCCCGCGGCGCGATGGTCACCCGGCTCGTCGGCGGGCTGGGCCACCGCCTCGACCCGCCGCAGCTCCCGTCCCCGCCATCGAGCACGTGACCCGGCAAGGACGAGGGCCGGTGGGCGCCGCCGTTCAGCGCTCGCGGCGCTCCGGGGGGAGCTCGCCCGCGAAGACGCGTAGCTGGAGGGCCAGCGTGGCGTAGTAGCCGACCAGGGTGGTCAGCTCGAACAGACCGCGCTCGCCGAGCGCCGCCGTGACCGCCCGGTAGTCCTCCTCGCCCAGCGTCCCCGTCCGGGTCAGCTCGCGGGCGGCGAGCACGGCGGCGCGTTCCGCCGGGTCGGTCAGGCCGGGCCGACGTCCCTCGCGCACCGCGGTCAGCTCGGCCTCGGTCAGGCCGCAGGACCGGCCCACCGCCTCGTGCGCGTCGCGTTCGAAGTCGCTGCCCCAGTGGGCGGCGACCACGAGGATCGCCAGCTCCCTGGCCCGGTCCGGCAGCACCGAGCCGTAGCGCACCGCCGCGCCCAGCGCCTGGAGCGCGCCGCCGACCGGCGGGCTCAGCAGCATGGCGTTGAACGGGCCGCGCAGCCGTCCTCGCTCGTCGGCGAGGGGGAAGACCTGGGGGCCCGCCGCCCGGGGGCCACCGGTGATGGCGCGGTAGACCTCGGTCTGGGCGTCGTCCAGGTCTTCCGGGGGAAGGGCGGGCAGCCGGGCGGTCATGCGGTGCTCCTGTCTCGGCGACGCGGGCCACCCGGGCTCCGCCGGCGGGTGGACCTGCGGTGACGTCTCGCGCTCGGGTTCCGGTGGCGCGGTTAGCCGTGGCCGGATCACGGAACATCCTAGG
This sequence comes from Nonomuraea sp. NPDC004702, assembly GCF_053601695.1. NCBI lineage: Bacteria > Bacillati > Actinomycetota > Actinomycetes > Streptosporangiales > Streptosporangiaceae > Nonomuraea > Nonomuraea sp. NPDC004702. Next base: position 64,962 of record NZ_JBSGCE010000004.1, read on the forward strand.
TCTCTAGCCGCGCGGCCGTCTTGGAGATCATGACCATGGAGTTCGCCACTCCCCACCGCCACCGTCACCGCCCGCCGGGGCGTGTCTCGTGACCAGGACCGGGGTGTCCGGGCCGCTGCTGGTCGTGCTCGGCCTGCTGTCGGCGGTGGCGCCGCTGGCCACCGACATGTACCTGCCCGTGTTCACCGATCTGGCGGCCGACCTGGGGACGGGCGCGGCCGGCGTGCAGCTCACGCTGACCGCGTTCCTCACCGGGCTGGCGCTGGGGCAGCTCGTCATCGGGCCGCTGTCCGACCGGTTCGGCCGCCGCCGGCCGATCCTGCTGGCCACCGCCGCGGCCCTGGCCGCCTGCGTCCTGTGCGCGCTCGCGCCGGACATCCGGACGCTCGTCGCCCTGCGTTTCGTGCACGGGTTCGCCGGGTCGGCGGGCATCGTCATCGGCCGCGCGGTGGCGGCCGACCTGACGTCCGGCCGGGCGGCGGCGCGGATCTTCTCGCTGCTGGCCTCGGTGGTCGGCGTCGCGCCCGTCGTGGCCCCGCTGATCGGCGGCGCGCTGTCGCCCGCCGGGTGGCGCGCGGAGTTCTGGGTGATGGCCGGGATCTCGGCGGTGATGCTGCTCGGTTCGGCGCTCGTCGTGCCCGAGACGCTGCCGCCCGGACGCCGGCACGCGGGCGGCCTGGCCGCCACCGGGCGGACAGTGCGGCGGCTGTTCGCCGACCGGGGCTATCTCGGTTACGCCTTCTCCTTCGCCTTCGGCTTCGCGGGGCTGATGGGGTACATCTCGGCCTCGCCCTTCGTCGTGCAGAACGTCCTGGGGCTGTCCACCCCCGCCTACACCGTGACGTTCGCGGCCAACGCGCTGGGCATGACGCTGACCGGCCTGGCCGCGGCCCGCCTGGTGCGCCGGTTCAGCCCGGAGGGGCTGCTGCGGACCGGGCAGGGGGTCGTGCTGGGGCTGTCGGCCGTGCTGCTGGTGCTGCTGGGGGCGGGGGTGGCCGCGGTGGTGGTGCTGCCGGTGCTGTTCGCGCTGGTCAGCTCGGTCACGCTGATCATGGGGAACGCGGCGGCGCTGACGGTGGGGCGGGCGCCGTACGCGACCGGCACGGCGGCGGCCGTGATGGGCGCGTTGCAGTTCGCGCTCGGGGCGCTGGTCTCGCCGCTGGTCGGCCTGGGCGGCGCGGACACCGGGCTGCCGATGGGCGTCACGCTGGTCGTCAGCGCGCTGCTCGGCATCGGCGCCCGCCTGCTGACCCGGGGCCTGCCCGAGACCGGCCCCACCACCGCCGAGGCCCCAGCCCGCGGCTGAGCCCCGCCCGGTGGTGTCTTCCGGGCCTGGGTTCAGGGGGCCGGGTGGGTGCGAAGGGCCGTGTCGAGCCAGTCGAAGGCCGGGGCCGACGGGGCCGGGGGCGGCCAGGCGTTGATCACGGCGAGCAGGCGGAGGTAGCGCTCCCTGCGGGGGTCGTTCGCCGCCGTCAGCCTGGCCAGCAGCCGCTGCCGGAGGCCGGCGTCGTCGGGACGGCCCAGGAGGCGTGCGTACTCGCCGGCGACCGCCGCCACGATCGGCGCGGACTCGGGCGCGGCGGGATCCAGGCCCACCGCCAGCGCCTTCCCTGCCGCCCACACGCCCCGCGACACGGCGTCCGGCAGCATCCCTTCCCCATGGCCCGCGGCATGGTCGGTGGCGTGGTCGGTGGTCAGGTCGTGCAGTTTCGCGCGGAAGGACGGGTCCGCCATCAGTTCGGCCAGTTCCAGCCACGCCTCCACCTGCTCCGGCTCGGCGTCGTCCGGCAGTTCGGGGGTCAGCGAGACCCGCATCCCCGCCAGTCCCGGCCCGGCGTCCGGGACGGCGGCGTCCAGGAAGTCGCCGACCAGGCGGCGGCGTTCGTCCTCCGACAGTCCTGCGAGTCTGTGCATGAGCTCCATCTCCTCAGGCCCCGAGCCGCGCCGGGCCACCGCCGTCAGCACCGCGCGCCGCATCCGCAGCGTGCGGATCCGCACCGCCAGGGCCTCGGCGTGCGCCGCCGCGACCTGCGCGAGCGTCAGCTCCCGGTCCACGACCTTGCGGACCGTGACCAGGTCGACCCCGAGGTCGCGCAGCGTGCGGACGAGGTCGAGGCGGGCCGCGGCGGCGGCGTCGTAGAGGCGGTAGCCGGCCGGGCTGCGTTCCACCGGCGGCACGATCCCGCGGTCGGAGTAGAACCTGATGGTCCTGACCGGCAGTCCGGTCCGCCGCGCCAGGTCGCCGATCGTGTAGAGGGTGCCGCCGTCCATGGCTCCACCTTGGCGTCTCCCCCTGGTGGAGACTCAAGCGCCTCCCTCGTCGCGCGGCTCCGGCCGATGACCGTGGTGTCAAGCCTCGGATCGTGACCGGCGTGATCGTAAGGTGGGACTGACCACCGGGGAGCGGTCCTGGACGTCGCCGCGCGCCTGGGTGCCCTCACTTCGACGGCTCGGGAGAAGTCATGGCTGAAGAGCACCCCCATTCCTACGGCGCCCACGACGCGGCCACCGTGTCGGCCGCCTACCGCAACGCGCTCGACGTGATCGCCGCCGTGGAGCCCGGCGTGGCCGGCGCGATCCGCGCCGAGCTGGCCGACCAGCGCGCCTCGCTGAAGCTCATCGCGAGCGAGAACTACGCCTCCCCGGCCGTCCTGCTCACGATGGGCACGTGGCTGTCCGACAAGTACGCGGAAGGCACGATCGGGCACCGCTTCTACGCCGGTTGCCAGAACATCGACACCGTCGAGCAGCTGGCGGCCGACCACGCCAAGGCCCTGTTCGGCGCCGAGCACGCCTACGTCCAGCCCCACTCGGGCATCGACGCCAACCTGGTGGCGTTCTGGGGCATCCTGGCCCACCGGGTGGAGGCCCCGGCCCTGGCCGCCGCCGGGGCGCGGCACGTCAACGACCTGTCGGAGGACGACTGGGAGACCCTGCGCAAGGCCCTGGGCGACCAGCGGGCCCTCGGCATGTCGCTGGACGCGGGCGGGCACCTGACCCACGGCTTCCGTCCCAACATCTCCGGCAAGATGTTCCACCAGCGCTCCTACGGCACCGACCCGGAGAGCGGCCTGCTCGACTACGACGCGCTGCGCGCGACCGCCCGCGAGTTCCGCCCGCTGGTCCTGATCGCCGGGTACTCGGCCTACCCGCGGCGCATCGACTTCGCCCGCATGCGGGAGATCGCCGACGAGGTGGGCGCGGTCCTGATGGTGGACATGGCGCACTTCGCCGGGCTGGTCGCGGGCAAGGTGTTCACCGGCGTGCACGACCCGGTGCCGTACGCGCACGTCACGACGACCACCACGCACAAGTCGCTGCGCGGGCCGCGCGGCGGCCTGGTGCTGTGCCAACGGGAGTACGCCGACTCGATCGACCGGGGCTGCCCGATGGTGCTGGGCGGCCCGCTCGGCAACGTGATGGCGGCCAAGGCCGTCGCGCTGGCCGAGGCGCGGCAGTCCGAGTTCGCCGACTACGCGCGGGCGGTGGCCGGCAACGCGGTCGCCCTGGCCGAGGGCCTGGCGCGGCGCGGCGTACGGCTGGTCACCGGCGGCACCGACAACCACCTGGTGCTGCTCGACGTGTCCACGTACGGGCTGACCGGCCGGCAGGCGGAGTCGGCGCTGCTCGACGCCGGGATCGTCACCAACCGCAACGCGATCCCGCGCGACCCCAACGGCGCCTGGTACACCTCGGGCATCCGGGTCGGCACCCCGGCGCTCACCTCGCGCGGGTTCGGCACGCAGGAGTTCGACCAGGTCGCCGAGCTGATCGTCGGCGTGCTGACCGACACCACGCCGTCGGCCACCTCCAAGGCGAAGTACGACCTGCCGCAGAGCACCGCCGAGAAGACCCGCGCCGCGGCGGCCGAGCTGCTGGCCGCCCACCCGCTCTACCCGGGCCTCGACCTGAGCTGACCCACCGGCCGCCCACCCCGCTCACTCCGGCCCGCTCACTCCGGGCCGCTCACTCCGGGCCGCTCACTCCGGGCCGCGACGGGCCCGTCCCGTGAAGTAGGCGGCCGCCGCCCGGGTGTGGGCGGGGAACGCCAGCTCGGCGGGCCCGTCGATGACCAGCCACTCGCTCGTCTCGTCCGTGGCCTCCATCCGCGGCAGCGCGGACGCGGTGACGCGCGGACCGAGCCCGAAGATCAGCACGGTTCCGTCCGGGGCGCTGACCACGTCGAAGAGCGTGACGTCGGCGGCCTCGGCCACCACGCCCGTCTCCTCGCGCAGCTCGCGCACGGCCGCCTGCTGCCAGGACTCCCCCAGGTCGATGAACCCGCCGGGCAGGGCGAGCCGGCCGCGGCGCGGCTCGACGTCCCGGCGTACGACGAGCAGGCCGTCGTCGACGGGCAGCAGCGTCACCGCGACCGGCAGCGGGTTGAGGTAGCTGGTGTTCCCGCAGGCCGCGCAGGTGCGGGGCCAGGGCTGGCCGGGGGCGAAGGCGGCGCCGCAGAAGGAGCAGTACGCGTTCCTGATCACGCCGCGATCCTAGAGCCCGGCCCGGCGACCGGGCCGGCTGGACGACGGTGCCATGGGGTCAGCCCGCGACCGAGCGGTCCGCGCGGCTGACCAGGGGGTTGCCGCGGTGGGGTTGCCAGGCGGCGCGCAGGCCGCGCAGCTCCTCCCGGACCCTGGCCGAGGAGATCAGCCGGATGTCGTCGCTCAGGTCGAGGACGGTGGCCGCCGCCTGGTCCACCTCCCCCGCGCGGAGGAGGGAGTGGGCGGCCCGCAGCCCGATCAGGGCACGGGTGCGCAGCTCGACCGGCCGTCTGGCCCGCATGGACGCGGCGAAGTGGCGGGCGGCGGTGGCGTGGTCGCCGAGCTGGGTGAGGGTCAGGCCGATCTGGTGCTCCAGGGACTCGCGCCGGTAGTTGCCCGTCCATTCCGACTCGGGGACGGAGTCGGCGCGTTCGAGCTGGGTCTCGGTACGGCTGAGCAGCCTGAGCGCGTCCCAGCGGGTGCCGGCGGCGGCGTGGGTCTCGGCGCGCATGCCGGTGATCCACGCCTGGGTGCGGGCGGGACCGTGCCCGGCCAGCGCGGACGCGGCCGCCTCGGCCAGGGCCAGCGCCTCGCCGTCGTGGCCCAGCTCGGCCGCCTGGACGGCCATGCTGCGCAGGGCGGTGGCGCGCAGCAGCAGGTCGGCGGCCTCGTCGGCGAGACGCACGCTGCTGATGTAGTAGCGCTGGGCCAGGGCGTGGGCGCCGGCGTCCATGGCCATGTAGGCGGCCAGGTAGCTGAGCTCGGCGGCGGCGGTGAACAGGTCGGGCCTGCGGCGGCCGGTCGTGCCGTGCAGCAGGGGCGTGACCTCGCGGGACAGGTAGGCGGCGACCGCGGCGCGGGCGTGGCCGCCGCCGTAGCGGTCGTCCAGGTCGGCGAAGGCGCGGGTGGTGGCGCGGATCCGTTCGACGTCGCCCGCGCCGGCCCGGCGGGCCGCCGCGCGGCCGCCCGCCCGCCGCGCGGCCAGGACCGATAAGCCCGATAAGCCGGACAACGCGGCCAGGGTGAACGTGCGCCGGTTGAGCAGGTCGTCCTCGCCCAGCACGGCGAGCCGGGCGACCGGGTCGCCGCGCCAGGGATCGTCGGCGGACGGCGACCCGCCCGGCTCCGGCCAGCCCAGATGCGCCGGGCGCAGGCCGGGCCTGCCCAGGCGGCGGCGGAACGCCTCGACCGCCGCGCGCACCGCCTCGGGGCGCGGGATCGTGCCGGTCAGCCAGTGGCCGACCGCCGAGCGGTCGTAGTGCACGCGCTCGCCACTCTCGGCGGCGACGGCGTTGACGTGCCGCGCGGTGGCCGCGTGGGTCCAGCCCGCCTGCTCGATCAACGCCGCCAGCGCCCGGTTGACGACTGGGTGGGTACGGCGGGGCGGCATCTCATCTTCACATCGCTTCACATCACTGTGGCCTCGACGGTGCGCCGGACGTGGCTCACCGTCAAGAGTGCGGGCCGTGCCCCTCGCGGGACGGCCCCGTACGGAGGACGGCGAGGGAGGGGCTGATGGACGGGCTGCACGGCGCGGACCGGCACGAGACCGGCCTGGAGGAGGCGGCGCAGGAGGAGCTGACGGCCGCGCTGGCGGGCCGCCCGCTGGTCTGCGTCGAACGGTTCAGCACCGCGCTGCGCACCGGCTACACCGGCCCGGCCCCGGTCGAGGTGCTGCGCCCGGCGCTGAGCATCGGCTGCTACTCGGCGTGGGACCCGGCGCTGCCCGGCATGGTCGTCGCCGCCGAGGAGCGCACCAGGACCCGGTCGGTCGCCGAGCGGCACGCCTGGCTGCCCCGCGTCCGGCACGAGGCCGCCCGGCACCTGCTCAAGCTGGACCGTCCGCCGGTCGTCTTCACCTGGTACGACAACGCCCGCCTGCGCGAGCTGGCCGGCCCCGGCGGGGTGGTCGCGGCCATCGACGCCGACGTGCGGGCCGCGATCGAGGCCAAGCACCTGCTGGACGACCTGCTGCGGGCGGCCGGCGTGCCGGCGGTGGCCCGCGTCCCCTGCGTGCACGTCGAGCGGCTGCCCGGACTGGCCGAGCTGCGGCGCGCGGTCGGCACCGAGCGGGTCGTGGTGCAGGCGGGCCGGCGGGCGGACCGGCACGGCACCGTGGTCGTCGCGGGCGAGGACGACATGCCGCGCGCGGCCCGGCTGCTCGGGCCGTACCGGGTGGCGGCGTACGTGCCGGGGTGGCCGTGCACGATCGCGGTGCTCAGCGTGCCCGACCGCGACGGCGGCGTCCGGGTGTACGCCGACCGGCCCGCCCACACCTCGGCCGGGATCGCCGAGCTGGGCGCCGGGCCGATGCGCAGCACGGGCGACGACTGGTCGCGCCCCTGGCCGACGCCCGCCGCCGCGCTGCTCATCGAGTGCGCCGAGCGCATCGCGTCCTGGGCCTGGCGCAGGTACGGCGCGGCCGGCCTGTTCAGCGTGGAGGCCATCCTCACCCCGGGCGAACGGGTCCACCTGACGGCGATCAAGTGGCGGCACCAGGAGGGCACCGAGGTGGCGTCGGTCAACCAGCAGGCCGCCGGGCTGCCCCCGTTCGTGCTGGCCCACCTGTCGGTGATGCTCGGCGGGCCGGTGACCTGGCTGGGGGACGCGCAGGAGTTCAACCAGCGCACGCTGCTGCGCTCGGCCCGGCCGGGCGGGCCGTTCCACGTCCGGGTCCGCCTGGCCCGCGACACCCCCGTACGCGTGTCGGCCGCCCACGGCCCCGGCGTCTACCGTCTGGACCGGTCGGGGAGCCTGCGGTGGGTGCGGCGGGGGGCGCACCCGTCGCAGGCGCGGGCGAGCCGGGGCGAGTTCCTGCTGGCCAACCTGCCCGAGCCGGACGTCGTCTGCCATCCGGGGGCCCACCTCGCCACCGTCGAGGGCGTCGCCGAGGGCGGGGCGCACCCGTTCGACGGCCCGGACACCGCCTCCCTGGCGACCCGGCGGATCGTCGCGGCCGTCGAGGAGCTGTTCGACGAGGTCAAGGAGCTCTGATCGGCACGTTGCGACAGGGAGCCCGCGGACCGATGAGTTCTCCCGCCCCCGGTGGTCCAACCTGGTGTCACCCGACTCCGCGGAAGGACCCACACCGATGAGCACCACGCACATTCTCGACATACCGGGCGGGCGCCTGCGCTACCACGTCCGCGGCAGCGGCCCGCTGCTGCTGCTCGTGGGCGCGCCGATGGACGCCGCCCCCTTCGCCCCGCTGGCCGAGGAGCTGGCCGGCGAGCACACCGTCGTCACCCACGACCCGCGCGGCGTGGCCGGCAGCACGCTCGACGACCCCGGCCAGGACTCCACCCCCGACCTGCGGGCCGGCGACGCGCTCGCGATCATCGACGCGCTCGGCGCCGAGTCGGCCGACGTGCTCGGCAGCAGCGGCGGCGCGGTCACCGGCCTCGCCCTGGTCACCCGCCACCCCACCCGCGTGCGCACCCTCGTCGCGCACGAGCCGCCCGTGCTGGAGCTGCTGCCCGACGTGGCCCGGCGCCGTGCCGAGGTGGACGACATGATCGAGACGTTCCGCCGGGAGGGCCCGGGGGCGGCGTTCGGGAAGTTCATGGCCACCGCGGGCTTCCAACCCGGCGAGGACGCCCCGGCCCCGCCGCCGAGCGAGTCGCCGGAGCAGGACCTGGCCGACGCCGCCCACTTCTTCCTGCACGAGCTGCGCGGCACCACCCGCTACGTGCCCGACGTCGCGGCGCTGAAGGCCGGGCCGGCCCGCGTCGTCGTGGGCGTCGGGGCCGACTCGGGCGGCCTGCTCACGCACCGCACCTCGCAGGCGCTGGCCGACCTGCTCGGCGCGCCGCCGGTGGTGTTCCCCGGCGAGCACACCGGCTTCGTCGACCGTCCGAAGGAGTTCGCCGACGTGCTGCGCGAGGTGCTGGCCCGCTGACGCGGCGGGCCCCGGGCGGCGGCCCCCGGGCGGCGCGCTCCTGCCGGCGGGCTCCTGGTGGCTCGCTCCTGGTCGGGCGCTCAGTCGCCGGGGGTCAGGTTCGCCGGGAAGCCGCCGGTCGCGATCGGCCCCCAGCGGTCGATCGTGATCCGGATCAGCGACTTGTTCTGGCGGCGCATGGCCTGCCGGTACTCCTCCCAGTCGGGGTGCTCGCCGGCGATGCACCGGTAGTAGTCCACCAGGGCGTCGAGGGCCTCGGGCATGTCCAGCACCTCGGCTCGCCCGTCCACCTGGACGTAGGGGCCGTCCCAGTCGTCGGACAGGACGCACATCGAGACGCGCTCGTCGCGCCGGGCGTTCGCGGCCTTGGCGCGCTCGGGGTAGGTGGAGACCACGATCCGGCCCTCGTCGTCGACGCCGCACGAGACCGGCGAGAGCTGGGGACGCCCGTCGGCGCGGGTCGTCGAGAGCAGGCCGTGGTGCCGGGGGCGGAGGAAGTCGAGCAGTTCGGGCAGATCGACGCGGCGGGCGGTCGCGATCCTGGGAGCCATACGGGACGCCTTTCCTGTGCGGTGCCGGCTTCGATCCTGCCATCCGGCGCGGGCCCCGGCTTCCGGGGCTCGCCCAGGCGGCCCTATGGTGTGGTTCGCCGGCATATGCCGGTACGCGCCCGAGGGGAGGAGCGGAATGCCGGAAGTCCGTCCGCTCCGGCCGGGCGATCCCGACAGGATCGGCGACCACCGGCTGCTCGGCGTGCTCGGCTCGGGCGGGCAGGGGGTCGTCTACAAGGGCGTCGACGGCGTGGGCCGCGAGGTCGCGATCAAGCTGCTGCACAGCCACCTGACCCAGGACGACGACGTCACCCGGGGCCTGCTGCGCGAGGCCGAGGCGGCGCGCCGGGTGGCCGCCTTCTGCACGGCCGCCGTGCTGGACGTGGGGGTGGCCGACGGGCGGCCGTACATCGTGAGCGAGTACGTCGCGGGCGACACGCTGCAGAGGCTCGTCCGGGAGTCGGGGCCGCGCACGGGGGGCGCCCTGGACCGGCTGGCGATCTCCACGCTGACCGCGCTGGCCGCCATCCACGAGGCCGGGATCGTGCACCGGGACTTCAAGCCGGGCAACGTGCTGATGGGGCCCGAGGGGCCGATCGTCATCGACTTCGGCATCGCCAAGGCCCTGGGCGCGACGACGCAGGCCTCGGCGCCGATGGGGACGCCGGCGTACATGTCGCCCGAGCAGTTCGCGGGCGAGCGGGTCGGGCCGGCGTCCGACGTGTTCAGCTGGGCTGGGACGATGGTGTTCGCCGCCACCGGCCATCCGCCGTACGCGGGTGAGACGGTCGCCGCCATCCTGCACAAGGTCATGAGCGGGACGCCCGACCTCACGGACGTGCCGGCCCGCCTGGTGGACCCGATCCGGTCCTGCCTCGCCAAGGACCCCGCCGCCCGTCCCACCCCCGCCGCCCTCCTCCGCCACCTCATCAGCGCCCCCGGCACCGCCGGGTCGGCTGCGTCGTACCCGCCCGGCGTTCCGGGCTCGGCCCCCCTCCGTTCCGAGGGGGCCGCACCCCAGCACCCGGCGCATCCGGGAGCCGGTGGCGGGCCGGACATGCGCGGGGGAAGCCCGGCGACGGCCCCTCCGCCCGGTGCGCCGATCCCCCCGCCCGGAGCCGGAGCGACGGCCCGTCCGGCCGGACCCGGAGCCGGTGCGACGGTTCCGCCGCGCGGGCCTGGGGCGACGGTTCCGCCTGCCGGGGTCGGAGCTGGGGCGACGGTTCCGCCGGCCCTGGCTGGGGCGACGGGGCCGGCGTTTCGTGGGGAGGCGACCAGGCCGGGTACGGATCGGCGGGTGAGCCGGCGGGCCGTGGTGGTCGGCGGTGCGACGGCCGCGGTGGCTGCGGCGGCGTCCGCCTTCCTTCTTCTGCGCCCCGCGAACGGCCTCGCCGACGACCCGTCCCCCCGCCCCACCGGCGACCCGACCGGCCCCCCGGCGACGGGCACGCCGACGACGCAGACCACGCCCACGACAGCGGCGACGAGCCCAGCGCCCAGCACGTCCCTCACTGGGTCGCCCACTGGGTCGCCCACCGGATCCCCCACGGAGTCCCCCACTCAGCCCCCCGCCGCCGAGCCGTTCGGCGCGCCCGTCAGGGAGCCCGTGGCGCTGCCGGCGGGCAGCGGGACGCCGGCCGTCCTGGCCGCCGCCGGCGCCACCGTCGTCTGCGGCACGTCCAAGGGCACGGTGCTCGTCTGGGACCTCGGCCCGGCGTCCGCGCCCGTGCGCAGGCTGGGCGACGGCGGCGCCGCCGCGACCGCCGTGGCCTGCGCCGACGGCAAGGCCGCGTCCGGGCACGGCGACGGCGCGATGCGGCTGTGGAACCCGGCGGGCGGCGCTCTCCACACGAAGAAGGCGGCCGACCCGGTCATCGCCGTCACCACCGCCGGACGCGCGGTCGCCGTCACCCAGAAGTACGACAGCCTGAGGGACCTGCACAGCGTCGTCCGCCTGTGGGACCTCGCCACCGGCCGCCAGATCGGCCCCGCCGTCACCGACCACTTCCAGGGCGTCAACGGCCTGGCGTTCGGCCGCCTCGGCGACGACGAGGTGCTGGTCACCGGCGACGGCGCCAACCGCGTCCGGGTGCGCCGCCTGTCAGACGGAAAGGTGACACATACCTACAAGACCGGCGAGATCGGCGGCATCGAGCTGCTCGCCTGCGGCGAGCTGGACGGCCGTCCCGTCCTGGTCTCCACCCACCTCGACGCCACCCTGCGCGTCTACGACCTGGCGACCGGCAGGCGCAGGAAGAAGTGGAACTTCAGCCGCCGCAGCCCCGACGACCGGGGGGCCTCCGCGCTGGTCGTGGGCGCGCTCGGCGGCAGGCCCGTCGCGGTCGTCGCGCACGCGCCGGGCGGCGGCGAGACGGTCGTCCGCGTCTGGAGCCTGACCGACGGCAAGGTCGTCGGGGAGCTGGGCCCCGGGCCGGGCGCCGAGGTGCGGGCCCTGGCGCTGGCCGAGCTGGAGGGCCGTCCCGTGGTCGTGGGCACCGGCGGCGACGCCCTGCTGAGCGCGTGGAGCCTCGGTCCCGCCTGACGCTCATCCAGGTTTAAGAATCGCGGCCTAGGGTTCGGCTGTGCTCACGGACGAAGTGGTGAAGGAGCCCGTGCGGACGCGTCCGCGCCGGGTCTGGCGGCGGCGGCTGGCGACGGCGGTCGCGGTGCTGTTCGCGGCGGGGACGGCGGTCCGGCTCGGCGGCCTGGAGTCGGGTGTCCTGCTGGTCCCGCTGGTGTCCTTCACGCCGTACTTCGGGGTGGCGGCGCTGCTGATGCTGGGGGCGGCGGCGCTGGCCCGCAGCCGGGCGGCGGTCGCGGTCATGCTGGCGGTGTGCGTGTGCCTGGCCTGGCTGGTGCTCCCGCGCGCCCTGCCCGGCGGTACGGACGCCGCGACCGGCCGCCCGTTGCGCGTGCTGACCGCCAACCTCAACGGCGGCCGCGGCGACGCCCGCACGATCGTCGACCTGGTCCGCACGCTGAACGTGGACGTGCTCAGCCTCCAGGAGCTGACCTGGGCGGAACGCGACCGGCTGGCGGCGGCCGGGCTGGAGACGCTGCTGCCGTACCAGGTCACCAAGCCGGAGACGTGGGGGCCGGTCGGCAGCGGCGTGTACGCGCGCCACCCGCTGCGCGAGCGCACGGGCGTGTTCCAGCCGGTCGGGCACCACATGCCGGTCGTGGAGGCGGCGCTGCCCGGCGGCGCGGTGGAGGTGGTGGTCGTGCATCCGGTGGCGCCGGTGCCCTCGACGGTGCCGGAGTGGGCGGCGGGGGTCGGGACGCTGCCGCCCGCGCCGTCCACGGGCGCGCCTCGCATCCTGGCCGGGGACTTCAACGCCACGCTGGACCACGCCGTGTTCCGGCGGCTGCTGGGCACCGGCTACACCGACGCGGCGGCGGCCACCGGCAAGGGGCTGGTCCCCACGTGGCCGATGCGCCGGATCCCGCCGCTGGTGGCGATCGACCACGTGCTCACGGACGGACGGGCGCGGGCGGTGGACGTGCGCGTCCTCGACCTGCCCGGCTCCGACCACCGCGCCCTGTTCGCCGACCTCCGCCTCCAGAGCTGACCCGCCGGAAGCCCCGCGTCCGCCGACCGGCCGGGCACGGACCCCCGGACGGGCCGGGCGGTGTCAGGCGATCCAGGCCGCCGTGTCGGTGGGCAGGCGGTCGCCGTCCAGGGCGCCGCTGGCCAGCAGGACCCTGCCGTGGGCGGGCAGCGGCACCGGGTCGGCGCCCAGGTTGACCACGCAGGTCAGACCGGAGTCCCGGGTGAAGGCGAGCACGTCGGGCCCGAGGTCGAGCCAGGTGAGCGTGCCGTCGCCGAGCCGCTCGGCGCGGATGCGCAGCCCGTCCCGGTAGAGGTTGAGCATCGAGCCCAGGTCGGCGGTCTGGGCCTCGACGGTGAGCTTGTTCCAGGCGTCCGGCTGCGGCAGCCACGGCGTGGCCGTGCCGAAGCCGAACGGCGGCTCGTCGCCCGACCACGGCAGCGGCACCCGGCACCCGTCGCGGCCCTTCACCGTGTGGTTCGAGCGCCGCCACATCGGGTCCTGGCGCAGCTCGTCGGGGATGTCGTCCACCTCCGGCAGGCCCAGCTCCTCGCCCTGGTAGATGTAGATGCCGCCGGGCAGCGCCATGGCCAGCAGCGCCGCCGCGCGCGCCCGGCGGTAGCCGAGCTCCAGGTCGGCGGGGGCGCCGTCCCTGCGGTCGCCGTGGTCCCAGGAGGTGTCGGCGCGGCCGTACCGGGTGACGACGCGGGCGACGTCGTGGTTGGACAGCACCCAGGTGGGCGGGGCGCCGAGCGGGGCGTGGGTGGCGAGGGTCTGCTCGATCACCTGGCGCAGCCCGGCGGGCTCCCAGGGGCAGGCCAGGAACGGGAAGTTGAAGACGGTGTGCAGCTCGTCGGAGCGCAGGTAGCGGGCCAGGCGCTGCTGGTCGGGCAGCCAGACCTCGCCGACCAGGACGCGGCCGTCGTACTCGTCGTTGATCAGGCGCCAGCTCCGGTAGACGTCGTGCACCTCGTCCAGGTCCTCGTACGAGCCGGTCAGGCCGTCGGGCTTGGCGAGCAGGGCGGCCGAGTCGATGCGGATGCCGTCCACGCCGCGGTCGTACCAGAACCGCAGCACGTCGTGGAACTCGCGGTGGACGTCCGGGTTGGTCCAGTTGAGGTCGGGCTGGCCGGGGTCGAACAGGTGCAGGTACCACTGGCCGTCGGGCACCTGGGTCCAGGCGGGGCCGCCGAAGATCGACTGCCATTCGCCGGGCTCGTCCCGGAACCAGAACCGGTCGCGCACGGACGGGTCGCGCAGCGCCTCCTGGAACCACGCGCTCGCGGTCGAGCTGTGGTTCGGCACCACGTCGATGATGATCCGGATGTTCAGGGCGTGCGCCTCGGCGATGAGCTCCTCCGCCTCGGCCAGGGTGCCGAACACCGGGTCGATGTCCCGGTAGTCGGCCACGTCGTACCCGCCGTCGGCCAGCGGCGACGGATACCAGGGGTTGAGCCAGATCGCGTTCACCCCGAGCGCCGACAGGTACGGCAAACGTGCCCGCAGCCCCGCCAGGTCGCCCACGCCGTCACCGTTGCCGTCGGCGAAGCTGCGCAGGTAGACCTGATAGATCGCGGCTCCCCGCCACCACGTTTCGGACATGCTGAAGACAACTCCTTGCCATAGGTGGAGGCACTCAGCCCTTGAGGCTGCCGGCGGTGAGTCCCGCCATGATGTGCCGCTGGAAGATGAAGAAGACGATGACGGTCGGGATGCTGGCGATCACCAGGCCGCCCATGACCTGGTCCTGCGACACGGCTCCGGCGGTCTGGGCCAGGCCCACGCTGAGCGTCATCTTCTCGCTGTCGCTCATGACGAGCAGCGGCCAGATGAAGTCCTTGAACGAGGTGACGATCGTGAAGATCGACGTCACGCCGAGGATCGGGCGGGAGACCGGCAGCACCACCGACCACAGGATGCGGAACGGGCCGCCGCCGTCGATCTGGGCGGCTTCGAGCAGCTCGCGGGGGATGGAGTCGAAGAACCTCTTGAGCAGGAAGATGTTGAAGCCGTTGGCCGCGGCGGGCAGCCACAGGCCCCACGGGTTGTTCAGCAGGTCCCAGCCGAGGACCGGCACGTCGTGGATGGCGAGATAGGTGGGGATGAGCACGACCATCGGCGGGATCATCAGCGTGGCCAGCATGGCGCCGAGGATGACGTTGCCGAACGCCGGGCGCAGCTTCGACAGCGCGTACGCGGCGGCGACGTCGACCGACATGGTGATCAGCCAGCCGCCGCCGGCGTACAGGACGGTGTTCCTCAGCAGCGTGCCGATGTCGAACAGCTCCCACGACTCCAGGAACTTCCCGAAGTTCAGCTCCTTCGGGAAGAGCGTGGGCGGCACCTGGGCGAACTCCTCGGCCGACTTCAGCGCGCCGGTGATCATCCAGTACATCGGCAGGAGGAACACGACCGTGAACGTGACGACGGTCGCGACCAGGACCGTCCAGTAGACCCGCCGTCCCCACCGGCTGTTGAGCTGGTGGGGGGAGATGATCGTGCGGAACTGCACCTCGATGCGCCTGGGCGGCCGTCTCCTGGCCCGGCGTCCTGGCGAGGGCGGCGCGGCGGGGCGTCGCAGGGTGGCGTTCGACATGGTCAGCCCTTCTCCTCGCGGGTCAGCCGGAGCTGCACGGCGGCGAAGGCGAGCAGCACGACCATGAGCATCATCCCCAGCGCGCCGCCCGCGCCGTAGTCGCTGTAGGTGAACGCCTGCTGGAACATCAGGAAGACGACGGTGGCGGTGGCGTTCTCGGGGCCGCCGCCGGTGAGCAGGTACGGCTCGATGAAGACCTGCATGGTCGCGACGATCTGCAACATCAGCATGAGCAGCAGGATCAGCCGGGTCTGCGGGATCGTGATGTGCCTGATCCGCTTCCAGACGCCGGCGCCGTCGAGCTCGGCGGCCTCGTAGAGGTCGGGCGGGATGTTCTGCAGCGCGGCGAGGTAGATCAGGGTCGCCGAGCCCATGTTCATCCAGGTCGAGACGAGCACCAGGCAGAGCAGCGCGGTGTCGGTCGAGTAGATCCAGTTGAGTCCGGGCAGCGAGAAGAAGCCGAGGATCTGGTTGAACAGGCCGACGTCTGGGTCGTAGAACCAGCGGAAGAGCAGCACCGCGACGGCCGGGGGCAGCATGACCGGCAGGTACACCACGAACCGCAGGTAGGCCCGGCAGTGGCGGAGCTCGTTGAGCAGGATCGCCACCGCGAACGGCAACCCGTAGCCGAGCACCAGCGCGAGGACGGTGAACATGAGCGTGTTCAGCCACGCGGGCCCGAAGGCGGGGTCGGCGAAGGCGGCCCTGAAGTTGTCCAGCCCGACCCACTCCGGCTCGTTGACCAGGTCGGTCTTCTGGAAGCTGAGGATGAACTCCTGGACGATGGGATACCAGGAGAACAGGACGAAGCAGAACAGCGCCCCGACCATGAACCCGTAGGCCGTCAGGTTCCTCCGCAACGCCCGGCGCAACGGCGAGGGCGGCCTCGGCCGTCGCGCGGCTCCGGCGGTCGCAATGCTCATGGGGTGTCTCCGATCACCGACTCGACGTACCGGGGCGCCGGCGGGTGCGGCACCCCGGTCTCACGTTCCGCTCAGCTCTTGCCGAGCATGGCGTTCGCCTTGGTCTCGGCGTCCGCGAGGAGCTGGTCGACATCGGCGTCCTCGCGGCTCAGCACGGCCGACATGGCGACGTCGAGGATGGCGTAGAGCTCCTGGGCGTGCGGCGGCTCCATCTTGGGCGGGATGGTGGCCGAGGCGTCCACGTACGGCTGGTAGTTCTCCACCGGCAGGGTGGCGTTGGCCTTGCGGGCGTCCTGGATGGCCTTGCCGGTGGGCGAGGCGCCGTAGACGTCGTTGTCGGGCACGCCGACCGGGTTGCCGAGCGACTTGCCGCGGGCGAAGTCGAAGCGGCCCTTGCCGACGGTGTTGAAGCGGAAGTTCACCCAGGCCAGGCCCGCCTTGGCCTGCTCGGGCGTGGCCTTGGGGTTGACGAAGAACGCCTCGCCGCCGCTCAGCGACGCC
Source organism: Nonomuraea sp. NPDC004702 (assembly GCF_053601695.1). Classification (NCBI taxonomy): domain Bacteria; kingdom Bacillati; phylum Actinomycetota; class Actinomycetes; order Streptosporangiales; family Streptosporangiaceae; genus Nonomuraea; species Nonomuraea sp. NPDC004702. Next base: position 81,463 of record NZ_JBSGCE010000004.1, read on the forward strand.
TTGGCCTCGGGGAAGCCGGTGATGCCGTAGTCGGTGGCGGCGCCCTTGAACTTGTTGACCACGTCGGTGACGACGTCGGGGGCGCCGAGCATCATGCCGACCTTGCCCGAGCCCATGGCCTGCATGAGGGGCTCCCAGGCGTTGAACAGCTTGGCGCCGGTGCTCTTGTCCACCCAGCGCAGGTCCTTGAGGAACTGCAGCACGGCCTTGCCCTCGGGCGAGTTGAACGCGGCGGTCCTGCCGTCGGCCGAGACCATGTCGCCGCCGCGGCCGTACAGGGCCTGGTTGAAGTGCCAGCCGCCGGTGTTGCCGCCGGAGTACTCGCCGTAGCCGATGACGCCGCCGCCGAGCGCGGCGATCTTCTTGGCCGCCTCGCGGACCTCGGCCCAGGTCTTGGGCGGGCTGTTGGGGTCGAGCCCGGCCTTGGTGAACAGCGCCCGGTTGTAGACCAGGCCGACGCTGTAGTGGACGTTGGGGACGCCGTAGACCTTGCCGTCCTTGGTGACCAGGTCGCGGACGTCCTGGCGCAGGTCGTTCCAGTTCTTGATCTCACCGGTGTACGGCGTGATGTCCAGGCCCTGCCCCTTGGCGATCACGTCGCCGTAGTTGGTGACCGGCACCACGAACACGGTCTCCATCTGGCCGCCGGCCAGCTTCGGGCCGAAGGTCTTGGGGTCGAAGCAGGGCTGCTGGTCGGTGCTCTTGACCGTCACGCCGGGGTTGGCCTTCATGAACGCGGCCACGTCGTCGTCCCAGGCCTGCCGCTCCTTGGGGGCGGACTTCGCGGGCTGGCAGGCGACGGTGATGCTCACCTGCGCGGCGCCGGAGGCGCTGCCCTGCGCCTCGGGCTTGGTGTCGTCGCCACTGCCGCAGGCCACGGCGCTCATGCTCAGGCCTGCCGCCACGAGCAGCCCCACAGTCCTGCGATAGTCCGATCTCTTCATCGATCTGACCCTTCCGAAGCTTGACGAAGCCGGGGGACGGTGAGGCGCCCCGCTGTGCGCTCACAATGGCAGATCCCTCAGATGTCCGCAATGTTTCGACATAGGGTTGCAAGATAACGACTAGGTCACCGGAAGTCGTTCTCAGGACGAGCCGCGAACCCGTCCCGTCGAGGCCCTGACCACCAGCTCCGGGTCGAAGAGCAGCTCGTCGGCGGGCACCACGTGCTTGTCGATCTGCGCGATGAGCAGGTCGACGGCGGCCCGGCCCATGGCGTCGATCGGCTGGCGCACGGTGGTCAGCGGCGGGTCGGTGCAGTTCATCAGGGCCGAGTCGTCGAACCCGACGACCGAGACGTCCGCCGGCACCGACAGGCCGGCCCGGCGCACGGCCCGCACCGCGCCGAGCGCGAGCATGTCACTGGCGCACACGATGCCGGTCACGCCCCTGGCGACCAGCCTGGCGGCCGCCGCGTGGCCACCCTCCAGCGAGTACATGCTGTGCTCGACCAGCGCGGGATCGACCTGCCCCGCCACGGCGGCGAGCTTGCGCCGGGACGGCACGTGGTCGCGCGGCCCGAGCACCAGGCCCACCCGCTCGTGACCCAGGCTGCGCAGGTGGCCGAGCGCGATCTCGGCGGCCACCACGTCGTCGGCCGACACCTGCGGGAACCCCAGGTGCTCGACGGCGGCGTTGACCAGGACGGTCGGCAGTCTGCGCTCGTAGAGCAGCTCGTAGTGCTCGTGGGAGGCGTCGGCCTGGGCGTAGTGGCCGCCGGCGAAGACGACGCCGCTGACCTGCTGGGAGAGCAGGAGGCTGACGTAGTCGGCCTCGCTCACCCCGCCGACCGTGCGGGTGCACAGCACGGAGGTGAAGCCCTGCTGGGCCAGGGCCCCGCCGACGACCTCGGCGAACGCCGGGAAGATCGGGTTCTGCAGCTCGGGCAGCACCAGGCCGACCAGCCGGGCGCGGTCGCCGCGGAGCCGGGTGGGGCGCTCGTACCCGAGCACGTCGAGGGCCGTGAGCACGGCCTCCCTGGTGGCCTCCGACACGCCGGGCTTGCCGTTGAGCACCCGGCTCACGGTCGCCTCGCTCATGCCGACCTTCTTGGCCACGTCTCCGAGTCGTCGGGTCATGCGCAAACTATACGGCCAATCCCGCAAAGACTTGCAACAGCTTGCGCCCATCCTTGCGGGCGATGAGCGGGTTTTCCGCCGCTTCCGCACGGGTCACGACCTGCTTCGTTCGCCGGGCCCGCGAAATCACGTCATAGTCGATTATTTGCGAAACGAAGTAGAAACATTGCGGATTTCTAGGAGTCAACTTAAGGTGCGGGCAACCCTCCCAGCCCGACGAGAGGTGACACCCCCCATGAGACGCAAGCCCTCCCTCTTACGACCGCTCGCGGCGGCCGTGGCCGTCGCCCTGGCCCTGATCGGCTGGACGGCCCCACCGGCCGCGGCCGCGGGCCCGAACCTGGCGGCCGGGAAACCGGTCACGGTGAGCAGCACCACCGACGTCTACGGCGGCGGCAACGCCACCGACGGCGACCAGGCCACCTACTGGGAGAGCGCCAACAACGCCTTCCCCCAGTGGATCCAGGTGGACCTCGGCTCGGCCGTCAGCGTGAACGAGGTGGTCCTGAAGCTGCCCTCCACGTGGGAGTCCAGGACGCAGACGCTGACGGTGCAGGGCGGCACCGAAGGCTCGCCGCTCACGACGCTCTCGGCCTCGGCCGTGCGCACGTTCGCCCCGGCGGCGACGATCACCTTCACCGCGGCGACCGTCCGGTACGTCCGGGTGACCGTCACCGCCAACACCGGCTGGCCCGCCGCCCAGGTCTCGGAGTTCGAGGTGCGCGGCCCCGGCTCGGGCGACACCCAGGCCCCGTCCGCGCCCGGCGGCCTGGCCTTCACCGAGCCGGTCGCCGGGCAGATCAAGCTGACCTGGACCGCCGCCACCGACAACGTGGGCGTGACCGGCTACGACGTCTACGCCAACAACGCGTTGCGCGGCAGCGTCGCCGGGAACGTGCTGACCTACACCGACACCCAGCCCGGCACGCTGACGGTCTCCTACCAGGTCAAGGCCAGGGACGCGGCGGGCAACCAGTCCCCGGCGAGCAACACCGTCACCCGCACCGGCAGCGGTGGCGGCGGCTCCAACCTCGCCGCCGGCAAGCCGATCACCGCCTCCTCCTACGTGCACACCTACGTCGCCGCCAACGCCAACGACAACAGCGTGACGACGTACTGGGAGGGCGCGGGCGGCAGCTATCCGAACACGCTGACCGTGCAGCTCGGCGCGAACGCCGACGTCTCCTCGGTCGTGGTCAGGCTGGACCCGGCCGCCGTGTGGAGCACCCGCACCCAGACGTTCCAGGTGCTCGGCAGGGAGCAGGGCGCCTCGGGGTTCACGAACCTGGTCTCCTCGGCGGCCTACACGTTCGACCCGGGCTCGGGCAACACGGTGACGGTGCCGGTCGGCGCGCGGGTGGCCGACGTGCGGCTCTCGTTCACGGCCAACACCGGGGCCCCGGCGGGGCAGGTGGCCGAGCTGCAGGTCATGGGCGTGCCCGCGCCGAACCCCGACCTGACCGTGACCTCCCTGTCCTGGTCGCCGCAGGCGCCGGTGGAGACCGACGCGGTCACGCTGTCGGCCGTGGTCAGGAACGCCGGCAACGCGGCGTCGGCCGCGACCGACGTCGCCTTCTCCCTCGGCGCCGGCAAGGTCGCCACGGCGAACGTGGGCGCGCTGGCCGCGGGCGCCTCGGCGACCGTGACCGCGAACATCGGCGCCCGGGACGCCGGCAGCTACCCGGTCACCGCCAAGGCCGACGACGCCGGGACCGTCATCGAGCAGAACGAGTCCAACAACTCCCTCACCGGCCCGTTCCCGCTGGTCGTCAAGCCGGTGGACACCTCCGACCTGGTCGCCGCGCCGGTCTCCTGGACGCCGGGCAACCCGGCCGCCGGCAGCACGGTCGCCTTCTCGGTCGCGATCAGGAACCAGGGCACGGTGGCCTCCGCCGCCGGCGCGCACGGCGTCACGCTGACCGTCGCGAACGAGGCGGGCACGGTCGTCAGAACCCTGACCGGCGCCCACAGCGGCGCGATCGCGGCCGGCGCCACCACCGCCCCCGTGTCCCTGGGCACCTGGACGGCCGCCAACGGCAGGTACACGGTGAAGACCGTCATCGCGAACGACGCCAACGAGCTGCCGGTCAAGCAGGCCAACAACACCAGCGTCCAGCAGCTCTTCGTCGGCCGCGGCGCGAACATGCCGTACGACACCTACGAGGCCGAGGACGGCGTGACCGGCGGCGGCGCGCAGGTCGTCGGCCCGAGCAGGGACGTCGGCACGGTGGCCGGCGAGGCGTCGGGCCGCCGCGCGGTGACGCTGAACCAGACCGGCTCCTACGTCGAGTGGACCACCAAGGCCGACACCAACACCCTGGTCACCCGCTTCTCCATCCCGGACGCCCCGGGCGGCGGCGGCACGAGCTCGACCCTGAACATCTACGTCAACGGCGCCTTCCACAAGGCCATCGACCTGACCTCGAAGTACGCCTGGCTGTACGGCGCGGAGGCGAGCCCCGGCAACTCCCCCGGCGCCGGCCCGGCCCGCCACATCTACGACGAGGCCAACGTCATGCTGAACGCCACGGTCCCCAAGGGCAGCAGGATCAGGCTGCAGAAGGACCCGGCCAACAGCACGACCTACGCCGTCGACTTCGTCAGCCTGGAGCAGGTCTCGCCGGCCGCCAACCCCGACCCCGCGCACTACGCCGTGCCGGCCGGGTTCTCCCAGCAGGACGTGCAGAACGCCCTGGACAAGGTGCGCCAGGACGCCAACCTGACCGGCGTCTACCTGCCCGCGGGCACGTACCAGACGACGGGCAAGTTCCAGGTGTACGGCAAGGCCGTCAAGGTGGTCGGCGCGGGCCCCTGGTACACCAGGTTCGTCTCGCCCTCGGGCCAGGACGGCACCGACGTCGGCTGGCGCACCGAGGCGTCGTCGAACGGCTCGACGTTCGCCGGGTTCGCCCACTTCGGCAACTACACCTCGCGCATCGACGGCCCCGGCAAGATCTTCGACCTGTCGAAGGTCTCGAACATCACGATCGACGACATCTGGGTCGAGCACCAGATCTGCATGTTCTGGGGAACGAACGTCGACCACGTCACGATCAGGAACTCGCGCATCAGGAACACCTTCGCCGACGGCGCGAACTTCACCAACGGCAGCACGAACAACCTGATCACCAACGTCGAGACCCGGGCCACCGGCGACGACAGCTTCGCGCTGTTCGCGGCGATCGACAACGTCAACGCCGACCAGTCGGGCAACGTCTTCGAGAACATCACCTCGCTGCTGACCTGGCGGGCCGCTGGCGTCGCGGTGTACGGCGGCCAGAACAACGTCGTGCGCAACGCCTACATCGCCGACACCCTGGTCTACTCGGGCATCACGATCAGCTCGCTGGACTTCGGCATCCCGATGCGGGACTTCGGGCCGGGCCAGACGAAGTTCGAGAACATCTCGCTCGTCCGCGCCGGCGGGCACTTCTGGGGGCAGCAGACGTTCCCGGCGATGTGGATCTTCTCCGCGTCCAAGAAGTTCACCGCGATCCGGGTCACCGACGTGGACATCGTGGACCCGACCTACAGCGGGATCATGTTCCAGACCGGCTACTCCAGCCCGAGCACGCCGCTGAACCCGGTCACCGACACCGTGTTCACGAACGTGTCGATCTCGGGGGCGCACCGCAGCGGCGACGCCTTCGACGCCAAGTCGGGCTTCGGCATCTGGGTCAACGAGCTGCCCGAGCCGGGGCAGGGCCCGGCGGTCGGCTCGGCGACGTTCGGCAATCTGCGGCTGAGCGACAACGCGACGGACATCCGCAACACGACGAGCACGTTCACCCTCAACGTGAACTGAGCCCGTCCCCGACGTGCCGTCCGGGTCCGCGGGGGCCCGGACGGCACGTCCGCGATATGACCCAAATGGTATGCAAGCTCCGTGGACAACTTTAAAGTTTCTTTACATAATCCGATGAACCCGCTGGTCGCGGGCCCGCGCTCGGGCGACGAAAGGGTTGTCCACCATGAAGCGAACGCGCCGTCTCCTCGTCGTGCTGCTGGCCTCCGTCCTGGCGGCACTGGGCGTCCTCGTCGTCCAGACCTCCGCCCAGGCGGCCAACCTCCTCACCAATCCGGACTTCGAGACCGGATCCCTGTCGCCGTGGTCGTGCACCGGCGGGCTGGGGTCGGTGGTCTCCACCCCGGTCCACTCCGGCACCAAGGCGCTGGCCGCGGCGGCCAGCGGGTCCGACACCGCGCAGTGCACCCAGTCGGTGTCGGTGCGGCCGAGCACGACGTACACGCTGAGCGCGTGGGTGCGCGGCAGCTACGTCTACCTCGGCGTGACCGGCGGCTCCTCCTCCTGGACGTCGTCGGCGGGGGCGTACACGCAGCTCACCGTGTCGTTCACGACCACCGCGAGCCAGAGCACCGCGGTCATCTTCCTGCACGGCTGGTACGGGCAGGGCACCTACTACGCCGACGACGTCAGCTTCGACGGCCCCGGCGGCACCGCCTCCCCCACGATCACGCCGACGGTCACCCCGACCGTGACGCCCACGGTCACCCCCACCGTGACCCCGACCGTGACGCCCACGGTCACGCCGACCGTGACGCCGACCGACACCACCTGCCCGACCAAGCCGCGGCCGGCCGGCAAGGTGATCCAGGGCTACTGGGAGAACTGGGACGGCGCGATCAACGGCGTGCACCCGCCGCTCGGCTGGATCCCGATCACCGACCCGCGCATCAAGGCGCACGGCTACAACGTGATCAACGCCGCGTTCCCCGTCATCCGCTCCGACGGCACCGTGCTGTGGGAGGACGGCATGGACGCCACCGTCAAGGTCGCCACCCCGGCCGAGATGTGCCAGGCCAAGGCCGCGGGCGCGACGATCCTCATGTCCATCGGCGGCGCGGCGGCCGGCATCGACCTCGGCTCCAGCGCCGTCGCCGACCGGTTCGTGGCGACCGTCGTGCCGATCCTGAAGAAGTACAACTTCGACGGCATCGACATCGACATCGAGACCGGCCTGACCGGCGGCGGCAGCATCACCCAGCTCTCCGCCTCGCAGTCGAACCTCATCCGGATCATCGACGGCGTGCTCGCCCAGATGCCGGCCGGGTTCGGCCTGACCATGGCGCCGGAGACGGCGTACGTGACGGGCGGCAGCGTGACGTACGGGTCGATCTGGGGCGCGTACCTGCCGATCATCAAGAAGTACGCCGACAACGGCCGCCTGTGGTGGCTGAACATGCAGTACTACAACGGCAGCATGTACGGCTGCTCCGGCGACTCCTACTCCGCCGGCACCGTGCAGGGCTTCACCGTCCAGACCACCTGCCTGAACAACGGCCTGACCATCCAGGGCACCACGATCACCGTGCCCTATGACAAGCAGGTGCCGGGCCTGCCCGCGCAGCCGGGCGCCGGCGGCGGGTACATGGCCCCCTCGCTGGTCTCGCAGGGCTGGAACGCCTTCAACGGCCAGCTCAAGGGCCTGATGACCTGGTCGATCAACTGGGACGGCTCGAAGGGCTGGACGTTCGGGGACAACGTCAAGGGCCTGCAGGGCCGCTAGGGACAGGACGCGGCGGCCTTCCGGCGCGCCAGGGGCGCCGGAAGCGCCGCCGTGTCCGCGAGATAACGCTTGGCTGTGAATCCGGCCCACTGGTTTGCCGCGTTTGCGGGGGCATGGAACGCTCTAGGCAAAAAGCGCCGAGGACCAGGTGGGGATTCAGGTGTCAACAGTAAGCGGGAGGGCGGCGGCGCGGCGTTCTGGCCGGTTGGCCACCTGCGTCATCGGGTTCGCCGCCATGGCGCTGCTCGCGGCCGGCTGCTCCTTCGGCGCCACCGCCGGCCAGGAGACCACCGGCGCCCAGCCGCCGCCGGCGTCCTCGCCCGCCGCCACCGCCGAGGCGCTGAAGCCGCCGCCCGTGGACGCCGACTGGCCGCGCTGGGGCCTGACCCACACCGGCGTCAGCGCCAACAACATCACCCCGCGCCTGGAGCAGGACGTCGCCCGCGCGCTGTCCGAGACGCCGATGCTGCAGAACCAGCACATCATGGGCTTCGGGGCGCTCAACCCCGAGCCGCGGCGGGGCGAGTACTTCTGGGAGGACCTCGACAGCCGGACGAACTTCATGCGAGAGTCCGGCGGCACCGGCGTGCTCACGCTGTGCTGCGCCCCCGACTGGATGAAGGGCGGCCCCGAGGGCCCGACCGAGGAGTCGGCCTGGAAGGAGCACCTGGAGGACGCGCCGTACCCGGAGCACTTCGACGACTTCGCCAAGCTGGCGGCGACCGTGGCCGAGCGCTACCGGGACGTCAAGTACTTCATGGTCTGGAACGAGTTCAAGGGCTTCTGGCGGGACCACAAGAAGCCCGCGGACTACAAGGGCTACACCGAGCTGTACAACAAGGTGTACGACGCGGTGAAGGCGGTCCGTCCGGACGCCAAGATCGGCGGGCCGTACCTGGGCTTCGACAGCGACAGCAAGGGCGACACCGAGCTGCGCGGCCCGTGGGGAGCGGTCAACCAGCACGCCCTCGACGCCTTCGAGTACTGGTTCAAGAACAAGAAGGGCGCCGACTTCGTCGTCGTGGACGGCGCCTCCCCCACCGAGACCCACGAGCTGCTGCCCGACGCGTTCGGCGCCCTGGGCAAGTTCGGCGCGATCACCAAGTGGCTGCGCGAGAAGACCGGCGACCTGCCGGTGTGGTGGTCGGAGTGGTACTTCGTGCCCGAGGACGGCACCGTCTGGGACGAGCCCATGCGGCTGGCCGTGCAGGCCGTCTCGATGATGGAGTTCGCCCGGAGCGGCGCGAGCACCGCCCTGTACTGGAACCCGCAGGCCAAGGACGGCGAGTGCCGGGCCTGCATGTGGGAGCCGCGCACGGGCGCGCTGATGCCCACCGGCAAGCTGGTCAGCGACTTCACCCGCTGGTTCCCGGCGGGGGCCGAGCTGGAGCCGGTCACCTCCTCCGACCCGCGGGTGCGGGTGCTGGCCCAGCCCCGGCAGCTCCTCGCGGTCAACACCACGGACAAGCAGGTCACCACGACGGTCGATGGCAAGGAGCTGACGCTCAAGCCGTACGAGATCAAGTGGAGCGACCGCTAGCCGGAGGCGGCGCGCGGTGATCACGCGGGCGAGATGGCGGTCCGGTATGACGGCCGCCATTGATCCGGCTGACTCGCCTTGACACGATGCGCAAGATCCCGTGTCAATCCATCGAGGGAACTTGCGCATGTTGAAGCTCCGACCAGGGCTGAGCGCGCTCGTCGTGATCGCGTCGCTCAGCCTGACGACGCCGCCCTCGCAGGCGGCCCCGCGCGGCGCGCCCGCCTGCGCGCCCGGCACGACCGTCACCACCGACTCGGGCCAGGTGTGCGGGATCGCGGGCGAGGGCCTGCGCTCCTGGCTCGGCATCCCCTACGCCGCCCCGCCTGTCGGCGACCTGCGCTGGACGCCCGCGCGCCGGGCCACGCCCTGGCCCGGCGTGTTCTCCGGCACCGGGCGGGGCAGCCCCTGCCCGCAGGCGGAGCTGCTCGGCTCCCCCTCCGAGGACGAGGACTGCCTCAAACTCAACGTCGCCGCCCCCGAAGGGGCGCGGAACCTGCCCGTCATGGTGGAGTTCCACGGCGGCGGCTTCCGGTACGGCGCCCCCTCCGACGGCTCCTACCTGGCGAAGGCCGGCGACGTCGTGCACGTCGGCGTCGGCTACCGGCTGGGCGTCCTGGGCTTCCTGTCCCACCGGGCCTTCGGCCGGAACGCCGGCAACTACGCCCTGTCCGACCAGCAGGAGGCGCTGCGCTGGGTGCGGCGCAACATCGCCCGCTTCGGCGGCGACCCCGGCAACGTGACGATCTTCGGGGCCAGCGCCGGCGGGTCGAGCGTCTGCGCGCACACGGCGTCGCCGACCGCGAAGGGCCTGTTCGAGAAGGGGATCGTGCAGAGCGGCGAGTACAACTCGCTGCGCGGCGTGAACACCTTCTGGCAGCCGCAGGACTGCAAGGCCGAGCTGCCCACGCAGGCCGAGGCGCAGGCCCAGGGCGGCCGGTTCGCCGCCGCGCTGGGCTGCGAGCAGGCCGCCGACCCGGCCGCGTGCCTGCGGGCCAAGCCGGTCAAGGCGCTGCTCGACCAGTCCGGCGACGGGCTCGGCCCGGACCGCGGGACGATCGCCCCCATCGTGGACGGCCACATCCTGACCATGTCGCCGTCCCGGGCGTTCGCCAGGGGCAAGGTCAACAAGGTCGCCCTCATGCACGGCGTGGGCCGCGACGAGGTCCAGCTCCCCGCCGCGAACACCCCGGCCGAGTACGAGACCCTGGTCCGCCAGCAGTATGGCCCCCTCGCCCCCGAGGTGCTCGCCCGCTACCCGCTGGCCAGGTTCCCCGCGCCGGCGGCGTTCATCGCGTACCGGACGATCGTGGCCGACAGCAACTCGGTCTGCCCGGCGCTGCTCAACGACGAACGGCTGGCCGCGCACCTCCCGGTGTACGCCTTCCAGGTGGACAACGCCGACGCGCCGCCGCTGTTCTTCCTCGACCGGACCAAGCCGAACGGCGCCTTCCACATCAGCGAGGCGCCCTTCCTGTACTCCGACGTCAAGGACCTGGACGCCAACCAGCGCTCCTTCGGCGCCCAGCTCGTCGCCCAGTGGACGGGCTTCGCCCGGACCGGCGACCCGACCGCGGAGGGGACCCCGCTGTGGCCCCGGTACACACGCACCGACCCCGCCGTCATGTCCCTGGCCCCGGCCGGTGACAGCCAGGTGACGCGGGAGATCGCCAGGCAGCACCAGTGCGCGTTCTGGAACAAGGAGGCGACCTCATGATCCGGCTGCTGACCGCGCTCTGCCTCGCGCTGCTGCAGGGCCCCGCGCCCGCGCAGGCGGCGACCGGCGGCGACTGGCCCATGTGGCAGCAGGGCCCGCTGGGCTGGCGGCACAACGCGGCCGAACGCGCGATCAACCCGCGCACGGTCGGCGGCCTCGCGCTGAAGTGGGCCTTCGCCTATCCCAAGGAGGCCGGCACGCCGCGCAGCCAGCCCGCCGTCGTGGGCGACACCGTGTACTTCGGCTCCCCCGAAGGCAAGCTCTACGCCAGGGACGCCGCCACCGGCGCCGCCCGCTGGGAGTTCGACCTGACCACCGTCGGCACCGGCCGCACGCAGGTGCAGGACGGCCCGGCCGTGGCCAGGGGCAAGGTGTACTTCGGCGACGTGCGCGGCTGGTTCTACGCCGTCGACCAGCGCACCGGCCGGCTGGCCTGGGCCCGCCGGCTCGACGACACCGTCACGGCGATCGTGACCAGCTCGCCCCTGGTCTTCGGCGACCGCGTCTACGTCGGCGTCTCCAGCGGCGAGAACATCCTCGGCAAGGAGCACGCCTGCTGCACCTTCCGCGGCCACCTCGACGCCATGGACGCCGACACCGGCCGCCCGGTCTGGCGCTTCAACACCGTCCCGAAGGCCCGCCAGGACGGCACCTGGCCCAACGGCGTCCCCCGGTACGCCCCCTCGGGCGGCGGCGTGTGGAGCTCCCCCGCCCTCGACCCGGTCACCCGCACCCTCTACGTCGGCACCGGCCAGAACTACACCGGCAGCGCCGGCCACTACGACTCGGTGCTGGCGCTGGACATCGACACCGGCCGCCCGCGCTGGACCCGGCGGATGACCGACGTGGACACCTGGCGGCTGGAGTGCTCGCTGCCCACCCCCGAGGACCGCGAGTACTGCCCCAACCTCCCCGACGGCACCGCGCTCGACTTCGACCTCGGGGCCGCGCCCAACCTGTTCAGGGCGGGCGGGCGCGCCCTGGTCGGCATCGGGCAGAAGGCGGGCGTGTACCACGTGCTCGACGCCCGTACCGGGAAGATCGTCTGGCAGCGGCAGCTGTCGAAGCCGATGCCCGGCGGCGGCCTGTCCGGCGTCCAGTGGGGCACCTCCTTCGACGGGCAGCGCCTGTACGTGGCCACGTACATGGCCCAGCCCGGCACCCTGTTCGCCCTCGACCCGGCCACCGGGCACCTGCTCTGGGAGACGCCCAACCCGGCCGACGGCTGCGCCACCGGCGGCGCGGCCCAGTACCCGAACGTCTGCCGGCTCGGCCACACCCCGGCCGTCTCCAGCACGCCCGGCCTGGTCTGGGAGGGCAGCATGGACGGCAAGATGCGGGCCTACTTGGCGCGCACCGGCGAGGTCGTGTGGGCCTACGACACCATGCAGGAGGTGCAGGGGGTCAACGGCCTGACCGGGCGCGGCGGGGCCGTCTCGGGCGGCGGCGGGGCCGTGGTGTCGCACGGCATGCTGTTCGTCCAGTCCGGGTACTCCTTCACGCCGTACCCGAACCCGTACGGGTCGGTGTTCCTGGCCTTCAGCCTTCCGTAGGCGCCGCCGGGGCGGTCGAGCCGCGCACCACCAGCTCGGTCGCCAGCTCGACGTGGTGGGAGTCGATGCGCTCGCCGGCCGCCAGCCGCAGCGCGGTGCGCAGGGCCGCCCGGCCCATCTCGCGCAGCGGCTGGCGCACGGTGGTGAGCTGCGGCGAGGCCATCCGGGCGATCTGCGTGTCGTCGAAGCCGACGATGCTCAGGTCCTCCGGGATGCGCAGGCCGCGCGACCTGGCGGCCTCCATGACCCCGAGCGCGATCTCGTCGCAGCCGGCGAAGATCGCGGTCGGGGGCTCCGGCAGGTCGAGCACGCTCGCGCCGTTGACCAGGCCGTCCTGGTAGTGGAAGTGGGCGGTGCGCACGTAGCCGGGCGGCTCGGGCGCGCCGGCCGCCTCCAGCGCCGCGCGGTAGCCGTGCAGGCGGGCCTGGTTGCAGGCCGAGGTCGGCGGGCCGCCGATGTAGGCGATGCGGCGGTGGCCCAGCGACAGCAGGTGCTGGGTGGCGGTCAGGCCGCCGGCGAAGTTCGTCGAGCCGACGCTGGTCACGCTGGTGGTCGGCAGGTTGAGCGGGTCGATCACGACCAGCGGCAGCCGGGCCCGCGTCAGCGCCCCGAGCTGCGCGCCGGTCAGCTCGCTGGTCACCACGATGAGCGCCCGCCGCCCGGCGGCGACCAGGTCGCGCGCCCAGCCGCCGGTGCGCTGGTGGCTCTTCCTGATGCTGACGACGACCGACGTCTCCAGCTCGTCGCCGGCCTCGATCGCGCCGTGGATGATCTCGGTGGAGTAGGCGTTGAGGTCGTCGTCGAACTGCACCTCGACCGTGGCGGGGCCGCCCGCCTCGCCGCGGCGCGGCGTGGCGGGCACGTAGTCGTGCTGCTGGAGCAGCGACTGCACCAGCGAACGGGTCGCCGGTGCCACGTCGCTGCGGCCGTTGAGCACCTTGGAGACGGTGGCGACGGACACGCCGGCCGAGGCCGCGACGGTGGCCAGCGTGGCGCGCCTAGGAGCCGGCATCTGTTCCTCCTCGGATCTCCACGGGTGTGACCAGCCGCCTGCCCGCGCCGGCGGGCCGCGTCGGCCCGGTCAGCCGGACCACGCCGCGGCACGGCAGGTCGGCGGCGGACGTGCCGACGAGCACCTCGACGTCTCCCGGCTCCACGACGCGCCGCAGGTCGCGCCCGGTGAAGGCGGTCCTGTCGGTGTGGACGAGGAAGGAGACCCGCCTGCTCTCGCCCGGTTCGAGGTGCACCCTGGCGAAGCCGGTGAGCTGCTTCACCGGCCTGGTGACCTGGGCGAGGACGTCGTGCAGGTAGAGCTGCACGACCTCGTCGCCCGCCCGGCCGCCGGTGTTGGCGACGCGGACCGAGACGGTGAACTCGCCGTCGGTCGGGACCTCGGCGGCACTGATCCGCAGGTCGCCGACCTCGAAGGAGGTGTAGGAGCGGCCGTGCCCGAAGGGGAACAGCGGGGTGGGATCGAGGTTGCTGATGCCCTTGCTGTCGGCTCCGAGCGGGGGCTGCAGGTAGGTGCCCGGCTGCCCGCCAGGATGGCGGGGTATCTGCACGGGAAGCTTGCCTCCAGGCTGGACACGACCGCTCAGTATACCGGCGATCGCCCCGCCGCCCTCCTCTCCCGGCATGAACGCCTGGACCAGCCCGGCGGCTCCGGCGTGCGCCTCGCCGAGCGCGTACGGGCGGCCGGAGACGACCACCACGACGACCGGCGTGCCCGTCGCGAACAGCTCGGCCAGCAGGTCGGCCTGGAGGCCGGGCAGCCGCAGGTCCTCGGCGTCGCAGCCCTCGCCCGACGTGCCCTGGCCGAACAGCCCGGCCAGGTCGCCCACGACCGCGACGCACAGGTCGGCCGCGCGGGCGGCGGCGGCCGCCGCGGCGAAGCCGGACCGGTCGCCGCCCTGGACCGCGCAGCCCGGCTCGTGCACGATCTCGGCGCCGGGCAGCTCGGCGCGCAGCGCGTCCAGCACGGTCGGGGCCTCGACGCCGAGCCCGAGCCCGGGGTAGCGGGGCAGCACGTGGTTGGGGAAGGCGTAGCAGCCCATGAACGTGCGCGGGTCGTCGGCGCACGGGCCGACGACGGCGATCCGGCCGAGGCCCGCGCGCAGCGGCAGCGCCGTCCCGGGGTCGAGCAGCACGATCGAGCGTTCGGCGAGCTCGCGGGCGAGGGCGCGGTTGGCGGCCGAGTCCAGCTCGACGTCCGGCGCGCCGGCGACCGAGCCCTCCGGCGTCCAGCCGGGATCGAGCAGGCCGAGCTGCACCTTCTGGGTGAGCAGCCGGCGCGCGGCGCGGTCGATCAGCGACTCGGGCAGCTCGCCCCGGCGCACCCGCTCGACCAGGTGGGCGCCGAAGCCGAGGGTGTCGGGCAGCTCGACGTCCACGCCGGCGGCCAGCGCCTGCGCGCCCGCGTCCGCCGGGTCGGCGGCCACCTGGTGCATGGTCGCCAGGAACGGGACCGCCCAGTAGTCGGACACGACGGTGCCGGTGAACCTCCACTCCTCGCGCAGCAGCTCGGTCAGCAGCCAGGAGTCGACGGCGGCGGGCACGCCGTCCACGTCGGAGTAGGAGTTCATCACCGAACGGGCGCCGCCCAGGGTGATCGCCGCCTCGAACGGCGGCAGGATCATGTCCATCAGCTCGCGGCGGCCCATCGGGACCGGGCCGTGGTTGCGGGCGGCCCGCGAGGCCGAGTACCCGGCGAAGTGCTTGAGCGTGGCGATCACGCCGGCGCTCTCCAGGCCGCGCACGTACGCCGCGCCGAGCATCGAGACGAGGTACGGGTCCTCGCCCATCGTCTCCTCGACCCGGCCCCACCGGTAGTCGCGGACCACGTCGAGCACCGGGGACAGGCCCTGGTGGGCGCCCACGGCGCGCATGTCCCGCCCGATGGCCGCGGCCATGCGCTCGACCAGGCCGGGGTCGAAGGTGGCGGCCCAGGCGATGGCCGCCGGGTAGACGGTGGCGCCGTAGGTGGTGAAACCGGTCAGGCATTCCTCGTGCACGAGGGCGGGGATGCCCAGCCTGGACAGCCCGACGACCTCGCGTTGCAGCCGCACCACCTCGGCGGCGCCCTCGGCCACCGTCACCGGGACGCTGCCGAACACGCGGGTCAGGTGGCCGAGCCCGTGCCGGGCGGCCTCCCCCAGGGGCACGGTGCCGGAGGCGGCGAAAACGTCCTGCATGGGGGCCACGTTGTGGGTGCCCGTGCCGTCCGGGTCGGGGGCGGGGGCCGCCTCCTCGTGCGCCATGTCGTTGCCCACCCATCGGCTGCCGAGCTGGGCGACCTTCTCCTCCAGCGTCAACTCCTGAAGGAGGGCCTCGACGCGCTCGGCCACGGGAAGCGCCGGGTCCAGCCACGGACCGAGGACCCGATCCGCCGGGGTCCGATCTAGAGCCGTCATGAACTGCACTCCTTCAAGAGTTCTGCCGCAAAGTTTCGAAACATTTCGGAGCTGGGCCTGCCACCTGCACAATGCCGCAACTGGGGCAGAATAGCCAGCTAGATGCCCGCGCGAGATTACTACACAGCCCCGGCCGCCGCCCAGCTCCGTTTCCGCGACAGAGGTCTTGACAGGGAAATGGTCGAAATCTAGATTGACGTGCCGCGCGGTCATGTCGCAAATGTTTCGACTAGTTCACTCAACGGCGAGCGGACGAGCGGCATTGGGGGGTTTGCCGATCCGACCGCCGGCCAACGCGTCCCAAGGACAACCGAGCCGCGGCCAGGCCACGGCATTCGAGTACGGAGATCAGCGTGGAGACCAGGACAACCTCTCGCCGCACCTTCCTCAGCCTCTCGATGGGGCTGCCCCTGGGAGCCGCGCTCGCCGCCTGCGGCACGTCGGGCCCCACCCGCGCCGGTGGCGGCGGCCCGACCGGCGGTGGCGGCGGCGGCGCCAAGGCCACCTACTGGTACCTGTCGGTCGAGCCGCAGGAAGGCGTGCGCCGCCGGGCGATCGAGCGCTTCAACAAGGCCAACCCCACCACCCAGATCGAGGGCACGGCGTTCCAGAACGACGCCTACAAGACCAAGATCAAGACGGCCATCGGCGCCGGCCAGGCCCCCACGCTGATCTGGGGCTGGGGCGGCGGCACGCTGCGCAGCTACGTGCAGGCCGGCCAGGTGGAGGACCTCACGTCCTGGTTCTCCGAGAACGCCGCCGTCAAGGACCGGCTGTTCCCCTCCTCCTTCGGCGCGGCCACCGTGGACGGCAAGATCTACGCGATGCCGTGCGAGACCGTGCAGCCGATCGTCCTGTACTACAACAAGGAGGTCCTGGAGAAGGTCGGCGTGCAGCCGCCGACGACCTGGGGCGAGATCATGGACATCGTGCCCAAGATCAACGCCAAGGGCATCGCGCCGTTCTCGCTCGGCGGCCAGTCGCGCTGGACCAACATGATGTGGCTGGAGTTCCTGTTCGACCGGATCGGCGGCCCCGAGGTGTTCCAGGCGGTGTTCGAGGGCCAGAAGGACGCCTGGTCCCACCCCGCCGCCCTCGACGCCCTGACCAAGATGCAGGACCTGATCAAGGCGAACGGCTTCATCAAGGGCTTCTCCTCCATCACCGCCGACTCCAACGCCGACCAGGCGCTGCTCTACACCGGCAAGGCCGCGATGATGCTGCACGGCGGCTGGACGTACGGCGGCATGAAGAACGACGGCGGCGACTTCGTCCCCGGCGGCCACCTCGGCTACATGAACTTCCCGCCCGTGGACGGCGGCAAGGGCGACCCGAGCAACACCGTCGGCAACCCCGGCCAGTACCTGTCGATCTCCGCCAAGGCCACCCCCGAGCAGAAGGAGATCGCCAAGAAGTTCTTCACCAGCGGCGTGCTCGACCAGACCGAGGTCAAGGAGTGGGCGGACACGGGGGCCGTGCCGATCGTCAAGGGCGCCGACGCGGCCTTCGCCTCCTCCCCCGACGCCGAGTTCCTGAAGTTCGTCTACGGCATCGCCAGCAACGCCAAGACCTTCGCCCAGTCGTGGGACCAGGCGCTCAGCCCGACCGCCGCCGAGGTGCTGCTGGACAACATCGCCAAGCTGTTCCAGCTGTCCATCTCGCCGCAGCAGTTCCAGACGAACATGAACGCGGTCATCGGCAAGTGAGCGTGATCCCTATCCCCGCCGGGCGGCGGGCGCCGGCGGCGGCCGGGCGAGGGGGCCGCGGCTCCCTCGCCTGGCTGGCCGTCCCGGCGTTGCTGCTCTTCGTCGCCTTCGGCGTGATCCCGCTGATCGGGGTCCTCGTCCTCAGCTTCACCTCCTGGGACGGGCTGGGCGACATCGGCTTCGCCGGCCTGTCGAGCTGGCAGGCCGTGCTCGCCGACCCCGGGCTGCCGCACGCGCTGTGGGTGACGTTCCTGGTGATGGCCGCGTCCTGGGCGGTGCAGACGCCGGCCAGCATCCTGCTCGGGGTGTTCCTGGCCGGCCGGCAGCGCTACCGGGCCGTGCTGTCGGTGTTCTACTTCATCCCGCTGCTGCTCAGCTCGGCCGCCATCGCCATCACCTACAAGGCGCTGCTCGACCCGAACTTCGGGCTCGGCGCCGGGCTCGGCCTCGACCTGCTGGCCCAGGACTGGCTGGGCGAGCCCGTCCTCGCCTTCAGCGTGGTGATCTTCGTGGTGTCGTGGCAGTTCATCCCGTTCCACTCGCTGATCTACCAGGGCGGCGTGCGGCAGATCCCGCGCTCGATGTACGAGGCCGCCCAGCTCGACGGCGCGGGCCGGGTGCGCACGTTCTTCAGCATCACGCTGCCGCAGCTCAAGTACACGATCATCACGTCCTCGACGCTGATGGTGGTCGGGTCGCTGACGTTCTTCGACCTGATCTTCGTGCTGACCGCGGGCGGGCCCGGCGACGCCACCCGGGTGCTCGCCCTGGACATGTACAAGCGGGGGTTCCAGGCCAACCTGATGGGCCCGGCCAGCGCGATCGCGGTCATCCTCGTCCTCGTGGGCCTGGCGCTGGCGCTGCTGCTGCGCCGCCTGGGCGGCCGCGACGCCTCGGCGAGCCAGCTGGAAGGGGCCTGACATGGCGACGACGCTGACCAAGCCGGCGCGGCGGGCCGCCGGGGCGTCCCGGCGGGCGGGCGGCCCGGCCGCCGCCCGCCGCAACTGGGTGGCCGGGGTCGCCGGGTGGATCTGGCTGGCGATCGTGGTGGTGCCGATCTACTGGATCGTCATCACCAGCTTCAAGGAGCAGAGCTCCTACTACGCCTCCAACCCGCTCGCGCCGCCGGCGGAGCCGACGCTGGGGGCCTACCAGCTGGTGCTGGAGTCGGACTTCGCGCTGTACTTCTTGAACAGCCTCCTCGTCACCCTCGGCGCGGTGATCCCGGCCGTCGGGGTGTCGTTCATGGCGGCGTACGCGATCGTGCGCGGCGGCGGGCGGTTCCTGCGCGGGGTGAACTCGCTGTTCCTGATGGGGCTGGCGATCCCGCTCCAGGCCACGATCATCCCGATCTACCTGATCATCATCCGGCTGCACCTGTACGACTCGCTGCTGGGCATGATCCTGCCCTCCATCGCGTTCGCGATCCCGCTGTCGGTGCTGGTGCTGTCCAACTTCATCAGGGACGTGCCCAAGGAGCTGTTCGAGTCGATGCGGCTGGACGGCGCCACCGACTGGGGCATGCTCTGGCGGCTGACCTTCCCGCTGACCCGTCCGGCCGTGGTGACGGTGACCATCTACAACGCGCTGACCATCTGGAACGGCTTCCTGCTGCCGCTGATCCTGACCCAGAGCCCGGACAAGCGCACGCTGCCGCTGGCGTTGTGGACGTTCCAGGGCCAGTACAGCGTGAACGTGCCCGCCGTGCTCGCCTCGGTCGTCCTGACCACGCTGCCCATCCTGATCCTCTACGTGGTGGGCCGCCGTCAGCTGCTCAGCGGGCTGACCGCGGGCTTCGGCAAGTGAGCGGCGGTCCTCCCCCGCGTGGGAGGGCCGTCCATCGCGGCGCGCACCAGGGCCTCGGCGTCCCTGGCCAGGACGGCCCGCGCCCGCCGGCGGCCGGCCGGCGGCGTGGCGCGCAGGGGGGCCAACAGGCGCACCTCGACGGCCAGCCGCCGGGTCGCGGTCACCCGGAGCACCGAGGCGAGCAGCGAGTCCTCGCCCACGTAGCAGGCGCGGGTCGAGGGCCGGCCGTCCTCGCGGTAGCGCAGCGTCGCGGGCCGTACGGCGGCGCCCGCGTCGATCGCCGCCTGGAACACCGCCGGCCGGAAGTCGCCCATGCCGAGCCCGCACCACGTGGTGCCCTCGGGGAAGGCCACGACGGTGTCGCCCGCCCGCAGCGCCGCGGCCACGGCGGCGACCGCCGACGGCAGCGCGGACAGGCGTTCCCTGTCGATGAACAGCGCGCCCGAGCCCGCGGCCAGCGTCCGGACGACCGGCCAGGCGGCGATCTCCCGCTTGGCCAGCGGGCGCGCGGGCACCGCGGCCGCGACGACCAGCGGGTCCAGCCACGACACGTGATTCGCCACGACCAGCACCCCGGCCTCCCCACCTCCCCCCGACCCCGCGGCCCCGCACTCGCCCCCGACCCTGACCCCGGCCCCGGCCCCGGCCCCGGCCATGGTCGGCGGCCGGGGCGCCTCCGCCGGATCCTCGGCGACGAGGTCCAGGTGGATGCCCAGGGCGCGCAGCAGGAGCCGGGCCCACCGTCCGGTGACGCGCGCCCGCACGTCCGGGCGGGCGTGGCGGAACGCCAGCGCCACCGGCACCCCGGCCAGCACCACCAGGGCCGCCGCGAGCAGCCGCAGCGCCCGGCGGGCCGCCCCCGCGCCGACGACCGCCGCCCGCACGCACATGTCCGGCGTGCACGGGCCCGTACGCAGCCAGGGGCCGGTCACGGCGTCCCGCCCAGGAAGTGACGCAGGTAGCGGGTGTTCACCTGGGCCATCGAGAGCAGCACGAAGAAGTCGGCCGTGCCGAAGTCCCGGTCGTGCGCGGGCGGCCCGCACACCCACGCGCCCAGCCGCAGGTAGCCGCGGAGCAGCGCGGGCGGCACGAACCGGTCGGAGCGCGGCGCGCCGTCGGCCGCCCAGGGCACGTGCGGCGTGACCCGGTGCTCCTCGGGGCCGAGCGGCACCCGTCCGGCCACCCCGGCCGCCAGCGCGCCGCCGTCGTCGAGCGGCACCGAGCAGCAGCCCGCCAGCCACTGGTGGCCGCCGCTCACCATGTACCGGGCGATCCCGGCCCACATCAGCGCGACCACCGCGCCGTCCCGGTGGTCCGGGTGCACGGTGGTACGTCCCGCTTCGACCAGGTTGTTGCGGATGGGGGCGAGGGCGCGCAGGTCGAACTCGCCGTCGGAGTAGAGCCGGTCGGACCGCCCCGGCGGCAGCAGCCGGTACGTCCCCACCACCCGCCGCCCCTCCCGCACCAGGAGGTGGTCGCAGTAGGCGTCGAACCGGTCCACGTCGAGGCCGGAGACCGGGCTGTCGAGCCGCGCCCCCATCTCCTCGGCGAAGACCTCGTACCGCAGCCGCTGGGCCGCCTGGAGGTCGGCGGGGCTCGTGGCCATGCCGACCGTGTACCGGCTCGTGTCAAGAGAGATCGTCATGGGCGCGGGGTCCTTCCCTGAAAGCGTCTCGCGACCATGTCGTCATGCCGACATGACGGCCGGCTCTCGCGTCGGGGGCACCCAGGCGTCGGAGCGGTGAACTAGCTCGCGGCCTCCTTCTCGCGGTCGCGGCGGTTGGCGTACAGGCTGGTCAGGGTGACCGTGGTCAGGACGGCGACGATCACGCCGAGCGAGGCGAGCGTCGGGATCTGCGGCATCCAGTCCCACACGCCGTGCGCCCAGTGCAGCATGAGCTTGACCCCGATGAAGGCCAGGATGACGCTCAGCCCGTGGTTGAGGTGGCGCAGCTTGGCCAGGACGCCCTGCAGCACGAAGTACAGCGCCCGCAGACCCATCAGCGCGAAGGCGTTGGTGGCGAAGACCAGGAACGGGTCCTCGGTCACGCCGTACACGGCCGGCACGGAGTCCACGGCGAAGACGATGTCCGTGCCCAGGACGGCGACGGCGGCCAGGGCCAGCGGCGTCAGGGCCAGCCGCCCGCCCTCGCGCACGGCCAGCCGGGAGCCGCGGTAGTCGTCGGTGACCGGCACAAACCGGCGCACCAGCCGGACGCTGCGCATGGACGAGATGTCCACCTGCTGCTCGTGGCCGCCGAGCACGTCCTTGAGGATCTTCCCGGCGGTGACGATGAGGATCGCGCCGAACAGCAGGAACGCCCACGTGCCGCTCTGCAGGGCGGCGGCGCCGAGCCAGATGAAGATGCCGCGCAGGACGAGCGCCCCGACGATCCCGTACAGCAGGACCTGCCGGGCCAGCGCCGGCGGGACGGCGAAGGCGGCCAGCAGCAGCATGAACACGAACAGGTTGTCCACCGACAACGACTTCTCCACCACGAACCCGGTGAAGAACTCCACGGCGACGCCGCCGCCGTGGTCCGCCCACAGGTAGAAGCCGAAGATCACCGGCAGCACCAGGTAGAACACCGACCAGCCGGCCGCCTCGCGCATGCGGACCTCGTGCGGGCGCCTGGTCAAGAGAAGATCCAGCGCCAGCAGCAGCACGAGCCCGGCGATCGCGACCAGCCAGAGGGTGGGCGTGGCGATGGTGCTCAGGGCGGGGGCAGCCTGCAATGTGCCCGGGGGCATGGGTCCTCCTCGAACGCGCGTCATCGTTCGAGGTCTCCTTCGCCCGTGCGCCGATCGCGCGGGCGGCCGCCCGGGGACGTCTGGGACGTCCGTACTGACCGGGCCGGCGCTTGCGAAGTACTCCCCTCGGCACCCTCAGCCTAGGCGAAGTCACGACATGTCACCACCTGTTGGCCGCTCCCATCTGCGCGCCGCCCGCCACCAGGCGCAGAGCCCTCGCTACCGGCGGAAGGCGACGAGAGCCTGACTGCGGGGCGGAAAAGCGCTGACTGTGCCATTTACCGTTAGGAAACTTTCCTTTATATTTGGGACTATCCCCCAGCATGAAGGAACGGTGACATGCGCAGAGTATGGACCTTCTTAGCCATGGCGGCGGTCTCCGTCGCCACCGTCGTCGCGCTCTCCCCGCCGGCCTCGGCGCACGGTTACATCTCCGACCCGCCCAGCCGCCAGGCCAACTGCGCGGCCGGCAAGGTCAAGAACTGCGGCCAGATCATCTGGGAGCCGCAGAGCGTCGAGGGCCCGAAGGGCCTGCGCAACTGCAGCGGCGGCGACGCCCGGTGGGCCCCGCTGGACGACGACAGCAAGGCCTGGCCCGCCGCGTCCGTCGGCGACACGGTCAACTTCAAGTGGCTCATCGAGGCCCGGCACGCGACCAGCACGTGGGACTACTACGTCGGCAGCACCCGGATCGCCTCGTTCAACGACCACGGCAGGGAACCGGGCGCGACGGTGACGCACACGGTCAGCCTGGGCGGCCGGACCGGGCGCATCAAGCTGCTGGCCATCTGGAACATCGCCGACACGGAGAACGCCTTCTACAACTGCGTCGACCTCCAGGTGGGCCCCGGCGGCCCGACGCCGACCCCCACCGCCACCCCGACGCCGACCCCCACGCCCACCCCGACCCCCACGGTGACCCCCACGGTGACCCCGACCCAGGGCCCGACCGGCAACTGGACGGCGGGCACCGCGTACAAGTCGGGTGACCAGGTGGTCTACAACAACGTCACCTACCGCTGCCTCCAGCCGCACACGGCGCTGCCCGGCTGGGAGCCGCCGAACGTGCCCGCCCTGTGGCAGCGGGTGTGATCGTCTAGCTCCGGTGCACGGGGGCGGTGCGGTCGGCCATGATGGACGGGCCGGCCGCACCCCCCTTCCGGAAGGACGCCGATGAAGCGACTTCTCCTCGCCCTCGGCGTCGTCGCCGGGGTGGCGGCGGCCGTCTGGGGCGCCGTCGCGGTGCTGTCCGCGACGGCCGATCCGGCGCCGGCCAGGCAGCGATTGGCCGTCGCCCCGCTGGTGGTGCGGGACAGCGTGATCACCGACGGCGGCGGCCAGGTCGTCGAGAACCTCGCCGCCGACTGCGCGGCCAGCCGCCACCCCGCCTTCTGCCGCCGGGTGCACGACGAACTGACCGCGATCGATCCGCGGCTGCTCACCCGGGGCGGCCTGGTCGTGGCCACCGCGCTCGATCCGCGGGCGCAGCAGGCGGCGCAACGGGCCGTCGAGGCGCGGGTCCGCCCGGGTGACGCGCCCGTCGCCGTCGAGGCCATGGTGGCGCCCGGCAGCGGCGAGATCAGGGCGCTGGCCGCCAGCCGCGGCGACGGCGCGCACGCCCTGTCGCAGGGCTCCACGGCGATGGCGTACACGCTCGCGGCGGCGCTGTCCGGCGGCTTCCGTTACGACGACGGCTTCCCCCGCGCCCGCTCCTTCCAGGCCACCGGCTACAACTCCTTCACCAACTGCAAGGGCGAGAACGTCGGCGACCCCGCCCACACGGTCGTCGGCCCCGGCGGCGAGGACGGCGGCGCGTTCACGACCCTGCGTTCGGCCGCCCGCGCCGTGCCGAACCCCTTCTTCCTGCGGTTGGAGGAGCGGGTCGGCCTCTGCCGGACCGTGCGCACGGCGCAGCGGCTCGGCCTCGCCCACCGCGACGGGACACCGCTGCGGGAGTACGAGACCTTCACGCTCGGCATCAACGAGGCGGACACCGTCACCGTCGCCGCCACCTACGCCACGCTGGCCGCCCACGGCCTGCGCTGCGCGCCGAGGGCGGTCAAGGAGGTCCGCGACGGCTCCGGCAAGGTGCTGCACGCCCTCGGCCCCCGGTGCGAGCAGGTTCTGGACGCGGCCGTCGCCGACGCGGTGACCGGCCTGCTGCGGACCGGCGGCCTCGGCCGGGACGCGGCGGCCCTGGCGAGCAGGATCCCCGACCTCGGGTCGGCCTGGTACGCCGGTTACACCCCCGATCTGGCCGCCGCCGTCAGCCTCGGCTTTCCCGACGAGTCCGAGCCCCGCACGTTCCCCGACGGGTCCCAGCGGCGCCCGCCCACCGCCGGGCGCGATCGGCCCACGCTCACCGGCCTGACCGTCGGCGGCCGCCGCTACGACACCGTGGACGGCGCCACCGTCCCCGGCCCGATCTGGCGGGCCTCGATGGCCGAGGCGCTGCGCGGGGCGCCGAAGTCCCGCTTCCCGGAGCCGGACGAGGCCCGCTTCGGCGGCTGCCGGCTGGCCTGCCCGCAGTAAGGCGTCAGCGCGCTCCCAGCAGCTCGGCCAGCCGGTCCATGGACTGGGCGCCGCCCTTGGGGCCGTCGGCGCGGACGATGGCGTCGCGCGCCTCGACGGACGGGTGCACCGACCGGGCCACGTACCGGGTACGGCCGCCGGCCTCCTCCAGCCGGACGGTCTCCAGGGCCACCTCGCCCGGCGTGCCCTCGAACTCCCACGTGCGCACGTACCGCTCCGGCGGCACGACCGCGTGGTAGACGCCGCCGAAGGCGTACTCCCGGCCGCCGGCGTCGGTGTTGACGAAGCGCCACCGGCCGCCCGGCGCGACCTCCATGGCGTCCACCCGGGTGTCCAGCCAGTGGGGGCCCCACCAGCGCGGGATCAGCGCCGGGTCGGTCACGACCCGGAAGACGACGTCCCTGGGGGCGTCGAAGGCGCGGATCATGATGATGTCCTGGCGGCCGGGTTCGATGACGAATTCGGTCTCAGCCATGGTCACGTCCTTCCTCGCTGTGCCGGAGCTTGCCGATCTCCTGGTCGAGCCGGTCGAAGCTGCCGGTCCAGCGTTCGCGGTAGCGGTCGATCCACGCGGAGGCGCCCTCCAGGGGCTCCGTCTCCAGGCGGCAGGGCCGCCACTGCGCGTCGCGTCCGCGGCTGATCAGCCCGGCCCGCTCCAGCACCTTCAGGTGCTTGGACACGGCCTGCAGGCTCATCTCGAAGGGCTCGGCCAGCTCGTTGACCGTCGCCTCGCCGTCGGCCAGCCGGGCGAGGATGGCCCGCCGGGTGGGGTCGGCCAGGGCGGCGAAGGTGAGGCTGAGCTGGTCGTCGGGCATCGGTGCGTACGTTCCTTCCTGGGCGGTCCCGACCCTAATGGTCCACGATCGCGCCGCAGGAGACGTTCACGGTCGCCGACGTCATGGTCCGGGCCCGGTCGGAGGCGACGAACGCCGCCACGTCGCCCACGTCGGCCAGGGTGGCGAGCCGGCCGAGCAGGGTGGGCTCGCGCAGCTCCGCCTCCAGCGCGGCCTTGCCCGGGAACGAGTCGGGGATGCTCTCCGGCACGCCGCCGGTGATCAGGGTGACCACGCGCACGCCCTGCGCCCCGGCCTCGCACGCCCACTGGCGGCGGATGCCCTCCATGGTGTCCAGCGACACCTTGAACCCGCCCAGCCCCGGCTGCGTCTGCGGCCCGCCGCCGCCGAACAGCAGGACGACCCCCGAACCGGCCATGTGCCGCACGGCGGCCCTGATGGTGAGGAACTGGGTGCGCGCGGCGACCTGGATCGGCCGCAGGAAGTCCTCGACGGAGATCTCGGCCAGCGGGCGCTGCACGTCCTGGACGGAGACGGCGTTGAACGAGACGTCGATGCGGCCCTCGCGGGCGGCCACCGAGCCGGTGAACGCGTCGACGGCCTGCTCGTCCAGCGCGTCGACGAGGGCGGTCTCCGCCGTGCCGCCGGCCGCGCGGATGTCGTCGGCGACCTTGTCGAGCGAAGCCCGGGTGCGGCCGGCCAGGAAGACGCGGGCGCCCTCGCGGGCGAAGGCGCGGGCCACCGCGCCGCCGATCGAGCCGCCGCCGCCGTAGACCACCGCGACCTTTTCTCGGAGAAGCATCTCTTCCTCCTTGTTCAACCCATTGGTTTATCAACCTATAGGTTGAATAAGCGACGGTGTCAAGAACTGGACAGTCCTGGAGGCTTTGTCCGATCTTGTCAGGACCCCGGGGCGGTGTTACCTCTGGCGGGACGGGCGTCAACCGCGCGTCTTCCGTTCCCAGGAGGAATCGTGTCCACCAGACCCTGGTTACGCAGCGCCGTGATCGCCCTCGCGGTCACCGCCTCTGCCCTGCCCCTGACCGGCGCCGCGCGGGGCGAACCCGGCGGGCAGGCCCCGATCGTCCACGACTTCCAGGCCGAGCAGCACGGCAGGCCGGACCTGGACAACCGGCAGGGCCGCGTCCCGCCGCCCGCCGGGCTCGGCGCACGGGCCGCCGGCGCGGAGATCCGCTGGAACGCCCTCGGCACCCCCGCCGTCGTCACCGGCGCCGCGCCGCTCGCCGAGGGCCTGGGCGAGGATCCCGAACGGGCCGCCCGCGCCTACCTGGCCGCCAACGAGCCGCTGTTCGGGCTGTCGGCGGAGGAGGTCGCCGGGCTGGAGAAGGTCGCGGTCAACCCCCTCGGCGCCGGTCACGCCGTGCTCCTGCGCCAGCGGTTCGGCGGGCTGCCGGCCGGGGTGGACGGGCTCGTCGCGGTCGGCGTCGTGCGGGGGAAGGTGCGCCACGTGACCTCCTCGCTCGCCCGCGGGCAGGCCGCGCCCCCGGCCGCCGTGATCAGCGAGGCGCGGGCCCTGGAGATCGCGGCCCGCGACGGCGGCGTGGACCTGGCCACGGCGACGACCAAGCAGGTCACGAAGGTGGCCGTGCCCGCGCCCGACGGCGTGCACAGCGCGTACCAGGTGGTGCTGATCGGCGGCGGGAAGGGCGAGGCGGCGGCGTACACCACCCACGTGGACGCGGTCACCGGCGGCATCCTCACCCGCGAGAACCTGGTCGACCACTTCGACCCGGAGAACCCGCGCTGGGCGGCCTTCCCGGCCAACCCGCCCGGCGACTACTCCGCCACCGACACCCGGCGGACCTGGTGCCAGGCGGCCGGGCCCGGCTGCGACCTCGCCATCGGCGGCGACCCGGCGACCGGCCGCGCCTGGGACGTGGACCACGCCACCGGCGCGCCGACCCACACCAGCGCGGGCAACGCCGCCCGGACGTACGAGAACCGCGCGAACGGCGACCCGTTCACCGTCGGCACCCGCGCGAACGCCCCCTCCCCCGACCGCGACTACGTCTATCCGTGGCGCAACACCTGGCACCGGGCCAAGTGCGACCCGGCGACGTTCGACCAGCCGGGCGAGGCGGACCTGGAGGCCGCCATCGCCAACCTCAACGCCATGCACAACCGCATGCACGACTGGTCCTACCGGCTCGGCTTCACCGAGTCCGCCTGGAACATGCAGGTGGACAACGGCGACCGCGGCGGGCTCGGCAACGACCCCGAGCTGGGCAACGCCCAGGCCGGGGCGCGCGTGGCGTCGGTACGCGACAACGCCAACCAGATCACCGGCCCCGACGGCGTCGCCCCGATCACCAACATGTACCTGTGGCAGCCGATCGCCGGCTCGTTCTACTCCCCCTGCGTGGACGGCGACTACGACATGTCGGTCATCGGCCACGAGTACAGCCACGCCATCTCCGGCCGCATGATCGCCGGCCCGAACGCCGGCTGGAGCGGCGCGCAGGCGGGCGCCATGAACGAGAGCACCTCCGACCTGTTCGCCATGGAGTACCTGGACGAGTACGGCTTCCGCTCCTCCGGAGCGACCCCGTACGTGATCGGCCCGTACGTCACGGGCGACCGGACGCGCGGCATCCGCAACTACGACATGTCCAGGTCGCCCCTGAACTACAGCGACCTCGCCTACGACCTGGTCGGCACGCAGGTGCACGCCGACGGCGAGATCTGGACCGCCACCCAGTTCGACGTCCGCGAGGCGTTCGTCAAGCGGTACGGCAAGGGCACGCCGGCCCGGCAGCGCGACTGCGCCGACGGGAAGGTGGCGGTGGACCGGTGCCCGGGCAACCGGCGGTGGGCGCAGCTCTCGTACGACGCCCTGCTGCTGATGGCCTCCGGCGCGGTCAGCTACGTCGACCACCGGGACGCGATCCTGGCCGCCGACGCCATCCGCTTCGACGGCGCGAACCAGGACATCCTGTGGCGGGCGTTCGCCGAGCACGGCCTGGGCAAGGGCGCGGCCAGCAACGGCCCGAACGACCCCGACCCGACGCCGAGCTTCGTCGACCCGGCGGGCCGCAACGGCTCGCTCCAGCTCAAGCCGCTCGGCGAGGCCAGGGACGCGGCCCTGCGGCTCTACGTGGGCGACTACGAGGGCCGCGCGGTGCCGGTCGCCGACACCGATCCGGCCACGCCGCTGGGCGACACCGTCGAGATGACGCCGGGCACGTACCGGTTCGTGGTGGCGGGCGCCGGGTTCGGGCACGCGCGGCTGACGTTCCCGGTGGTGGCCGGGGCCAGGTTGCCGCTCCCGCTGCCGCTGCCGCGCAACCTCGCCTCGGCCGCGGCGGGCGCGACGGCCGCCGGCGACGGCGTCAACCAGGCCCGGCTGATCGACGACACCGAGGCCACGAACTGGGCCTCGCGCACCGGCGCGCCGGCCGGCCGGTCGGTCGTCGTGGACCTGGCGGGCGACAGTCCGGTCACGGTGCGCAGGGTCCAGGTGAGCGCGATGCTCCGGCCCGACGTCGGCGACGCCGCCGATCCGGGCGGGCAGAACAGGTTCTCGGCGCTGCGCGCGTTCGAGGTGCTGGCCTGCGCCGCGAACTGCGCCGACCCGGCGAGCTTCAGGAAGGTCTACACCAGCCCGGCGGACGCGTTCGACGCCACGCTGCCCCGGCCGCGCGGCGCGGACCTGCTGGTGCGCTCCTTCCGGGTGCCGCCGACCAGCGCCACCCACCTGATGCTGCGGGTGGTCAGCAGCCAGTGCACCGGCAACCCGCGCTACGCGGGCGAGCAGGACGCCGACCCCGGCTCCGCGACCGACTGCGCCACGGCGAGCCCGGCGCGCGAGCAGGTGCGGGCGGCGGAGTTCCAGGCGTACGCCCACTGACCCGCCGGCGGGCCACCCGGCCCGCCCCTTCCAGGGGTGGGCCGGGCGGTCAGCTCGCGGGAATCGGCCGGGTGGTCAGAACGGGTAGTGGGCCTGTTCGGTCGCCAGGGTGATCCAGCGGGTGTTGCTGAACGCCTCCAGGCCCCACCGGCCGCCGAACCGGCCGTAGCCGGAGGAGCCGGCCCCGCCGAACGGCGCCTGCGGCTCGTCGCCCACGGACTGGTCGTTGACGTGCACGATGCCGGTCCGCAGGCGGCGGGCCACGCGCAGGCCGTGGGTGCCGTTCTCGGTGATGATCCCGGCGGTCAGGCCGTGCTCGGTGTCGTTGGCCAGGGCCACGGCCTCGTCGTCGGTGGCGAAGGTGCCGAGCACGCACACCGGGCCGAACGCCTCGCCGTAGTACAGACGGGCGTGCTTCGGCACATCGGCCAGCACCGTGGCCGGGTGCACCGCGCCGTCGGGCTCGCCGCCGCCGGCCAGCACCGTCGCGCCCTCGGCGACCGCGTCGGCGACCAGCCCGGCCACCCGGCGGGCGGCGTCCGCGCTGACCAGCGGCCCGATCACGGTCTCCGGCCGGGACGGGTCGCCGGCGGGCAGCGCGCGCACCTTGTCGGCGAACCGGCGGCCGAACTCCTCGGCCAGCGACTCGTGCACCAGCACGCGGTCGCCCGACATGCAGATCTGGCCCGCGTTCATGTAGACGCCGAACGCGGCGGCGTCGACCGCGTGGTCGAGATCGGCGTCCTCCAGGACGATGATGGCGTTCTTGCCGCCCAGTTCCAGCAGGGCGGGCTTGAGATGGCGGGCGGCGTGGGTGCCGATGATCCGGCCGACCTCGGTGGAGCCGGTGAAGTTGACCGCGCGGACGCGGGGGTCGGCGATGAGCGCCTCGGCGACCACGGCGGCGTCGGCCGGGTCGTTGGTGACCACGTTGAGCACGCCCGCGGGCAGCCCGGCCTCGTGCAGCAGGTCGGCGACGAACAGGCCGCACGCGATGGGGGCGTCCTCGCTGGGCTTCATGACGACGGTGTTGCCCGCGGCCAGGGCGGCGGCCACCGAGCGCACGCCGAGGATGATCGGCGCGTTCCACGGCGAGAAGGCGGCGACCACGCCGAGCGGCTCGCGCACGGCCAGGCCGAGCACGCCCTCCTCCTGCGCGGCGAGCACCTCGCCGCGCGGCGCGGTGATCGCGGCAGCGGCCTCGCGCAGCATGTTCGCGGCCAGCCCGACGTTGAACAGCGCCCACGGACGGGTGCCGCCGACCTCGGCGGCCATCAGCGCCACAGCCTGCTCGCCGCGCTCCTGGAGCAGGTCGGCGGCCTTGAGGAAGATCGCCCGGCGGGCGAACGGGCTGGTGGCGGCCCAGCCGTCGAAGGCGGCCTGCGCCGCGTCCACGGCTGAGGTGACGTCCTCGACGCCCGCGGCGGCCACCGTCGCGTACACCTCGCCGGTGTAGGGGGCCAGGTCGGGCGTCGTACGGCCGCTCAGGGCGGGGACGTTCTTGCCGCCGATCAGCAGCTCACGGGTGATGGTCATGCGGGCTCCCCTGATATCTCGGTAAGGACGCGCTGGGCGACGGCGAACGCCGCGTTGGCGGCCGGCACCCCGCAGTAGATCGCGCTCTGCAGCAGCACCTCGCCGATCTCGTCGGCCGTCAGCCCGTTGCGCACGGCGGCGCGGACGTGCATGGCCAGCTCGTCGAGGTGCCCGTGCGCGACCAGCGCGGTGAGGGTGACGCAGCTCCTGGTGCGCCGGTCGAGGCCGGGCCTGGTCCAGATCTCCCCCCAGGCGTAGCGGGTGATGAGGTCCTGGAAGTCCCTGGTGAAGGCGGTGGTGCGGGCGACGGCCCGGTCGACGTGGGCGTCCCCGAGCACTTCTCGGCGCACCCGCATGCCGGGGGCGGCGGGCAGGTGGGCGAGCAGCGCGGCGGTGACCCGTTCGGGCTGGTCGACGCCGGCCAGGTGGGCCGCTCCCGGCACCTCCACGAGCGTCGCGCCGGGGATGCCGTCGGCCAGCTCCCTGGCGTGCGCGGGCGGCGTGGCCGGGTCGTCGCGGCCGCCCAGGACCAGCGTCGGGACGGCGATGCCGGGCAGCTCGGCGCGCAGGTCGTAGCCGGCCAGGGCGTCGCAGCAGGCGGCGTAGCCGGCGGGGTCGGCGGCGGCGAGGTCGTCGAGCAGCGCCGGGTCGCCCGGCCCGGCGAACCAGCGCTTGGCCGTGGGCTCCAGCAGCGGCGCGGTGCCCCGCTCACGGACCAGCGCGGCCCGCTCGCGCCAGCCGTCCGGCTCGCCGAAGCGGGCCGAGGAGCAGATCATCGCCAGGGACAGCAGGCGTCCGGGGTGGCGCAGGGCCAGGGTGGCGCCGATCGCGCCGCCGATGGAGATGCCGGCGTAGTGGAAGGCGTCCAGGCCCAGGTCGTCGGCCAGGTCCAGGACGAGCCCGGCCAGGCCGTCGATCGTGGACACGCCGGACGACGGGGAGCCGCCGTGTCCGGGCAGGTCGAAGCGGACCACGCGGAACCTGCGGGCCAGCGCGGCGACCTGCGGCTCCCACACCCGGGTCGAGGTGCCGACCGACGGGCCGAGGACGATCGGCTCCGCGTGTTCCGGGCCGTCCACCCGGTGCTGCAACAACGTCACTTCTCCTCCAGCGCCCGCTTGACCAGGGCGGCGGCGGCGCCGGGCGGTCCGGCGACGGTCAGGGCGGCGCGCATGCGCCCGGGATCGACCCGCAGGCCGGCGACCAGTTCCGCGGCGTCGCGGGCGGCGCCGGCGACCAGGCGCAGCGCCTCGCGCAGCGGCTGCCATTCGGCGTGCCAGGCGCCGGGCGGGCGCTCGTCCTCGGCGGCGAGCGAGGCGTACAGGACGGCGGCCAGGGCGGGCACCTGGCGGGCCGCCGCGGCGATCATCGTGGCCCGCACGGGGTTGTGCTTGTGCGGCATCGACGACGAGCCGCCGCCGACGCCCTCGGACACCTCGCCGATCTCGGTCCGCGACATCACCAGCACGTCGGCGGCCGGCTTGCCCAGCGCGCCCGCGGTGAACGCCAGCGCCCCCGCCAGGTCGGCGACCGGGGTGCGCAGCACGTGCCAGGGCAGCGTGGGCGCGGCCAGTCCCAGCTCGGCGGCGAACCGGCCGGCCACCTCCAGCGCCCCCGCGCCTCCCTCGTCCAAGTCAGGGGCGGCGAACCGGTCGAGGGTGCCGGCGGGGCCGCCGAGCTGGGCGGGAAGCGCTTCGCGGACGACTCGGAGGCGGTCGCGGGCGTCGAGGGCCAGCTTCCGCCAGCCCGCCGCCTTGAGCCCGAACGTGGTGGGCACGGCCTGCTGGGTGAGCGTGCGGGCGGCCATGACGGTGTCGCGATGGTCCCACGCCAGCGTGGCGAGTCCGGCGGCCACCCGGTCGAGGTCGTCCAGGACCGGCCCGAGTGCCCGGTGGGCGACCAGCATGAGCGCGGTGTCGAGGATGTCCTGGCTGGTCGCGCCCGCGTGCACGTGCTCCGCGTACGGCCCGGCGGCCGCGCGCAGGTCCTCCACCAGCGGGATGACCGGATTGCCGCCCGAACGCGCCCGCGTGGCGAGCCCGGCCGGGTCGAACAGCTCGGCGCGGGCCGCGGCGGTCACGGCGTCGGCCGCCTCCCGCGGCGCGCGCCCGAGCGCGGCCAGCACCCGGGTGAGCGCGGCCTCCGCGTCGAGCATGGCCTGCAGGACCGCCACGTCGCCGGTCGCCTCGGCCCCGCCGCGCATGGGCGCGAGCAGCCCGAAGTCGCCCAGGGCGCCCGCGGAGGACGCGCCCGGGTTCCCGGTGCCGGGGTCAGCCGAAGTCAAGGAAGACCGTCTCCTTCTCGCCCTGAAGATGGATGTCGAAGCGGTGGACGCCCTCCCGCTCCTCGACCGCGACCAGCGTGCGCGCCCGGTCGGGCGGCAGCGAGTCGAGGAAGGCGTCGGGCCGCAGGTAGATGCGGGTGAACAGGTGGTGGAGCAGGCCGCGGGCGAACACGCACACGCTGATGTACCCGTTGCCCGGCTCGACCGTGCGCAGGGTCCAGTGGCCGTCGGCGTCGGTGGGGACGCGGCCGAACCCGCTGAAGTCGACGCCGTGCCGGCCGATGACCGCGCCGTTGACCGGGTCGCGGCGCAGCGAGCCGGGCGCGCCCGACAGGTCGCCCGTGGGGTCGGCCTGCCAGAACTCCAGCAGCGCGTCGGGGATCGGGGCGCCGGCGCCGTCGTAGACGCGGCCGTGCACGGTGATGCCGCCGGTGGCCAGGTCGCCGCCGCCGGGGAAGGGCAGCGCGTAGCCGTAGAACGGGCCGACCGTCTGCGAGGGGGTGGGGTTCATCGGCCTTCCTCCATCCAGGTCGCGGCGGGCCCGTCGAGCACGATGTCCCACCGGTAGCCGAGCGACCACTCGGGCTTGGACAGGTCGTGCGCGTAGGTGGAGACCAGCCGCTGCCGGGCGCCGTCGTCGGTGACCGACTGCAGGATCGGGTCGTAGGGGAAGAGCGGGTCGCCGGGGAAGTACATCTGGGTCACCAGCCGCTGGGCGAAGGCCGTGCCGAACAGCGAGAAGTGGATGTGCGCGGGCCGCCAGGCGTTGAGGTGATTGCGCCAGGGGTAGGGGCCGGGCTTGATCGTGGTGAAGTGGTAGCGGCCGTCGTCGTCGGTCAGGCAGCGGCCGACGCCGGAGAAGTTGGGGTCGAGCGGCGCGGGGTGGTCGTCGCGCTGGTGCAGGTAACGCCCGGCGGAGTTGGCCTGCCAGATCTCCACGAGCTGGCCGCGTACGGGCCGGCCCTGGCGGTCGAGCACCCGGCCGGTCACGGTGATCCGCTCGCCCAGCGGCTCGCCGAGGTGCTGCCGGGTCAGGTCGGAGTCGAGGGCGGTCACGTCCGTGACGCCGAACACCGGGCCGGACAGCTCGCTCGCCTCCGGGTCCTTCAGCGCGACCAGCGGCTGCTTGGGGTGGCGCAGCAGGGTGCTGCGGTAGGGGGCGTAGTCGCGCGCGGGGTGGTCGGCGGGCCGCTCGCCGCGGGACTCGCTCAGCGCGGCGATCTCGCGGTCGATGTCGGCCTGCGTGAGGGGTTCGGACATGGACGCTACCTTTCGAGTACGACGGCCAGCCCCTGGCCGACGCCGATGCAGAGGGAGGCGAGCCCGACGCCCGAGCCGGCCGCGGCCAGCCGGTGGGCCACGGCGCCGGTGACGCGGGCCCCGGAGGCGCCGAGCGGGTGGCCGATCGCGATCGCGCCGCCGTCGGGGTTGACCAGGGCGGGGTCGAGCTCGGGCAGCTCGGCCAGGCAGCCCAGCACCTGCGCGGCGAACGCCTCGTTCAGCTCGACGGTCGACAGGTCGCCGAAGCCCTTGCCCGCCTTGGCCAGCGCCTTGCGCACGGCCTCGACCGGGCCGAGCCCGAAGTAGCGCGGCTCCAGCGCGCTGACGGCGCTCGCGGTGAGGCGGGCCAGCGGCTCGCGGCCGCGCAGCCCCTCCTCGTCGGTCAGCAGCAGCGCCGCCGCGCCGTCGTTCAGCGGGGAGGAGTTGCCGGCCGTGACCGTGCCGCCGTCCCTTCTGAACACCGGCTTGAGCCGGGCCAGCGCCTCGGCCGAGGTGTCGTCGCGGATGCCCTCGTCCCTGGTCAGGCCGGCGATCGGGACGATCTCGCGGTCGAGGGCCGCCTTGGCCGCCTTCCGGTGGCTGCCCAGCGCGTACGCGTCCTGCTCCTCGCGGGTGATGCCGTGCTTGTCGGCGATCAGCTCGGCGCCCTCGCCGAGCGCGACCGTGTGCTCGGCGGGCATCCTCGGGTTGACCAGCCGCCAGCCGAGCGTCGTGGAGACCAGCTCCCCGCCGCCCGCCGGGAAGGCGCGGTCGGGCTTGGGCAGCACCCAGGGCGCGCGGGTCATCGACTCCACGCCGCCCGCGATCACCGCCGACGCGTCGCCGACCGCGATCGCCCGGTACGCCTGGATGATCGCCTCCATGCCGGAGCCGCACAGCCGGTTGACGGTGGCGCCGGGCGTGGTGACCGGCAGCCCGGCCAGCAGGGCGGCCATCCGGGCGACGTTGCGGTTCTCCTCGCCCGCGCCGTTGGCGTTGCCCAGGACCACCTCGTCGGCGCTCTCCTGGCCGGTCCGCTCGACCAGCGCCGCGACGACGTGCGCGGCCAGGTCGTCGGGGCGCACCTTGGCCAGCGCGCCGCCGTGGCGGCCGAACGGCGTGCGGACGGCGTCGACGATGTAGACGTCCTTCATGCGGTGACCTCCGCGTCGGTACGGTTGCGCAGCTCGTCCAGGCCCACGCCCGGCGCGCTCTCGACCAGGGCCAGCCCCTGCTCGGTGACGTCGAGGACGCCGAGGTCGGTGATGATCCGGTGCACGCATCGCCGGCCCGTCAGCGGCAGCGAGCACTCCTCGACGATCTTGGGTGAGCCGTCCTTGGCGTTGTGCTCCATGATCACGATGACCTTGCGCGCGCCGTGCACCAGGTCCATGGCCCCGCCCATGCCCTTGACCAGCTTGCCGGGGACCATCCAGTTGGCCAGGTCGCCGCGGGCCGAGACCTGCATCGCGCCGAGCACGGCCACGTCGATGTGACCCCCTCGGATCATGCCGAACGACAGCGAGGAGTCGAAGAACGACGCGCCGGGGAGCACGGTGACCGTCTCCTTGCCGGCGTTGATCAGGTCGGGGTCGACGTCGGCGGGCGCGGGGTAGGGGCCGACGCCGAGGATGCCGTTCTCGGAGTGGAGGACCACGTCGACGCCCGGCGGCAGGAACGACGGGATGCGGGTGGGCAGGCCGATGCCGAGGTTGACGTAGTCGCCGTCGCGCAGCTCGGCCGCCGCCCGCGCGACCATCTGGTCACGGGTCCAGCTCATTCGGTGACTGTCCTTTTCTCGATGCCCTTGTCGGCGGCCTGCTGCGGGGTGAGCGGGAGCACGCGCTGCACGAACACGCCGGGCAGGTGGACCTCGTCGGGGTCGATGTGCTCGGCCAGCTCCTCGACCTCGGCGACGGTGACGCGCCCGGCCATGGCGGCCAGCGGGTTGAAGTTCCTGGCGGCGCGGTGGAAGACCAGGTTGCCGGACCGGTCGCCCCTGGCCGCCCGGACCAGCGCGAAGTCGGTGCGGATGCCGCGCTCCAGGACGTACTCCCGGCCGTCGAACTCGCGCACCTCCTTGGGCGGCGAGGCGACGGCGACGGCGCCGTCGGGGTGGTGGCGCAGCGGCAGGCCGCCGTCGGCGACGGGGGTGCCGACCCCGGCCGGGGTGTAGAAGGCGGGGATGCCGCTGCCGCCGGCCCGCAGCCGCTCGGCCAGGCTGCCCTGCGGCGTCAGCTCGACCTCCAGGTCACCGCCGAGGTACTGCCGGGCGAACTCCTTGTTGTCGCCGATGTAGGAGGCGGTCACGCGGGCGATGCGCCCGGCGGCCAGCAGGATGCCGAGGCCGCCGCCGTCGACGCCGCAGTTGTTGGACACGACGCCGATGCCGGTCACGCCGGTGTCGTAGAGGGCCTGGATCAGCACGTTGGGGATGCCGCTGAGCCCGAAGCCGCCGACCGCGAACGACGCGCCGTCCCGCACGCCGGCCAGCGCCTCCGCGGCCGTCGCGACCACCTTGTCTCTCCGCACGACGCTCCGTTCAGCCGAGGATGTCCGCCGAGTGCCCGCCCGAAGGTGTTCGCTCTGCGAACTTTAGTTCACTATTATGGGTTCGAGTATCTGTAACCGGGGCGTTCCTGTCAAAGCCCCCACCTGGACGAGGAGTCGCCGATGGAACCGGCCGGGACCCTGGAGCGCGGCCTGGCCGTGCTGCGCGTGCTGGCCGCCGACCCCGGGCGGCCCATGCGCGCGACCGACCTCGTCCGCGCCACCGGGCTGGCCAGGTCCACGGTCGACCGCGTGCTGGCCACGCTCGTGCACCTCGGCCACCTGCGGGCCGAGGGCCGCGACGTGCTGCTCGCGCCGCCGCTGATGGAGCTGGGCGCGGCCTACCTGGCCTGCGACGGCCTCCAGGAGAGCCTGTCGCCCCTGGCCGAGCGGCTGGCCGCCGAGCTGGAGGAGTCGGTCTCGCTGGCCGTGCCCGACGGCGACGGCGTGCGCTTCGTCGGCCAGTTCACCCGGCGGCGGACGATGTCGGTGGCCTTCCGGGTGGGCGACCTGCTGCCCGCCGGGCGGTGCGCGGCCGGGCTGGCCCTGCTCGACCCCGCCGCGCCGTGGGCCGAGGACGACCAGCTCATCGAGCCGGGGCTGATCGCGGTCGCGCTGCCCGTCCGCGACCCCGGCGGCACGGCGGTCTGCGCGGTCAGCGTGGTCAGCCACACCAGCAGGCACACGGTGGCGGGGCTGCGCGAGCACGCCCTGCCCCGCCTGCGCGCGACGGTGGCGGAGATGGAGGCCGTCCTGGCGGCCCAGGCCGCCCGCCCCCGGGAGCCGCGCCGCGCGCCCGCCGGGCTGGACGGCTCGCGGGCCGTCAAGGAGGAGCTGGGCATGGGCTATCTGCAGTCGCTCGCCCGCGGCCTGGCCGTGCTGGTCTCGCTCGGGTCGGCGCGCGGCGGCTGCACGCTGGCCGAGTCCGCCAGGGTGACCGGCCTGCCCCGGGCCACCGTCCGGCGCGCGGTGCAGAGCCTGCAGGGCCTCGGCTACGCCGCCGCCGTGGGCGACCGCCACGTGCTGCTGCCCAAGGTGCTCGAACTCGGCTACGCCCACCTGTCGGGGCGTACGTTCGGCGAGGTGGTCCAGCCGCACCTGGCCGACCTGGTGGCGCGCGTCCGCGAGTCGGCGTCGGTCGCGGTGCTGTCCGGCGACGACGTGCTCTACGTGGCCCGGGTGCCCACGGTCAGCATCATGAGCGTGGACATCACGGTCGGCACCCGTTTCCCGGCGTACGCCACGTCCATGGGCCGGGTGCTGCTGGCCGGGCAGCCCGCCGCGCGGGTGGCCGCCATCGAGCCGAAGCCGCTGTCCCGGCACACGATCACCTCGCCGGACGAGCTGGCCGCGGCCGTGCGGCAGGCCGCCGCCGACGGCTACGCGCTGGTGGACCAGGAGCTGGAGGAGGGCGTGCGGTCGATCGCCGTCCCCGTGCGCGGGCCGGACGGAGGCGTGGTGGCGGCGGTCAACGTGGCCACGCACGCCGGCCGGGCCAGCCGCGACCACCTGCTGCGCGACGTGCTGCCCGAGCTCAGGCGGACGGCCGCGCGCATGGAGGCCGACCTCGCGCACACCGGCCGGCTCCCCTGACGGGCCGCCCGGCTGCCGACCGGCGCCCTGGCGGGCCTTCCGGCTACCGGGTGGCCTCGGCGCGGGCCTCGCTCGGGGTCAGGCCGTACCGGGCGCGGAAGAGGCGGGCGAAGTGGGCCTGGCTGGAGAAGCCCCACCGGTGGGCCACGTCCGCGATCGTGGTCTCCAGCGCGCGCGGCCCGGTGAGCTCGGCGTGCGCCCGGACCAGCCGCCGCTCCACGATGTGCCGGGCGGGCGAGCGGCCGGTGGACTCGAAGATGCGCGCCAGGTGCCGCACGGAGATGCCCATGACCCCGGCCACCTGCGCCGCCCCCAGGCAGGGGTCGTGCAGGTGCCGGTCGATGTAGTCCTCGGCGACGATGAGCTGCGACCGGTAGGCGTCCGGCCCGGGACGCCCGCCCGTGCGCTCCTCGGCGAGCTGCCTGAGCAGGTCGAGCACGGCCCGCTCGGCCTCGGCCGGGTCGGGCGCGGAGCGCAGGGCGGCCAGGCCGCCGATCATCGAGCGCAGCGCGGCCACGAGCACGCCCTCCCGCGCCGTCGCCCTGCCGAACACCATCGGCCCCGGCAGCCCGCCCGCCACGCACGCCTGCGCGAACAGCTCGCGCGGGACGTCCACCAGGATCTGCCGCATCGAGGAGGAGAACCCGAACAGGTACGGCCGGCGCGTGTCGTAGACGACCAGCTCGCCCGCCGTGGCGGCCAGGCAGCCGTTCTCGTGCAGGAACACCGCCTCGCCCTTGAGCAGCAGGGTCGCGAACACCGAGTCCTTCGGCGTGGACCTGACGGTCTGCGGGCTGCGCTCGATCGCGTGGGCGTTCCCGGCGATCTCGGCCAGCCGCAGCCCGGCCAGTTCGATGTTGGTCTGCCTGGCCAGCAGGCCGTGCTCGGAGTACGACGTGCACGACAGGCCCACCAGCGCCCTGCGGTTGTAGTCCTCCCAGAAATGGATGCGCTCGGCGGGTTCGACGTGCTCGGTCGTGGCCTGGGAGATCACGGAGACGGCGGACAAGGCGACCCTCCTCGCGTTCGTGCCGGTCAGGGGACACACAGCTTAGGTGAGATGTCACACAGCCAGATAGCCTCCGTCCACGGGGACGACCGCCCCGGTGACGTACGACGCGGCCGGCGAGCACAGGAACGCCACCACCGAGGCGACCTCGCGCGGCCTGCCCAGCCGCCCGCCGGGGATGCGGGCCAGCACCTGGGCCAGGGCCGGCGGGTCGTCGAGCACGCCCCGGGCCAGCGGGGTGACCACGAAGCCGGGGGCGACGGCGTTGACCCTGATGCCGTCGGCGGCGTACTCGGCCGCCAGCGACTTCGTGAGCTGGGAGACGCCGCCCTTGCTGGCGCTGTAGGCGGGCCGGTCCCTGCTGCCGGAGAAGGCGAACATGGAGGAGACGTTCACGATCGCGCCGCCGTGCTCGGCCAGCGCCGGGCGGGCGGCCTGGCAGGCGACCATGGTGGCGGTCAGGTTGACCTCGATGACGCGCTGCCAGCGGGCCAGGTCGTACTCCTCGCGGTCGTGGCTGACGCCCGCGCAGTTGACCAGCGCGTCGAGCGGGTCGCCGGCCGACAGCAGGCGGGCCAGGCCGCCCCGGTCGAGCACGTCGTGCTCCACCACCCGGACCAGCGGGTGCGCGGGCAGCTCGGCCGGGTCGGCGGGCGGCAGGCCGAGCGCGGTCACGGCGGCGCCCAGCTCGGCGAGGAGCACGGCGGTCGCCGCGCCGATGCCGGAGGTGCCGCCGGTCACGAACGCGTGCCGCCCGGCGAACAGCCCTGGGGCGAGTCCGTCGGTCACCGGAGCCGCCCCTCGTCCTGAGCGGGTCGTACCAGCACCTTGACCTGGTCCTCGCCGCGCAGCAGCGCCTCGAACCCGTCGCGGACCACGTGCTCCAGCGGGATGGTCGCGGTGACGATCGCGGCCAGGTCCACGCCCTCCTCGGCGACCATGCGGATCAGCTCGGGATAGGCGTCGCGGTAGCCGACGCTGGTCACGATCGTCTGCTCGTTGTTGACCAGGGCGAAGGCGTCGAGGGAGACCGTGCCGGTCAGCCCGAGGAACACCACCCGGCCGCCGCGTCTGGTGGCGGCCAGGCAGGCGCGCAGCGTGCCCTCCGAGCCGACGGCCTCGAAGACGACGTCCGCGCCCTCCCCGCCGACCGTCTCGGCCAGCCCGTCGCCCGTCGCCGTCTCGACGCCGAGACGGCGGGCCAGCTCCAGGCGGGCGGGCGAGCGGTCGGCGGCCACCACGCGGCCCGCGCCGGCCCGCGCCGCGAAGCGGGCCACGAGCAGCCCGATCGGGCCGAGCCCGAGGACCGCGACGGTGTCGCCGGCGCGGATCCCGGCCCGCCGCACCGCGTGCAGGGCCACGGCCGCGGGCTCGAACACCGCCGCCTGCTCCAGCGGCACCGACTCGGGCAGCCGGTGCAGCATGTACGCGGGCACCGTCGCCCGTTCGGCGAGCCCGCCGTGCCCCATCAGCCCGGCGAACCCGAAATGACGGCAGATGTTGTACTCCCCCGCCAGGCAGCGCGGGCAGTTCCCGCACCGGTAGTGCGGCTCCACCGCGACCCGGTCGCCCACGGCCAGGCCGGTCACGCCCGCGCCGAGGCCGGTGACCGTGCCGCAGAACTCGTGGCCGAGGAC
Source organism: Nonomuraea sp. NPDC004702 (assembly GCF_053601695.1). Classification (NCBI taxonomy): domain Bacteria; kingdom Bacillati; phylum Actinomycetota; class Actinomycetes; order Streptosporangiales; family Streptosporangiaceae; genus Nonomuraea; species Nonomuraea sp. NPDC004702. Next base: position 122,615 of record NZ_JBSGCE010000004.1, read on the forward strand.
GATCGGCGCGCGCACGCCGGACTCCGGATGCGGCTCGCCCACGGGGATCGCGTGCGGGCCGTCGGCGTACTCGTGCAGGTCGCTGCCGCAGATCCCGCAGTACGCCACCGCGATCGCCGCCTCACCGGGGCCGGGCTCGCGCACGGGGACGTCCTCGACCCGCACGTCCTTGGCCCCGTGCCAGACCGCGGCCCTCACGCGGCCGCCCTGCGCAGCACCGCGGGGGCCGTCTCCTTCAGGGCGAAGGCGAGCCCCACCACGACCAGCGCGCCGCCGGCGGCGATGAACATCGCGGCCTGCAACCCCCACTGGTCGGACGCCCAACCGGCGACCATCGGGCCCAGGAAGCCGCCCGCCAGCTCGCCCACGCCCATGATCACGCCGAGCGCGGTGGCCAGCGCGCCGCGCGGCACGGTCTCGGCCGGGATGGTGGCCATGAACAGCGTGAAGCAGCCGAGCCCGGTGTAGGTGACGATCATGATCGCGCCGAGCAGCACGGGGCTCTCGACGTAGACCACGGCCAGCGGGCAGAACACCGCGAGCGCGGTGAAGCCGATCAGCGCGGGCTTGCGTCCCAGCCGGTCGGAGATGGCCGGGGTGGCGAAGCCCCAGAGCACCCAGGCCACGCCCAGGCACGTCATGACGCCGCTCATCGTGCCCGGCCCGAAGCCCTTCACCTGGGTCAGGTACGTCGGCGTGAAGGTGATGATGGTGACGAACCAGGTCAGGTAGCAGCAGGCGATGAGCATGCAGACGACGATGTTGCGCAGCTTCAGCACCTCGCCCAGCGGCACCCGCGGCTCCTTGGCGGGCGCCTCGGCCGCCGCCCGCGGCGACCGCTCGCGGACGAACTTGGCGATCAGCAGCGCCATCACCAGGCCCGGCACGATCGTGACGTAGAAGGCGACCCGCCAGTCGTAGGTCTCGGCGATCCACACCACGACCAGCGGCGCGAGGATGCCGCCGAGCAGCCCGGCCGACGAGCCCTGCAACAGGCCCATGTTGAAGCCCCTGCGGCGTTCCCGGCTGGCCTCGACCATGAGCGACTGCGCCATCGGCAGCACGGCGCCCTCGGCCGTGCCCATCAGCGCGCGGGCGGCCAGCAGCCCGGCGAACCCGCCCATCAGCCCGGACGAGGCCGAGAACAGCGAGAACAGCACCACGGCCACGACCAGGATGGGCTTGCGCCTGCCGAGCGCGTCGGACAGGCGGCCGGCGAACATCCCGGCCAGCGCCCAGGTGAGCGCGAGCACGCCGGACAGCGTGCCCAGCTCGGCGTTGGACAGGCCGAAGTCCTGGTCCATGTAGGGCGCCAGGAACGACAGCGCCTGCCGGTCGAAGAAGACGAAGCCGAAGGACAGGAAGAGGATGACGAGAAGGCGGTTCTCGTACCGGTCGGCGGCCCTGGTGTCCGGCGCGGCCGCGAGGTCGGTCATGACGCTCTCATTTCGGGGGATGCGGCGGGGCGGCGATCAGCGGAACAGGGAGTTGACGTAGTCGGCGCCGATGCCGACCTTCTCGTAGTGCTCGCGGCACATCTTGATGTAGTCGTGCACGTCGAAGAAGCCGTCGGGGTCGCCGTTCTCGTCCAGCCAGACCAGCGGGCCCTTGACGATGAAGAACGTCTTCATCGGCTCGCCGCTGTCGTAGGCGACCAGCGTGTGGCCCTCGCCCGGGGCCTCGTAGACGAAGTCGCCCGCGGTGGCCGTCCAGGGGCGTTCCAGGTAGCCCCACTTGCCGGAGATCGTGTACGCGAACACCTCGTGCGGGTGGTAGTGCCGGTTGACCAGCCCGGCCTCCTTGGCCCGCAGGATGTCGGCCCAGCTGTTGTCCTTGACGTTGATCCACAGCGGCCGGGAGCCGACGGTCTCGGTGAACGGCACGTAGTACCGGTCGTCGTCGGTGGCCACCTTGGACAGGTACACCTCGGGCAGCGCGTCCGGCCGGAAGGAGTTCTCGATCGGCCGCAGGTCCTTCCAGAACTCGCCGGTGGGGTTGTCGGGCATCTGAACGGCCCCTTTCGTGTCGTGTTCCCGGCAGTGAATCCCGGCCGGGCCGACACCGTCTTTCCCCAGGTGGACGTGGCGGCTTGCAGATTCAGGACATGCGGCCGCGCCCGCGTCAGGCGCCGAGGTCGCGCACCACGTTGTCCAGCCGCACGGCGAGGTCGTCGAGGGCCTGCCCGTCCGTCGCGGCGCCGTCGGGGAGCTGGGCCATGACGTCCTCGCGGCTGGCTATCACCAGCCCCCGGTGGGCGTCGTCGATCTCCGCGGCCCGCAGCACGACGCAGTCGCCCCGGACGAACACGAGCGTCGCGTCGGCGTGCTCCGACTCCAGCAGCCTGCGGACACAGTCACGGTCGATGAGAGACATCTCGGCTCCTTCTTCCCCTCAGCGGGCGTTTACCCCCACAGAAGGACCGAAACCCCAGGTGGTCGCCCCGGCGTCGCGCTAGCCGAAGGTGGGCGGGCCGCCGTCGTCGCGCGCGCGCCGCCGCGCGAACACCACCAGGTACGCGGCGGCGGCCACCGCCAGGATCGCCGGCGGCAGCGCCAGCGGCAGCCGTCCGGCCAGCACCGCGAGCACCGCCAGCACGACCCCGGCGAGCAGCAGCAGCGCGGCGGCCAGCAGGCGCAGGCCGAGCGCGTTCGACGGCGGCGGCTTGCGCGGCCAGTCCCCCTCGCCGCCGCCGTGCACGCCGGGCACGCCGGTGTCGCTCACCACGCCTGAGCGGCTGATCTCGTCCGGGGGCGGCGGCTCGCGCAGCACCGGAGCGAAGAACTCGTCCTCGGGATCGTCGTCTCGCCGGTTCATGAGGGTGACCCCTACCCAGGATTCCGGCCGCTCCCACGAGTGAACGGCGGGGCACCGGGAAGAGCTGTTGCTGGCGGTAGCGAGCCGCTCACCTGCGTGAACGAGGACTGAGGACATGACGACGACGCCGCATCCAGCATCGGGGGACGAGCAGCGCGAGCACACCCTGCGCGATGCCGTGAGGACGGACATCGAGAGCGTCGAGGAGCCCGCCCGGCTGCTCCGCGTGAGCGCGATGGCCCGCAGCCTGCTGGAGGAGGCCAAGGGGGTGCACCTGGAGGAGCGCGCCAGGGAGCGCATGCACCGCATCTACGAGCAGGCCATCCGGGAGGTCGCCGGTGCGGTCGCGCCCGAGCTGCGCGACGAGCTGGAGCGCCTGCGGCCCACCCCGGACGGCGGGACGCCGACGGAGATGGAGATCCGGGTCATGCAGGGGCAGCTCGTGGGCTGGCTGGAGGGCGTCTTCCAGGGCATCCAGGCCGGGCTCCAGCTCCAGCAGGCCGCCGCCCGCCAGCAGCAGCTCGGCCTGCACGCCGGCCGCGCCCTGCCCCGCCCCGACGGCGTCCGCGCCCAGGGCGACGGCAACTACATGTAGACACCGGAGCCGGGAGCCGTCAGCGGGACGGGCTCCATTCGGGCCGCCAGCCGGGGCGCAGGCGGTAGCCGTAGGCCAGGTGGCGCAGCGTCTGGCAGGGAGAGCCGGCGGCCTCGCCGCACACCGGGCAGAGAGCGTCCCCGGCCGACAGCGGCGGGGTGTGCTCGTTCAGCAACGCCAGTTCGGCGCCGCAGCGGGCGATCGCGTCGGCCGGGTCGTGCAGGGCGATGTGGATCGCCTCGACCGGGTGGAGCAGGTCGTCGTCGTGGAAGCCGACGCGGGTGACCGTCCGCCCGCCGCCGAACTCCAGCCGCCGCGCGCCGCCCGCGCCCTGGCGTACCGGGGCGGTGGCCGGGCCGGCGGCCGTGAGGTAGCGCCAGGGCCCGGCGCCGGCCGCCTCCGCGGTGGCCTTGTCGGCCTCGATCTGCGTGCGCAGCCACTGGACCAGCGTGGCGCCGTCGGTCTCGGGGGCGCCCTCGGCGCCCTCCAGCTCGCGCAGGAACGGGGTGACCGCCGCGTTCAGCTCGGCGACGAACGCCTCCAGCGACGCCTGGGCGTCGTCCAGGTTGGGCAGGCCCTCGGCGCGCGGCCGGGTGGGCGTCGGCAGCCGGTCGCCGGACAGGGGGATGCGCAGCTCCAGCGTGCTCAGGGCGGTCGGCGTGCCCTCCGCGCCGGCCGCGTACGGCTGCTCGCCCTGGTGCCGCCAGCTCGACCAGCCGTCCGGCAGCGGGACGGGCGGCGGCGCGGCGAGCTCGACCACGGCCAGCGGGTCGCGGCCGTCCTCGGCCCGGTGGCAGGCCGCGTCCAGGACCCGGGGGTGGGTGCGCACGTACGGCGAGTCGGCGACCGGCCGGGTGGCGACCTCCCAGGCGGCCAGCGCGAAGTGCAGCGGGTCCAGCGTGACGCCGCTCGCGCCCGGCTCCCCGCCCGTGGCCGCGAACGCGTGCCGCCACCTGCGTAGCTGTTCGCCGTAGTGCTCCTGCGTCCCGCCGTGCCCGGCGTCGATCCAGAACGCCTGCGTCGCGGTGCGAGCCGTGCTCTTCATGGCAGAACTCCCCTTAAATCCCCTATCGTGCTTTCTGCCCGGTATCGCGGGCGACCAACGCCTCCGGACCGCCCTCCGTTAGCGCTGTGACCTGCGGGGTAGGCCACGGCCAGCGGGAAGTGCGAGCGAGGGGGATTGTGGTCATGCGCACGACTGCTTTTCGGGGCATCAGCTCCTTCAACGGGGAATCGCGGCAACCGGCTCCGCGGCGCATCCAGATCGTGCACACGGAGTCGCGAGGACGGTCGCACCCGTTCGTCGCGGCCGTGCTCGGCGCCTGCGCCGGGGCCGCGGTGACGTACCTGCTGGATCCGGACCGGGGCCGGACGCGCCGCGCCCGCGTGCGGGACAAGGGCTCGCACGCCACCCACGAGGTGCGCGACGGCCTGGGCGTGCTCGGCCGCGACCTGTCCAACAGGGGACGCGGGTCGGCCGCGGCGGCCAGGTACCGCCTGACCGGCGGCACCGCCGACGACCGCGTCCTGCACGAACGCGTACGCGCCGAACTGGGCCGCCACATCAGCCACCCGCACGCCGTCGAGGTCGACGTGCGCGAGCGCGTCGTGACGCTCTCCGGCGACGTGCTCGCGGGCGAGGACGAGCGCGCCCGCCAGAAGGTGCGCCGCATCCCGGGCGTCAAGCGGGTGGAGACCAACTGGCACGTGCACAGGGACGGCACCGACGCGCCCCGGCTGCAGGGCCAGGGCCGCCGCCGCAAGGCGGTGCCGGAGCTGCTGCAGCAGCGCTGGTCGCCCTCGGCCAGGCTGGTCGCGGGCGGGGCGGCGGCCTCGATCTGGGCGGTCACCGGCAAGCTGCCGAGGCCGCTGTCCTGGCTGACCCGCTGCGCCGCCTCCGCGCTGGCCGTGCGGGCGGCGACGAACCTGCCGCTGCGCCGCCTCACCGGCGTCAACGCCGGTCGCGAGGCGATCGATGTCAACGCGGCCGTCTCGATCGCGGCGCCGGTGGCGGCCGTGTGGCCGCTGGTGAGCGACTACTCGCTGTTCCCGCGCTTCATGCCGGACGTCGAGGAGGTCCGGCTGTCGGCCGACGAGCTGCGCTCCCACTGGGTGATCAGGGGCCCGGCCGGGACGCGCATCCGCTTCACGGCCACCGAGACCAAGCGCGAGGAGGGCGCGGAGATCGCCTGGAAGTCCGGCGACGGCGAGCTCATCGCCCACACCGGCGTGCTGCGCGTGGACGCCCAGGCCGACGGCCGGACGCGCGTCCAGGTGCACCTGTGCTACAACCCCATCGCGGGGGCGGCCGGGCACGCCATCGCCGGGCTGCTCGGCGCGCATCCCGCGCGCAAGCTGCGGCAGGATCTGATCCGGCTGAAGGAGCACGTCGAGAACCAGGTGCAGCCGGCCGCGCCGTCCCTGCTCTGACCGCTCTCCGGCCGCTCTCCGGCCGGCGGACGGCCACGCGCGACGGGGGTTCGCGCGTGGCCCGTACGCTGGCGTGATATCGATCCCGATATCACCGGATGGCCGATATCGGTCTTGGACGCCGCCTTTCGTCCTGTGCTGTCATGTCCGGGCTTGCTCCTGTTCCCGCCCGGAGGTGCTCCCGCATGCCCAATCGCCTGTCGAACGTCGGTCGGCTCACGGTCGCGGCGATGTCGGCCGGGTTGCTGACGGCCGCGATCACGCTGCCCGCCGTCGGCGGCACCGGCACGCTGGTCGTCTCCGCCACCGAGCAGCTGAACCTCAAGCCGGTGGCGCTGGCCGAGCCGCCTCTGGCGCAGACCTCCACCGTGTACGACGCCCGCGGCAACGTGATCGCCCGCTTCTACGACCAGAACCGCGAGATCGTCCGCCTGGACCAGATCTCCGAGGTGATGCGGACGGCGGTCGTCGCCATCGAGGACGACCGGTTCTACCAGCACGGCGCGATCGACCTGGAGGGCACGCTGCGCGCCCTGGTCAAGAACCTCAGCTCCGACCGGCTCAGCCAGGGCGGTTCCAGCATCACCCAGCAGTACGTCAAGCAGGTGCTGCTCAACGCGGCCGGCACCGAGCAGGACAAGAACAAGGCCCTGGAGGCCAGCTACGCCCGCAAGCTCAAGGAGCTGCGCTACGCGATGGGCGTCGAGCAGAAGTACGGCAAGGACGAGATCCTGCGCCGCTACCTCAACATCGCCTACTTCGGCGCGGGGGCCAACGGCGTGCAGGCCGCGGCCCGGCGGTTCTTCGGCGTCCCGGCGTCCCGGCTGGACCTGGCCCAGGCCGCCACGCTGGCGGGCGCCGTGCAGGACCCGAACACGACCGACCCGAGCCGCGGCAGGAAGGCCCGCGCGCTGCTGCTGGCCCGGCGCAACGTGGTGCTCGACCGGATGGCCGAGCTGGGCAGGATCACGCCGGAGCAGGCGGCCGCGGCCAAGGCGAGGAAGCTGGGGTTCAAGGACGTCCGGCTGCCCAACGGCTGCGGTGACAGCGACTATCCGTACTTCTGCGAGTACGTCCGGCACGAGCTGCTGGCCAACCCGGCCTTCGGCGGCACGCGGCGGGCCAGGGAACGCGCCTTCGCGCAGGGCGGCCTGAAGATCTACACCACGCTCGACCCGAAGGCCCAGGCCGCCGCCGACCGGGCGATCAGGAAGCACGTCGACGCCACCGACCACGCCCTGGCCGCCGAGGCGCTGGTCGAGCCCGGCACCGGCGCGATCAGGGCCATGGCCGCCAGCCGCGGCTACGGCTCCTCGGCCAGGAAGAAGCAGATCTCCTTCAACGCGGTGGCCGACGCGCGGCACGGCGGGCTGATCGGCTTCCAGGCGGGCTCGACGTTCAAGACGTTCACCCTGGTCGAGGCGCTCAAGCAGGGCATGAAGGTGGACGACGGCATCACCGTGGGCAACGGCTACAAAGCCCCCTCCACGGCCGCCTTCAAGAACTGCGCCGGCGCCGGCGTCGGCGACCCGTCCTGGACGGTCACCAACGACGAGGGCTCCCCCGGTTTCAAGACGCTGCGGACCGGCACGTGGGGCTCGGTGAACACCTTCTTCATGGCGCTGGAGCAGCGGGTGGGGCTGTGCCGGACGGTGGAGACGGCCAAGTCGCTCGGCATCGCCCGCGCCGACGGCCGCAAGCTGCAGGAGTACGAGACGTTCACGCTCGGCATCAACGAGACCGACCCGGTGACGGTGGCCACCGCGTACGCCGCCATCGCCGCCCGGGGCAGATACTGCGCGCCGATGGCCATCACCAAGATCACCGATGCCGCCACCGGCCGGCCGGCCTCGTACCGGCCGTCGTGCCGGCAGGCGCTCGATCCGGGCGTCGCCGACGCGACCGCGCACATCCTGTCGGGCGTGTTCACCAAGGGCACGATGAGCCGCGTCGGCGGCATCGGCCGCCCGGCGGCGGGCAAGACCGGCACCACCGACGGGTACGCCACGGCGTGGTTCGCCGGGTTCACCCCGGACCTGGCGGGCGCGGTCAGCATCGGCGACCCGCGCGGCTCGCAGCGGTACAAGCTGGTGAACACCACGATCGGCGGCCGGCACTTCCCCATCGTGGCCGGGGCCTCGCTGCCGGGGCCGATCTGGAACGACACGATGAGGGCGGCGCTGAAGGGCGTGCCGGCCACGCGGTTCACGCCGATCGACACCGGGCGCTTCGGCGGCTGCGGCGACGCCTGCGCGCCCGCCCGTCCCGACCGGGACGCGGACCGTCCCGACGCGGGCGAGCCCGGCCTCGGGGAGCCGGACCTCGACGACCAGGGCGCGGGGAGGACCCCCGTGGTTCCCGGTCCATAACCCCGACGAGTGACTCAAGAGCTATACGACAGGCGGCGCGGCGCGACCGTACCCTCGATGAGTCCGCACATCTCCGCCTCACGAGGGACGGTTCCGCCATGCCCAAGGCTCGGACGTTCGGCCGGACACATCTGGCGCTCTGCCTCGCGCTCGCCGCCGGGGTCGCCGCCATCGGCGTGAGCGCGGTGGCCGACGCCACCGCCGCACGCCCGGGTGACCCGCGGCCCGTGGTCATCCGCGACACGAACGGCGTCGCGGTCGGGCGGCTCAGCATCCTGCGCGAGGGGTTCGGGACGGCGCGCGTCTCGGTCTCGGTCAAGGGCCTGACGCCCGGCTTCCACGGCTTCCACATCCACACGACGGGCCTGTGCGACCCGAAGGCCGTCGATCCGGCGACCGGCCAGGTCTCCCCCTTCTTCACCGCCGGCGGCCACCTCGACCTGGCCGGCGCCGTCCACGCCGGGCACTCGGGCGATCTGCCGCCGCTGCTGGTCGGCAAGGACGGGACGGGCGCCGCGTCGGTCGTCACCGACCGGTTCGGCCTGCGCGAGCTGACCGACGCCGACGGCAGCGCGGTCATCGTGCACGCGCTCCCCGACAACCTGGCCAACATCCCCACCCGCTACGCCCCGGACGGCCCCGACGAGGCCACCCACAGGACCGGTGACGCGGGCGGCCGCACCGCCTGCGGCGTGATCAGGTGACGCGACACGCGTGAGACCCGCCCTGGCCGGGCGGCGACGCGACACGCGTGAGACCCACCGTGGCCGGGCGGCGACGCGACGCGCGTGAGACCCGCCGTGACCGGGCAGTGACCGAGCGCCCACCCACGTGAGGCCCGCCGTAGCCGGGCGGCGACGCGACGCGTGTGAGGCCCGCCGTGGCCGGGCGGCGGTGTGCGGCTAGTCTCGTGCCGTAACGCCGCCGACCTCGGGGAGTTCCCGTCATGATCTTCATCACCGCGAAGTTCCGCGTCCTGCCGGAGCACGCCGGCCGCTGGCCGGAGATCTCGGCCGAGTTCACCGAGGCCACCCGCGCCGAGCCGGGCTGCCTGTGGTTCGACTGGTCGCGCAGCCTCGACGACCCGGCCGAGTACGTCCTCGTCGAGGCCTTCCGCGACGACGCCGCCGGGGCGGCGCACGTGAGGTCGGCGCACTTCAAGCAGGCCCAGCAGGTGCTGCCCGGCTACCTGGCCGAGACGCCGCGCATCGTCAACGCGAACGTCCCGCAGGACGACTGGTCGCTGCTCGGCGAGATGGCCGTCCCCGAGCGCGGCTGACCGCTCAGGGCCGCAGCACCAGCGCCGGATCCAGCGCCAGGGTGGCGACCGCCAGCGCGAGGAACGCGATCGCCAGGTAGAACTGCGGCGAGCGGTCGGCCACGCGCAGGTGCGTGTAGAGGGCGCAGACGAAGTAGAGGACGAGCCCGGCCGCGGCCGCCGTCCCGGCCAGGGGCACGCCCAGCAGGCCGAGTGTCAGCCCGGCCGCGCCGGCCGCCTTCAGCGTGCCGATCGGCCAGACCAGCCACGACCGCGGCACCCCGGTCCGGTCGAGCGCGGGGCCGAGCGACCGCATCACCGGGGCGAGCCGGGTCATGGCGGCGAACCCGGAGAAGGCGTTGCAGGCGATCGTCACCAGCGCGGTGACGACGTAGGCGGTGGAGTGCGGCACGGGATCCTCCGGTCGGTGTCGGCTGGTCAGCCCTGCGGCCGGAGCCCGGACGCGTGGCCCGCGGCCGGGTCGTCCTGAGGCTGCCGGGCGGGCGAGCGGTCTTCGGCCCGGTCGTCCACGGGCTGCTGGGCGGGCAAGCGGTCGTCGGCCCGGTCGTTCTGGCGGGCGAAGGCCGGGGCGTGGGCGGCGGCCCAGGCGCCGAAGGTGCGGGGCGGGCGGCCGAGCACCGCGGCCGCGTCCCCGGTGACCGGGTGCTGGGGGCGCGTGGCGTACCTGGCGTAGCGCGCCAGCAGGGCCTGGACGAACGGCTCCGGCAGGCCGCCCGCGACCAGACGCCGCTCGGCGGCCTCCGGCGGGATCTCCTCGAAGCGCAGCGGCCGGCCGATCGCCTCGCCGAGCACGGCCACCATCGCGGCGTGGGTCAGCGACTCGGGCCCGGTCAGTTCGAGCCGGCGTCCGGCGTACCCGCCGAGCAGCGTCCTGGCGGCGATCTCGACCAGGTCCCGCTCGTCGATCGGCACCTCCTGGAAGCCCGCGTGCACGTACCGGACCACGTCCCCGGCCCGGATCTGCGGGGCCCACGCCTGGAGGGCGTTGCCGGCGAAGGAGGCGGCGCGCAGGCTGGTCCACTCCAGGCCGCTGTCCACGGCGGCGGCCTCGGCCTCCTTGTTCCGGTCGCCGCGGAAGCGGGAGGGCTGCTCGTCCAGGGGCTCGTCGACGTTCATCGCCGACAGGGCCACCACCCGCCGCGCCCCGCGCTCGGCGGCACGGGCGAGCAGGCCGGGCGCCCCGTCGCCGATGGCGCGCGGGTGCAGGAAGACGGCGGTGACGCCGTCCAGGTGGCCGGCGAGGGTCTCGGGGCGGGCCGGGTCGCCCTCGACGGCCTCGGCCCCGGCGGGCAGGCGCACCCCGGCCGCCGAACGGGTGACGGCGCGTACCTTGGCCCCTCGGGCGGTGAGCAGTTCGACCAGCGGGCGTCCGAACGTCCCGGTGGCGCCGGTGACGAGAATCATGTCGTTCATGCCCTTTGAGAGGAACCCGGGACGGGAAGTGTGACATCGGCTGGGGCCGATTCACGGGACCCGCCGACAAGGGGTGCTTTATCCGGATCGGAGCGCTGGGCGGCTACTCTGCGGCCCATGCACACCCAGTCACTCGCACCCGGTCCGGCCCTCGGCCCCAGGCTCATCAGAGCCGAGATCCTCGTCGTGCTGTCGGTCTCGCTCGGCGCCAGCGCGGTGTTGTCGCTGGTCCGGCTGATCGGCTCGCTGACCGCGCCCAAGGAGCTGAAGGGGCAGCAGGCCGTGCTGGTCGGCTCGCTGGCCCCCGGGCGGCCGTGGCTGGACTTGACCTTGCAGCTCGTGGACATCGCGATCTCGGTGGCGCCGGTCGCGCTGGTGGCGTACCTGCTGGTGCGGTCGGGCGAGTCGTTGCGGACGATCGGGGTGGACCTGCGCGAGCCGGGCCGCGACACATTGCGCGGCGCGCTGCTCGCCGCCGCGATCGGCGGCACGGGACTGGCCTTCTACCTGGTGGTCTACGCGCTGGGCGTCAACCTGACGGTGGTGCCGGGGCAGTTGCCCGAGGTGTGGTGGCGGGTGCCGGTGCTGCTGCTGGCCGCCGCGCAGAACGGTGTGCTGGAGGAGGTGCTGGTCAGCGGCTACCTGCTGCACCGGCTGGACCAGGCGGGCTGGGGTCCGTGGCGGGCGGTGGCCGTGTCGTCGGTGTTGCGGGGGTCGTACCACCTGTATCAGGGGTTCGGGGGGTTCGTCGGGAACGTGGTCATGGGGCTGGTGTTCGGACGGCTGTACCAGCGGTGGGGGCGCGCGATGCCGCTGGTGATCGCGCACACGCTGATCGACGTGGTGGCCTTCGTCGGGTACGCCGCCCTGCACGGCCGGGTGAGCTGGCTCCCCTGACGCAAGCAACTTGCACGACTGTCGCAAGAAACCGATAAACACTTGCAGCTCGACAACAAAGCTCCGAAACTCCTTCGCAGGAGCCTTGTGTCGCGGGGTCGTGGGGTCCTACTGTCACCTCACCCCCCGAGAGAATCGAGCTTCGGATGTCAGGCACGAGCACATCCCGGAGGGTCGTGGCGGTGCTCGCCGCGGCCCTCGGCCTCCCCCTCGCCTCGCTCGCCGTCCCCGCGCAGGCCGTGGCGGCACATGGGCCCGTGGTCACCAGGGCCGCCCTCGACCCGGCCCTGGTCGCCGGCCGGGGCGCGCGCGTCGGCTTCGCCGAGCAGGAGGCCGAGAACGCCTCGACGGACGGCACGGTCATCGGCCCCGACCGCACCGCCTACACGCTGCCCGCCGAGGCGTCCGGACGGCGGGCGGTCCGGCTGACGCCCGGCCGGCACGTCGAGTTCACCCTGCCGGCCGCGGCCAACGCGATCACGGTCCGCTACAGCATCCCCGACGCGCCCACGGGCGGCGGCATCACCGCGCCGCTCGACGTCGCGGTCAACGGCCGTCACCGGGCCACCATGACGCTGACCTCGCAGTACTCCTGGCTGTACAACCAGTACCCCTTCACCAACGACCCCGGCGCCGACCTGCTGCACCCGGACTGGTGGATCACCGAGTGCTCCTGCGTGCCCAGCGCCACCACCCCGGCCCCGGCGATCGCCAAGCCGTTCCGGCCCAGCCACTTCTACGACGAGCAGCGCCTGCTGCTCGGGCGCACGTACCGGGCGGGCGACCGGATCCGGCTGACGGCGAGCGCCGGAGCCGCCTGGACGGTCATCGACCTGCTCGACTCCGAGCTCGTCGCCCCGCCGCGGATCGAGCCGGTCTCGGCCAACGTGCTGGCCTTCGGCGCGGACCCGTCCGGGCGCCGCGAGTCGTCGGCCGCCTTCGACCGGGCCGTCGCCGTCGCCAGGCGCGCCCACCTGAAGGTGTACGTCCCGCCCGGCACGTACCAGGTCAACCGGCACATCATCGTGGACGACGTGACGATCACGGGCGCCGGAAGCTGGTACACGATCATCAAGGGCCGCGAGGTCACCCTGGACGCCCCGGCGCCCGACGGGTCCGTCCACACCGGCGTCGGCTTCTACGGCAGGGACGCCGCGGACGGCGGCAGCCGCAACGTGCACCTGTCCGGGTTCGCCATCGAGGGCGACGTCCGCGAGCGCGTCGACACCGACCAGGTCAACGGCGTCGGCGGCGCGATGAGCGACTCCACGATCGAGGACCTGCACATCCACCACACCAAGGTCGGCCTCTGGTTCGACGGCCCGATGAGCGGCACCCGCGTCACCGGCAACGTGATCGCCGACCAGATCGCCGACGGGCTCAACCTGCACACCGGCGTCACCGGCACGGTCGTGTCGGACAACTTCGTCCGCAACTCCCGCGACGACGGCCTGGCCATGTGGTCGGAACACACGGCGGACGCGCGCAACACCTTCGACCACAACACGGTCCAGACGCCGGTGCTGGCCAACGGCATCGCGATCTACGGCGGCACGGACAACACGGTGTCGGCCAACCTGATCGCCGACCCCGTCCGCGAGGGCAGCGCCCTGCAGGTCGGCTCCCGCTTCGGCGCCGAGCCGTTCGCCGGCCGCCTGGACATCACCGGCAACACCACCGTGCGGGCCGGCACGTACGAGCTGAACTGGAAGATCGGCCTCGGCGCCATCTGGTTCTACGCCCTGGAGCGGAACATCGACGCCGACATCCGGGTGACCGGCGACCACTACCTGGACAACACCTACAACGCCGTCATGCTGGTCGCCGACTGGCCCGTCAAGGACCTCTACTCCATCACGAACCTGCGCTTCAAGGACGTCCGGGTGGACGGCACCGGCACCTCGGTGCTCAGCGCCCGCGCCGCCGGCTCGGCCGCCTTCGAGAACGTGGACGCCCGCAACGTGGGCGCGGTCCCCGTGAACAACTGCGGCACCTTCCACTTCACCCCGTCCGGCTCGGAGTTCACGCTGACGGACGGCGGCGGCAACGACGGCTGGCTCGCCCCCTGGCTCCTGCCCAACACCCTCACCTGCGACGACCGCCCTCCGGCGATCCCCCCACCGGCCCCCGCCCCCTGGTGAGACGGCCGCGTTAGGCGCCGGGGTGCGGGGCAGGAGGACGGCATGACCGACACCTACGACCGGGTCGCCATTGTGACGGGCGCCGACTCCGGCATCGGCAGGGCCACCGCCGTGCTGCTGGCCGAGCACGGGTTCGACGTGGGGATCACCTACCACGAGGACGAGGACGGCGCACGGGAGACCGCCGCGCTGGTACGGGACGCGGGCAAGGCGGCGGCCGTGCGCCGCCACGACCTGACCGACCCGGTCCGCGCCGCGCACGTCGTCGACGAGCTGGCCGGGGATCTGGGCGGGCTCGGCGTGCTGGTCAACAACGCCGGCACCGGGTCGTCGGAGCCGCTGCTCGACATGGACTACGAGCGCTGGCGTTCGGTGTTGTCGGTGGACCTGGACGGGCCGTTCCTGTGCGCGCAGCGGGCGGCGCGGCGGATGGTCGCCGAGGGGCGCGGCGGCCGGATCGTGAACGTCACCAGCGTGCACGAGGAGTACCCGAGGGTGGGGGCGGGGCCGTACTGCGCGGCCAAGGGCGGGTTGAAGCTGCTCAGCCGGGTGCTGGCGCTGGAGCTGGCCGCGCACGGCATCACGGTCAACACGGTCGCGCCCGGCGAGATCGCCACCCCGATGACCGGGCAGGAGGACCGGCCGCCGCGGGCCGGGAGCCGTCCGGGGTACCCGATCCCGCGGCCGGGCGACGCCCGGGAGGTCGCCGCGGTCATCGCCTTCCTGGCCTCGCCGGCCGCCTCGTACATGACCGGGTCGTCGGTGTTCGTGGACGGCGGCCTGGTCACGATGGGACCGCAGGCGGCGGGGGCGCTCCAGTCCGGCGACTGGCGTTGACCCCGCACCCCCGCCCGCCCGCTCCCACGCGGCACCCTCACCCCCAGGCGAATGGCACCGCGGTCCTTCAGCCGGCCCGCCGTCGTTCAGGCGGCCCGCCGTCGTTCAGGCGGTGGCCGGATGGCCGACCGCGAGGGCCGCGGCCACCTGCGGCGCGACCCGCTCCGCCCAGCGCCCCAGCAGCTCCTCCAGCTCGGGCAGCCGCGACTCCAGCACCGCAAGCCCCGGTGTCGGCACGGTCGCGCCGAGCTCCACCAGCAGCGGACGCAGGTGCACCTCGACCGCCAGCGCGTGCTTCGGATCCCCCATGACCAGCAGCGGCAACGCCACCACCCCGGCCAGCGCCTCCGGCCGCAACCGGTCGAGGAACGCCTTCAGCAGCCCGGTGTACGTGCCCTTGTAGGTGGGGCTGGCCACCACCAGCACCCGTGCCTCGGCGACCAGCTCCAGCGCCACCTCCACGCCGGGCGCGGGCCCGGGGGCGAGCAGGTGCGGCCCGAGCGCCGACAGGTCGATCACGTCGTGCGCGCCCGGGAGGCCGAGCCGCCGCGCGACGGCCTCGGCGGCCTCCACGGCCACGGTCCGCGTCCTGGAGCCCTCGCGGGGGTTGCCGACCAGCGCGACGACGCTCATCCGGCCACCGCCGCCGCCAGCCCGGCGGCGTACCGGGAGACGGGCCGGGTCAGGCCGTAGTTGTCGCGGAGGGTACGGCCCTCGTACTCGTACCGGAACAGGCCCCTGACCTGCAACTCCGGCACGACGTGGTCCACGAAGTCGGACAGTCCCGACGGGAGCAGCGGCGGCATGATGTTGAAGCCGTCGGCGGCCCCGGTGAAGAACCACTCCTGGAGCTGGTCGGCGATCTGCTCGGGCGTCCCGGCGACCACGCGGTGGCCGCGGCCGCCGGCCAGCCGGTTGAGCAGTTGCCTGACCGTCAGGCGTTCCCGCCTGGCCAGGTCGATGACGAGCTTGCGCCGGCTCTGCGCGCCCTCGGTCTCGACGGCCACGTCCGGCAGCGGCCGGTCGAGGTCGTCCTCGGTCAGCTCGATGCCGGTCAGGTGGGAGAGCTGGGCCAGGCCGTAGGCGGGGATGATCAGGTCTTCGAGCTCCTTCTCCAGGTGCAGCGCCTCCCGTTCGGTCGAGCCGATGATCGGCGAGATGCCGGGCAGGACGAGCACGTCGCCGGGCAGGACGAGCACGTCGCCGGGCTGCCTGCCGTGGGCGGCCACCCGTCGCTTGAGGTCGCTGTAGAACTCCTGGCCCTCCTCCAGGGTCTGCTGGGCGGTGAAGACGGCCTCGGCGTGCCGGGCGGCGAACTCCTTGCCGTCCTCCGACGACCCGGCCTGCACCAGCAGCGGACGGCCCTGCGGGGAACGGGAGGTGTTCAACGGCCCCCGGACGGCGAAGTGGCGGCCGATGTGCTCGACGGGATGGATCTTGCCGGTGTCGGCGTAGCGACCGCCGGTGCGGTCGCCCAGGATGGCGTCGTCCTCCCAGCTGTCCCAGAGCTTGCCGACGACCTCCAGGAACTCGTCCGCCCTGGCGTAGCGGGCGGCGTGCGTGGGGCGTTCGACGCCGAAGTTGAGCGCCTCGGCCTCGCTGGCGGAGGTGACGATGTTCCAGCCGGCCCGGCCGCCGCTGATGTGGTCGAGGGAGGCGAACTTGCGCGCCACGTGGAAGGGCTCGTTGTACGTCGTGGAGACGGTCGCGATCAGGCCGATGTGGTCGGTCACCGAGGCCAGCGCGGCCAGCAGCGTGAGCGGCTCCAGCCCGCCGAGCGCGTTGTGCCGGACGTCGCCCTGCAGCGCCACGCCGTCGGCGAGGAAGAGCGAGTCGAGCTTGCCGCGCTCGGCGATCCTGGCCAGCTCCTGGTAGTGGCGGACGTCGGTCAGGCGGCTCGGCTCGGTGCGGGGGTGCCGCCAGGCGGCCTCGTGATGGCCGACGCCCATGAGGAAGGCGTTCAGGTGGAGCTTTCTCGTCACGTGGTCCTCCAGGTGGAGAAGCGGCGCTCGACGCCGATCAGGAGCAGGTTGAACAGCAGGCCGACCACGGAGATCGTGATGATGCCGGCGTACATGTCGGGGATGCGGAAGCTGGACTGGGCGTCGAGGATGAGGTACCCGAGCCCGGCCTTGGCGCCGACCATCTCGGCGAACAGCAGCACGAGGATCGAGTACGCGCCCGCCAGGCGCACCCCCGTGAAGATGGTGGGCACGGCGGCCGGCAGGATCACCTTCTGGAACAGCCGCACCGGGCCGAGGCCCATCGACCGGGCCGACTTGATCAGCAGGGGTTCGACGGTCTTCACGCCGCTGACGGTGTTGAGCAGGATGGGCCAGGAGCAGGCGTACAGGACGAACGCCACCTTCGTCGTCTCGCCGATGCCGAGGATGAGCGTGAAGACCGGCAGCAGCGCGACCGCCGAGGTGTTGCGGAACACCTCCAGCAGCGGGGTGAGGAAGTCGGCGACGGGCTTGTACCAGCCGATCAGCAGCCCGAGCGGGATGGCCAGCACGATCGCCAGGCCGAACCCGGACAGCGAGCGCGCCAGCGACGCCCCCAGGTGCTCCGGGAGCCGGCCCGTGAGCAGCAGGTCCGCGCCGGCGGCCAGGCTCTCCGACAACGGGGGCACGAACACGGGGTCCACCACGCCGAGGCGGGGCAGCACCTCCCAGGCGGCCAGGAGCAGCAGGATCGCGGCCGAGTTCCGCACCGCCCGCCGCGCCGGCCCGCCCGCCCGCCGCCACGTCGCCGCCTTCCGGCTCGTCCCGGCCGGGGCCGTCTTCCGGCTCGTCCCGGCCGACGCCGCCTTCCGGTCCTCCCCCTCGGTGGGCCGGACAGCGGTGGGCCGGACAGCGGCGGGTTCGTCCCGGGTGGCGGGTTCGTCCCGGGTGGCGGGGTCGGGGTCGTCGTCGGGGAGGTCGTACCAGTGGACGTCGCCCTCGGGACGCGTCCGTTCGTCGGCGCGGGCGTCAGTCATGCCGGATCGCCGCCTTCCGCTCCTGCACCTGCGCCGCGGCGACCTCGTCGCGCAGCAGCCCCCACACGTGGTGCCGGTACTCGCCGAAGCGCGGGTCGGCCCGCAGGTCGCCCTCGCGCGAGTCGAAGTCCACCTCGATGATCTCCTTGATCCGGCCCGGTCTGGAGGTCATCACGGCGACGCGTTGCCCCAGGTAGACGGCCTCGTCGATGCCGTGCGTGATGAACACGACGGTCTTGCGGGTGTGCTGCCAGATGCGCAGCAGCTCCTCCTGGAGCGACTCGCGGGTCTGCGCGTCGAGCGCGGCGAACGGCTCGTCCATCAGCAGGACGTCGGGGTCGAAGGCCAGGCTGCGGGCGATGGCGACGCGCTGGCGCATGCCGCCCGACAGTTCGTGCGGGTAGCGGTCCTCGAAGCCGGACAGTCCGACCAGTTCCAGGTGCCGCCGCGCCCGTTCCGTACGCTCGGCCCTGGGCACGCCCTTGGCCTCCAGCCCGAAGGCCACGTTGGCCAGCGCGGTCCGCCAGGGGAACAGCGCGTACTGCTGGAAGACGATCCCCCGGTCGAGGCCGGGCCCGGTGACGGGTGCGCCGTTGACCACGATCTGGCCCGACGTCGGCTCGGTGAGGCCCGCGACCAGGTCGAGGAGGGTGGACTTGCCGCAGCCGCTGGGCCCGACCAGCGTGAGGAACTCCCCTTCGCGGACGTCCAGCTCGATCCCGGACAGGGCGGTGAACGGCTCGCCCGCGTCCCTGACCGTGAACTCCTTGGAGACGTTCCGGATGCCGATCTTGGTCTGGACGCCGGTCTCGCTGATCGTGGCGGTCATGAGCCGCTCCCGTTCGCGTAGGGGTTGAACTCGTTGGTGTAGAGGTCGGTGGCCTTGACCTGGCCAGGACGGATCTCGCCCTCGCGCTGGAGCCAGTCGATCCACCGCTGGAACTCCCGGCTGTCGATGACGCCGCCCCTGCCCGCGATGCCGGTGCTCTTCCAGAGCTTCACGACGTCGGTGCTCTCGTTGCGCCCGCGCTTGGCGATGATCTGCTGGAACTTGGCGACGACCTCCTCGCGCGGCCGGGTCTGCGCCCAGGCGATGGCCTTGGCGAAACCGGCGACGAAGGTCCGAACGGTGCCGGGGTTCCTGGCGATGAAGTCCTCGCGCAGCACGACGGACCCGGCCGTGAACGGCCCGAACAGCTCGACGTCGGTGAACAGCGGACGCAGCCCGCCGCGTTCGAGCGCCTTGTCCTTGAGCACGCCGCCGAGCGTGCCGACGTCGAGCTGCCCCTGCCGCAGCGCCTGCTCGGTGTTGACCGGCGGGATGACCACGAGCTGGACCTGCTCGATCTCGGCCGGGGTCAGCCCCTGACGCTTGAGGTACTCCTTGATGACGGCCTCGTGGTGGGCGCCGAGGGTGTTGACGCCGATCTTCTTGCCGATGAGGTCGCGGGCGGTTCTGATGGGGCTGTCGTCCTTGACGTAGTAGCCGTTGAACGACTTCTCGTCCGAGCCGTAGTAGCCGATCACCGCCTTGATCGGGGCCTTGGCCGCCTTGAGCTTGATGACGGCGCCGTCGAAGGCGCCGCCGAAGTCGGTCTGGCCGGTGGCCGCGGACTGGATGTCCTGCGGCCCCGAGGTGGTGTTGCCCACCCACTTGAGCTTGACGTCGCCGAGGTAGCCGAGCTCCGCGGCCAGTTCGGGGAAGGTGACGGTGCCCGCGTTGCCCTGGTAGCGGAGCTCCTTCACCTCCGGTTCGCCGGGTTTCGCCGAGCCCTCGGCCGCGCCGCAGCCGACGGTCACGGTGGCGAGCAGCACGGCGAGGAGTGCACGTCTGATGTTGATCACGATGAGTTCCTCTGGGGAGAACTGCGCAGGGGGTAGGGAGGTCTGCCGGAGGTGCGTGATCAGCGACACTGCGCGCTGGCGACGTGGCCGTGGTCCACGTGCGGGCGCCGGGTCAGGTAGAGGCCCTGGCTCATGCGTACGAAGCTACGGAACCCCGGACGCTAAGTCAACATTTCCTACTGGCTATACATGAAAAGCCGAGACCATGCCGGATGGGAATGCCTTTTCCACAGACGGCACGACGGGCGTGACGCGCCTGGTCAGCGAGGCACTGCCCGGCCTTGCGGCACGCCGGATCATCCGTTCGGCACGGCGGTGGGCCGGAAGGGCATTGGCGGGCCGGCGAAAGTCCGTCAATGTGAGACCTGCCTGTCGAGCACTTCGCCTCGCACCAGGAACGCCACGGGCAGGCCGGAGCCGATGAAGGAGCAGCCATGGCACCGCGGATCGTCACCCACCACCAGGACCTCGTCGACCTGTCCGTGCTCGCACCCGCGCGGCCGGCGGAACTCGGCAACTCCGTCATCGCCATGGAGCTGCTCGAACTGCTCGAATCGGCGCCGGAGGACGAGGTGTTCGCCGCGTTCGACAACAGCACGCCCGCGCCGCGCCGCCCCGGCGGCCGATGATCACGGCACCGGCCCCCACGTAAGGGCGCGGCGGTGGCCGGTCGTCCTGACCGGCCACACGCCACGCGAACGGCTCCCCCCGGCCCATCCCCTGACCGGCCGCACGCCGCGCGAACGCCGCCCCCGGCCCTTCCCCTGACCGGCCACGCACCAGGCGACTTCCCCGCTGTCCGGGGTCAGGCGAAGCGTTCGATCGTGACCGGGATCAGACCCTGGCCGCGGATCGCCTGCCGGTGGTGGTGGAGCAGGGCGCCGATGGCGGCCAGCGGGCCGGCGCTCAGGCGTACGGTGACGTCCAGGCACCAGGCGATGCCGGGGCCGATACGCCGCAGCTCCCAGGTGAAGGTGTGTCCGGCGGCGGTCGCCGTGGCGGTGCCGGCGATCCTGGCCCGCGGGTTCTCCCGCGGCGGCTCCAGGCGCAGGACCGTGCTGACGTTCGCCAGGCCGCGCTCGCCGAGCTCGCCCGCGAACAGGATGCGGTAGCGCCGGGTCTGCGCCGAAGGGGAGCCGCCCAGGTCGAGCGGGGCCGCGGCGGGGAGCGCCTGGCGGTACTGGAAGAAGGCCCGCAGCTCGGCCTCCTCCGGCAGCGCGCCGCCGCCGAGCATCGAGTAGGTCTCGCGGGCGTCGCGCCGGGTCACGGGCAGCACCCGGTCGCGCAACGCGGGGTCGGCGCGGATGGCCCGGCTGGATCCGGGCGACTCGCGCCACTCGCCGCACTCGGCGGTCCATTCCGCGCAGTCGATGCCCGCGGCGGTGTAGTCGTCGCAGAGCACGAACTCCTCGACCAGGATGCCCAGGGGAAGTGTTCCGCGGCCACGGTCGGCGGCGTAGATCAGGTAGTAGTCCAGGGGTACGTCGGCGTCCATTGGCGACATGATCGTGGTGCGGGCCCCCGCGGGCAAGGCGACATTCTGATGTTCGCGCAGGTCCTGCCGTCAGATGACGGTCTAGCCGGTCACGGGTTTGCCCGTGGCGCTGCCGGCGAGCCATTCCGTCCACGACTTGGCCCACGGGGTCGGGCCGTTGCCGAATCGCAGCTTGCGCGAGGTGCCCGTGACCTGGATGACGTCGCCGCGCTGGGTGAAGTCGTAGAACCAGCGGGCGTCGGCGGGGCTGGCGTTGACGCAGCCGTGGCTGACGTTGGAGTTGCCCTGCGCGCCCGTCGACCAGGGCGCGGCGTGGAAGAAGGTGCCGCTGTAGGTCATCCGGACGTTCCACTTGGTCTTGATCCGGTACTCGCCCGGCTCCCCGATGGTGGCCGAGTCCATGACGGTCTCCGCGGCCTTCTCCTGGGCGATCATGGTGCCGGAGTAGCTGTCGTCGCCGGGTTTGCCGAGGCTGACGGGGATCGTCCGGACGACCTTGCCGTCCGCGGTGACGACGGCCCGGTGGCGGTCGGCGTCCACCTTGGTGACGTGCCGGGGGCCGACGGTGAAGGACAGGCTGCGGTCCCTGGTCCCCCACAGGTCCTCGCCCGCGCGCAGCCCGGCCAGGTGGGCGACGACCTTGACCTTCTCCCCCACCGGCCAGTACTCGCGCGGCCGGAACTGCACCTCGCGGTCGCTCACCCAGCTCCACGCGCCTTCGACCGGCTCGGACATCTCCACCGCCAGCGAGCGCTCGACCGCCGCGCGGGCCTGCCTGGAGGTGACCGGGTGGGACAGCAGGAGCTGGACCGGCATCCCGACGCCGACCTTCTCGCCGTCCAGCGGCGACATGCCGCTCTGCAGGGCCCGCCTGGGCTTGAGCGTGGTGAAGGACGACCGCCCGGTGACGGCCTTGCCGTCGGTGCCGGTGGCCTGCGCGCTCACCGTGTACGACGTCGCCGGGCGCAGCGGCCACCGTGGCCGCCAGGTGCCGTCGGCCGCCGTCGAGCCGGTCACCTGGCGTCCCTTGGCGTCCGCGACGGTCACCTTGGTGACCTTGCCGCCGGTGACCCGCACGCTGATCCCCGTGTCGGGGGCGACCTTCTCGGCGCCGTCCGCCGGGGTGATCGCGAGCTTGGCCACCGGGCCCTCGGCCTGCCGCGGGCCGCCCGGAGGCTGGGCGCCGCCGCCGCCGGAGGCGCATCCGGCGAGCAGGAGCCCCGCGAGGGCGAGCGTCGTGCTGGTCCGGCCGTTCCGCATCCTCGATGCCTCCCGTGCCTGACAAGGCGTCAACTTCTTCATTGAACGGTCTGTGCTGTCACGTGCGGACACTTCTGCCCAATGAGCATGGGAGAAACCTTCATCCGCCGATGACCACTCTTGCGAACCTTGCGGGCGGATCTGGTGTCCAACTCTCTGGAACGGTCCTTCTGGGCCGCTCTCAGGGGATGACGCACCGGGGGTGGTGCATGAGGGGGAACGTCATGAACGGCGGCATGAAGCGGTACCTGTCCGGTATCGGGATGACCGCGGCGACACTGGCCGTCACGACCGCGCTCACGGGGGCCACCCCGGCCCATCCCACGCCCTCCCCCACCCACCCTGCGCCGTCGGCCTCCCCCGAGCCGAAGCCCGACCACAAGCAGGACCACAAGCAGGACCACAAGCCCGGCCACAAGCCGGACCGGACCGGGCCGTCCGCCGAGCCCACCGAGACCACCGAGCCCACGGGGCCCGCCAAACCCGCCGAACCCGCCGAGGCGGGCAAGCCCGACTGCCGCAAGGTCAAGTGTGTGGCGCTCACCTTCGACGACGGCCCGGGGCCCTACACCGGGACGCTGCTGCGTCACCTGGCGAAGTACCAGGCCCACGCCACGTTCTTCGTCGTCGGACAGAACGTCGGCGTCCACCCCGACGTGGTGCGGCGCACGGCCGAGGCGGGGCACGAGCTGGGCAACCACACCTGGTCCCACCCCGACCTGACCCGGCTGTCGCCGGCCGCGATCAGGTCCCAGCTCGCCCGCACCGACCAGGCCGTGAAGTCGGCCGCGGGCGTCGTGCCCGGCCTGGTGCGCCCCCCGTACGGCGCGACGGACGGCGACGTGCGGCGGCAGGCGCACCGGCCGCTGGTCCTGTGGAGCGTGGACACCCTCGACTGGCGCTACCGCGACAGCGCCAGGGTGGCCCGCGTCTCGCTCAAGCGGGTCCGCCCCGGCAGCGTCATCCTGTTCCACGACATCCACCCGACCACGGTCAAGGCCCTCCCGCGGGTGCTGAAGGGCCTGTCCGCCCGCGGCTACCGGTTCGTCACGGTCAGCGAGCTGTTCGGCGGCCGGCCGCCGAAGGTCGTCCACAACGCCCGCCGGCTCTCCGGCGGCCCCAGGTAGGCGGGCGCGTCCCGGCCCTCGCCCCTCGCCCCTCGCCCCTCGGCCGGTGGGCCCTACTCCTCGACGGTCTCCTCGTAGCCGATCGCGGCGTCCGCCGCGTCGCCGCCCGACTCGCGGGCCCGGTAGCTGTCGCCGCCGTAGAACCTGAAGGCGCCGTTGTCGGCCCGCTGGCCGACGGGCGGCACGCGGCCGTCGATGGCGATGTAGTACCAGCCGTAGCCGCCCTGCCGGTCCTCGCAGAAGTTGTTGACCACGCGCCGCCGGGACGGCTTCGCGACGCACACCTCGACCCACTCCGAGGGCGTCTCGATGGCGGTCTCCGCGCCGGGGCCGCCCTGCGGCGACGCCTTGGTGAGCTCGTCGTCCCCGGGGTCCTCGTAGGTGCCGCCGTCGGCCCGCTCGCCCACCGCGGGGACGGTGGCGTCGCCGGCGTAGAAGTACCAGGCGTAGCCCCGGCGCTCGTCCTCGCACGGGCGGTAGTCGGCCCTGGCCTGCGTGCCGGTGTCCACGCAGACGGCGATGCGGGCGGACTCGTCCTGCGCCGCGGCGTCGGACTCGCCGTCGGGCTCGTCGTCGATGACCTCTTCGGTCTCCTCCGGCGCGGCCGGCGGACCGGTGTCGGCGACGGTGCAGCCGGTGGCCAGGACGGCGACGAGCGCGAGGCAGGCGAGTCGTAACAAGGATCCTCCACGGACTCGGAGTGACGACCGGCCAACGAGCGGGCCACCGGGCCGGGTTCCCCGCACGCGGCGGCGGGCCATTGACGACTAATCGTTTGGGACCGTACATTTTCGGAGCACCCGTCCGCGACAGAAGGGCCGACGATGCCGGTCAACGGCGACATGCCGACGCTCGACCAGACGTTCGCCACCGAACAAGCGGTGGCCGCCGGGGAGCGGGGCGCGTCGTGACCCACGAGGAGTGGCTGAGCCGGGCCGCGGCGGTCACGCCGCCGTCCGCGCACCACATCGACGGCGCCGACGAGCCCGGCGGCGCGTCCTTCACGGTGCGCTCGCCGCGCGACGGCCGGGTGCTGGCCGAGGTGGCCGACGGCGGCGAGGCGGAGGTCGGGCTCGCGGTGTCGGCGGCGCGGCGGGCGTTCGACTCCGGGCCGTGGCCGCGGATGGCGCCCGCCGAGCGCGGGCGGGCGCTGGTGCGGCTGGCGTCCCTGATCGAGGAGCGGCGCGAGCACCTGGCGCTGCTCGTCAGCCTGGAGATGGGCAAGCCGATCACCGACGCGCACGACATCGAGCTGCGCGCCGCGATCACCACCTTCCGCTGGTACGGCGAGCTGGCCGGCAAGCTGGCCGACGAGGCCCCGCACGTGCCCGCCGACGCCCTCGCCCTGGTCACCCGCGAGCCCGCCGGGGTCGTCGGCGCGGTCGTGCCGTGGAACTTCCCGCTCACGCTGGCCTCGTGGAAGGTGGCCCCCGCCCTGGCCGCGGGGTGCACGGTCGTGCTGAAGCCGTCGGAGCTGTCGCCGCTGTCGGCCCTGGAGCTGGGACGGCTGGCCACCGAGGCGGGGCTGCCGCCGGGCGTGCTCAACGTGGTCGCCGGCGACGGCCCCACCGCCGGGCGGGCGCTCGGCCTGCACCCCGGCGTGGACGTGCTGGCCTTCACCGGCTCCACCGCCGTCGGGCGGCACTTCCTGCGTTACTCGGCCGACTCCAACCTCAAGCGCGTGTGGCTGGAGCTGGGCGGCAAGTCGCCCAACATCATCCTTCCCGACGCCCCCGACCTGGAGGCCGCCGCGGCCACCGCCGCCTGGGGCATCTTCTTCAACCAGGGCGAGATGTGCACCGCGCCGTCCCGCCTGCTGGTCCACCGGTCGGTGGCCGACCGGGTGACGGAGGCCGTGATCGCCCGCGCCCGCGCGCTGCGCGTCGGCGACCCGCTCGACCCGGCCACGGAGATGGGCGCCCTGGTCGGCGAGGCCCACCTGGAACGGGTGCGCGGCCACGTCGAGGCCGGTCTCGCCGAGGGCGCGCGGCTGCGTACGGGCGGCGGCCGGATCCTGGCCGGCACCGGCGGCGCCTACCTCGAACCCACCGTCTTCGACCGGGTGGACCCCGGCTCCCGGCTGGCCAGGGAGGAGATCTTCGGCCCGGTGCTGTCCGTGCTGGCCTTCGACGACGTCGAGGAGGCCGTCCGCCTGGCCAACGACACCGAGTACGGCCTCGCGGCCGGCCTGTGGACCTCCGACCTGGGCACCGCGCACCGCGTCGCCCGCGCGCTGAGGGCGGGCACCGTCTGGGTCAACTGCTACGAGGAGGGCGACCTGACCGTGCCCTTCGGCGGCATGCGGCAGTCGGGCAACGGCCGCGACAAGTCGGCGCACGCGCTGGAGAAGTACACCGAGCTCAAGACCACCTGGATCCAGCTGTGAGACCGCTGATCGCGATCCCCGCCCGCTTCTCCGCCACCGCCTCGGCCCTGCGCTATGCCGCCGAGGTGAGCGCCCGCGCCCTGGTGGAGGCCGTGTGGCGGGCGGGCGGCGAACCGGCGACCATCCACCCGGCGGGCACCGACGGCACCGACGGCACCGACGGCGCGGCGGCCCGGATGGCCAGGTTCGACGGCCTGCTCCTGCCCGGCGGCGGCGACGTCGCCCCCCACCGCTACGGCGCCCCCGACACCCACCAGGACGTCTACGACGTGGACGACGACCAGGACGCCTTCGACCTGGCCCTGGCCCGCCACGCCCTGGCCGCCGGACTGCCCACGCTGGCGATCTGCCGCGGCCTCCAGGTCGTCAACGTGGCCCTCGGCGGCACGCTGGAGCAGGACATGGGCGGCCCCGAGGGCGGCCACCGGCACGTCGTGCACCCGGTGTCGCTGCGCCCCGGCACCCTGCTGGAACGCGCGGCCGGGACGGCGAAGGTGGAGGCGTCCTGCTTCCACCACCAGCGGGTCGAGCGGCTCGGCGACGGCCTGTCCCCCGCCGCGCACGCCGCCGACGGCACGGTGGAGGCCCTTGAGCTCGACGGCGCGCCCGGCTGGTTCGCCGCCGTGCAGTGGCATCCCGAGGACACCGCACATCGCGATCCGGCCCAGCAGGCCCTGTTCGACGCGCTCGTCCGCGAGTCGGGGCATCATGGCTGTCATGATCCGCGCCGCCGTCCCTGAGGACCTGCCCGCACTCCACGACCTCGCCGTCGCCTTCTACGCCGAGGACGGCTTCACCACCCCGGCGCAGACGCTGAAGGCCAACCTCGCCAGGCTGATCGCCGCGCCCGGCGTCCGGGTCGCGGTGAGCGAGAGCGAGGGCGAAGGCGGGGGCGGGGGCGAGGGCCGGCTGGTCGCGTTCGGCATCACCACGACCACGTTCGGGCTGGAGCAGGGGCTGTACGCCGAGCTGGAGGACCTGTTCGTCGTGCCGGAGGCGCGGCGGCGGGGCGAGGCGGAGCGGCTGATCGAGGACAGCCGCCGGTGGGCCGCCGCCCAGGGCTGCACGGCCCTGGAGATCGTGATCGCCCCGAACGGCGCCGACGTGAGCCACCTGTTCGCCTACTACGGCAGGCGCGGCTTCCGCGACGAGGGCCGCCGCATCCTCAGCCACCCCCTGTGAACCTCCGGGGGACGACGGGCCGCCGCCTCCCGGACGCTCACAGGCGCCCCGCGGCTCACCAGCGGCGGGCCGCCGCCCCCGACGCTACGGGCGGTGTGGTGGGCGGATGCCGCGGAACTCCCAGTCGCCGCCGAGGGCGGTCGAGCGCACCTCCTCCGACTCCGTCGGCTGCGCGCCGACGTCGGAGCGGATCGGCACCGGCCCGGTCACGACGTGGTTGGTCAGCCGGCCGAGCCCTTCGGCCTCGACCTCGACCACGTCCCCCGGCCGGACGGGCCGCGAGCCCGCCGGGGTGCCCGACAGCAGCACGTCGCCGGGGAAGAGGGTGATCGTCCGGGCGATGTCGGCGACCAGGTAGTGCATGTCCCAGGTCATCTCGTCGGTGTTGCCGTCCTGGACGACCTCGCCGTTGACGTACGTACGCAGGCGTTTGCCGCGGAAGTCCCAGCCGGTCACCAGGCCGGGGCCGAGCGGGCAGAGCGTGTCGGAGCCCTTGACGCGCAGCATCGAGCCGGCGTCGGTGTCGCGGAAGTCGTGCAGCCCGAAGTCGTTGGCCACGGTGTAGCCCGCGATGTGCGCGCCGGCCTCGGAGGGGGCGATGTTGCGGCAGGTCCGGCCGATGACGATGGCGATCTCGCCCTCGTAGTTGAGCCACTTGCAGCCCTCGGGCCGCACGACCGCGCCCCGGTGGGAGTTGAGCGAGGAGGTGGGCTTGTGGAAGTAGGTCGGCGCGTCCGGCAGCCGGGTCCGGAACTCCTCGACCCGGCTGCGGTGGTTCAGGTGCACCGCGATGATCTTCGTGGGGACGACCGGCGGCAGGTGCGCGGCCTCGTCGGCGCCGATCCGGCGGCCGTCCGCGGCGACGAGCTCGTCCCCGTCGCGGACGGTCTCGGTGACGGCGCCGTCCAGCAGGACGCGGCGGTACTCAGGCATGGGCGTTCTCCTGTCGGGGTGCGGTCCAGCCGCCGGACGGGCGGTCGAACCAGAGCAGGGCCTGGCCGGTGCCGACGGAGTTCTCGTACTGGCCGTACTGGCGGGCGGGGGCCGTGCAGCGCTCCTCGCCGAGGGCGCCGGCCAGCATGACGTAGTGGTGGAAGCGGGCCTCGGGCTTGTACGTCCGGAACTCCGGCATCGTGCGCAGGACCTCGTCGTGCCGGCCCTGCCGGAACCATTCGATGCGTCGCAGGTCGGCGGCGCGGGCCTCGGGGGTGAAGACGTGCCGCGGGTCGCTGGACTCGTGCTCGCGCAGCTCGCGCAGCGGCCAGAACGTGTGCGACAGCGCGCCGGAGGCGATCACCAGCACCCGCCGGTCGGTGGCCGCGACGCCGTCGGCCAGCGCGCGGCCGAGCCGCAGGTGGTCCTCCATGTCGCCGGTCTGGCAGACGCCGATGCTCACCCAGCGTTTGCCGGGCAGGCCCTCGCCGAGGTACTTCCACAGGTTGGTGGTGGCGTAGTAGATCGGCAGGTACTCGTCGTCGATGGGGGTGATCCAGGTGCCGTGCCGGCCCGCGAAGGAGGCCACGTTGCGGGCCAGCTCGGGGTCGCCGGGGAAGTCGTACGGCATCCGGCACATGCCGCGCGGCAGCTCCTCGGAGGTGTACAGCCCGGCCCGGCGCGCCTGGGCGGTGACCACGAACTCGACCGTGGTGGCCCAGTGGGAGTCCAGCACCACGACGGTGTCGTAGTCGTCGCGCTCGAAGACGTCCCGGCGCAGCTCGCGCAGGCCGGTGACGAGGGTGATCTCCTTGCCCTCGTTCAGCTCCAGCCGGGTGGGCTCGGGCAGCACGATGGTGGGGACGTGCGCGAGCAGGCCCGCGCCGACGATCTCACCCATGGTCGTTCCAGCCCTTCGGCGCGGTGACGGTGTTCTTCAGGTCGCAGTAGAAGTCGAAGCTCCAGGTGCCGCCCTCGCGGCCGACGCCGGACTCGCGGGAGCCGCCGAAGGGCGCGCGCAGGTCGCGCACGAAGAAGCAGTTGACCCACACCGTGCCCGCCACCAGCCGTCCGGTGACCCGGCGGGCGCGGTCGCGGTCGCCGGTCGCGACGGTGGCGGCCAGGCCGAAGCGGGTGTCGTTGGCCAGCCGGACGGCCTCCTCCTCGGTCTCGAACGTCTGCAGCGTCAGCACCGGGCCGAAGACCTCCTCCTGGACGATCTCGCTGTCCTGGGCCACGTCGGTGAGCAGGGTGGGCCGGTAGTACAGGCCGTCGCCGCGCTCGCCGCCGATGACGGCGCGCGCCCCGGCCGCGAGGGCCCGCCGGACGAACCCGTCGATCTTCTCCACCTGGCGCGGGTGGATGTTGGGGCCGACGTCGGTGGCCTCGTCGCGCGGGTCGCCCTGGACCAGGGCCGTGGCCCGCTCGGTGAAACGGCGGACGAACTCCTCGGCGATCGGCGCCTCGACCAGCAGCCGGGTGGCGGCCAGGCAGACCTGCCCGGCGTTGTCGTACTGCTCGACGGCCAGGTCCACGGCGAGGTCGAGGTCGGCGTCGGCGAAGACCAGCAGCGGCGACTTGCCGCCCAGCTCCAGGCTGAGCGGGGTGAGGTTGGCGGCGGCCGAGCGGGCGATGCGCCGCGCGGTCGGCACCGAGCCGGTGAAGCTGACGCGGCGCACGCCGTGGTGCTCGACCAGGGCCTGCCCGGCCTCCTCGCCGAACCCCTGGACGACGTTGAACACGCCGTTCGGCAGCCCGGCCGCGGCGGCGACGTCGGCCAGCAGGGAGGCGGTGAGCGGCGACCACTCGGCGGGCTTGAGCACCACCGTGTTCCCGGCGGCGAGCGCGGGGGCGATCTTCCAGGTGGCCAGCATGAGCGGCGCGTTCCACGGCGTGATCAGGGCGCAGGGGCCGGCCGGGTCCCAGGAGACGTGGTTGGCGTGGCCGCGGGTGTCGAAGTCGTCATGGCCGAGGCCCTCCAGCCAGTCGGCGAAGAAGCGGAAGTTGTGCGCCACGCGCGGCATGACGCCGCGGCGGTGCGAGCGCAGCAGGGCGCCGTTGTCGCGGGTCTCGACGGCGGCCAGCTCCTCCAGCCGCTTCTCGACGCCGTCGGCGATGGCCCGCAGCACGGCGGCCCGGCCCGCGCGCGGGGTGGCGGCCCAGCCGGGGAAGGCGTCCTGGGCGGCGGTGACGGCGGCGTGCACCTCGTCGGGGCCGCCGCGGGCGATCTCGCCGAGCGCGGCGCCGTCGATGGGCGAGAGGTCGGTGAACGTGCGCGCGGAGGCGACGCGCCGGCCGCCGATCCAGTGGCGGGTGTCGACGGTGACCCCGGCGACGGTGATCTGTTCGGACATGTCGGGTGCTTCCAATCTCAAGGGGCTAGTGCGCGCCGGAGGTGCCGGATTCCAGCAGCGTGCCGCCGTCCCACACCACGCCGACCTGGCGGAAGTAGGCGCCGATGGGCTCGCGGACGGCCAGCCGGGACAGCTCCTCGGTGGGGGCGTCGAACAGCTCCAGCTCGGCGTCGCCCGCCCACGCCTGGCCGGCCTCGAAGGCGGCGGCACCGGACTCGACCAGCTCGTCGAGCGCCAGCCCGCCGCCCTTGCCGATGGCGGGCAGCCAGCGGTGGTGGGCCATGGGGTGTCCGTTGACGAACCCGTTGTGCGGCGACGGCTCGCGCAGGGTCACCACGGCCTGGGCCAGGCGGCGGTCGGCGGCGGCCAGCGTCGCGCCGAACCGGGCGCCCGCCTCGATGCGCGGCGCGGGGCCGTACGGGTGCGGCCTGGTCTGGTGGATCGACCCCAGCTTCTTCGGATAGCCCTGGTGCACCCCCCTGGCGAGGGCGAAGTCCTTGTCCACCCAGATGTAGACGCACCTGGAGTAGGTCCGCCCCCGGTAGGAGCACCGGACGACGGCGAACGCCTCCTTGTACTGCGAGCGCACCGGGTCCAGCAGCTCCTCGCCGGAGGCGGCGCAGGACTGCCAGTCGGCCCAGATGAGCGCGACCGCGCCCGGGTCCTCGGCGGCGAGTTCCAGCGGCTCGGGCAGCAGCTCACGCACCCGGCCGGGGTCGGTGCGGTACTCGATCGTGAGCAGGTCGCCGGAGTAGTGCCAGGGCGGCTCCGGGACGAGGGACGAGCGGCCCGTGGCCGTCTTGGGATGGAAGTAGCCGCGGACGCCGGCCAAGATGGTCCTCCTGGAACTCGTTTGGTCCCAAATAAAATATGAACATCCAGGCCGATCGGTCAACAGCTCTTGCGGCAGCCAATACGGGGCCGTTACGTTTGGCGTCAAACGACCCTAGGAGAGACCGGTGCAGCAGCACATCGACCGCCTGACCGAGCGGGGCGTCGACGTGGTCCGCGTGACCTACCCCGACCTGACCGGGACCGACCGCGCCCGCGACGTCCTGCTGGAGGCGCTGCCCGACGCCCTCGGTCACGGCCTCGCCTTCTGCCGCGCCGTCTACCACTCCACCCCGCGCGGCGGCACCGCCGACATCAGCGGCGGCCTGGACGCGGGGCTGCCCGACATCGCCGTCGTTCCCGACCTGGCCACGCTCGCGCCGCTGCCGTGGGAGCCCGGCGTGGCCTGGTGCCACGGCGACGTCGTCGACCCGGCCACCGGCGCCGCGGCCCCCGAGTCGCCCCGCGACCTGCTGCGCGCCGTGCTGGCCCGGTGCGCCGAGCAGGGCCTGCGCCCGGTCGTCGGGCCCGAGCTGGAGTACTTCCTGTGCGACCCGGCCCCCGCGGGCGGCTGGCAGCGCTACGCCGAGGCCACCGGCAACGTCTACACCGCCGGCCGCCGCGGCGACCCCGACAGCCACCTCACCCGCACGCTGCGGCACCTGCGCGACCTCGGCCTCGGCGTGACGGCCGGCAACCACGAGTTCAGCAGCGGCCAGTTCGAGATCAACCTGCGGCACTCCGAGGCGCTCGACGCGGCCGACCGGGCCTTCTGGTTCAAGGCCGCGGTCAAGGAGCTGGCGCGGGTGGAGGGCAGGCTGGCGACGTTCATGGCCAAGCCGTTCAACGACGAGGGCGGGTCGGGGTTCCACCTGCACCTGTCGTGCCTGGGCGAGGACGGCGGCAACGCCTTCGACGACCCGGCCGCGCCGTACGGGCTGTCGGCGACCGCGCGGCACGCGATCGCGGGCGTACTGGCCCACGCCCCCGCGCTGGCGGCGCTGGCCAACCCGACGGTCAACTCCTACAAGCGGTTCGGCCCCGACACGCTGGCCCCCTGGCTCGTCGACTGGGGGCTCGACAACCGCAGCGCGATGCTCCGCGTCCCGCCGGAGCGCGGCGCGGGCGCCCGCTTCGAGCTGCGGCTCGGCGACGCCAGCGCCAACCCGTACCTGCTGGTCGCCGGGACCGCGGCCGCCGCGCTGCTGGGGGTGCGGGCGGCCCAGGAGCCGCCCGCGCCGCTCGTCGGGTACGGCTACGACGCCTCCAAGGCCCCGGTGCTGCCGATGACCCTGCCCGAGGCCCTGGACGCCCTGGAGGCCGACGGCGAGCTCACCGAGCTGCTCGGCAAGGACTTCACCGCCGCCTTCCTGGCCTACAAGCGCGACGAGGTCGCCCGCTTCCAGCGGCACGTCACCGACTGGGAGTTCGGCGAGTACGCCTACCACCTGTGACCCGTCATTCGATCGCGCGCTGCGCCAGGTCCTCGGCCAGCGCGATGATCTCCGGGTTGTAGGGCGCCTTCTCCCCCGGGACGTACCGCACCCGGTCCAGGCCGCGCCGGTAGCGGAACACGCCCCGGCGCTCGTGCAGCTCCCAGTCCACCGGGCCGCCGTAGTCGAAGCCGACGCTGATGCCGGTGAAGGGGGCCATGCCGAGCAGTTGCGGGACCCGCTCGACGGCCAGCACCGGCTTGTCGTCCACCAGCACCTCGACGTCCCAGCGCACCTCCGGCAGCGCCGTGAAGCGGGCCGTGACGGTCACCGGCCCCGCCGCCGGGATCGGACCGGCCGCCCGCACCGGCACGCCGTAGGCGTTGTACGTCAGCCGCAGCTCGCCGTCCTCGACGTACAGGACGTAGCCGCCGCCCTGGTCGCCGTGGGCCACGATCACGCCCTCGTCGCCCGGCCGCCGCTCCAGCCACGCCTCGATCGTGAACGACCGCAGGGCGGTGAGCCTGCTCGACCGGAACCGTTCCAGCACCGGGGTGCCCGGGTGGATCGTGACCGGCTCCGACAGCGCCAGCTCGGCCGGCGGCCGGGTGTTGAGCATGTCCGGCGTGTCGGCCAGCGGGAAGACCGTGTTGAGCCAGGCCGCCGCCCGCCACTTCGCGGCCAGGTCGGCCACCCGTTCCGGCTGCTCGGCGGCCAGGTCGGTGGTCTCGGCCGGGTCGCGGGCGATGTCGTACAGCTCCCAGCCGTCGTCGGTGAACGGCGTGCCGGGCAGGTGCGGGGCGATGAGCTTGTAGTGGTCCTCGAAGTAGCCGCGCTGCCCGCCGCTCTCGACGTACTGCGAGCGGTGCCGGCTCGGCCGGTCGCGCTCGCGCAGGAAGTGGTCGAACGGCACGCCGTCCACGTCCTCGGGAAGCTCCAGGCCGGCCAGCGTGAGGAGGGTGGGCGCGACGTCGGTGACGTAGGCGTACTGGTCGCGCACGCCCGGGTCGCCGGCCTGCCTGGGCAGCCCGGCCGGCCACGACAACACGAACGGCACGTGGATGCCGCCCGCGTAGGCGTGGCCCTTGTAAAGGCGGAACGGGGTGTTGGAGACGTTCCCCCAGCCGCGCGGGTAGTGGCCGTGGACCTGGGGGCCGCCGACGAGGTCGAGGTCGCGCGGCACGTCGTGGCACCAGTCGTCGGGCAGGCCGGCCAGGCGCACGAAGCGGCTGAGGTAGCTGCGGGTGCCCTCGGGGCCGCCCTCGGCGGTCGCGCCGTTGTCGCTGGTGACGACGATGACGGTGTTGTCGTACTCGCCGATGCGCTTGAGGTGCTCGACCAGCCGGCCGAGGCTCTGGTCCACGGCGTCCACGGCGGCGGCGTAGACCTCCATGTGGCGGGCGTACAGCTCGGTGCGCTCCTCCCACGGCGCCAGGTCCGGGTCGGACGGCCGGGTGCCCTCGGGGAAGAGGCCGTCGCGGAGCTGGCGGGCGAAGCGTTCCTCGCGGATCCTGGCCCAGCCCGCGTCGTAGCGGCCGCGGTACTTGGCGACGTCGGCCGGCTTGGCCTGCACCGGGCCGTGCACGGCCTGGTGGGCGAAGTAGAGGAAGAACGGCTTGTCGGCGTCGTTGGCGCGCAGGCCGTTGATCATGCCGATGGCGCGGTCGGTGAGGGCGTCGGTCAGGTAGAAGTCGTCCGGAAAGCCCTCGTCGGGGATCGGGCCGTTGTCGCTGATCAGGCGGTGCGGGTGGAACAGGGACGTGAAGCCGTCCATGGAGCCGTAGTAGCGGTCGAAGCCGCGCTGGAGCGGCCAGGAGCTCTTGTCGGCGCCGTCGTGCAGCTTGGACTCGATGGTCAGGTGCCACTTGCCGACCATGAACGTCGCGTACCCGCCGGCCCGGAACGACTCGGCCAGCGTGGGCACCTCCCGCGGGATCTCCATCCGGTAGCCGGGATAGCCCGGGTCGACGTGGGCCACCATCGCGAACCCGGCCCGGTGCGGGTTGAGCCCGGTCATCAGGGCGGCCCTGGAGGGCGAGCAGAGCGGGGTGCTGTGGTAGTTGCTGAACCGGTAGCCCGACTCGGCCAGCGCCTGCACGTGCGGCGTGTCGATCTCCGACCCGAACGGCGACAGGTCGCTGAACCCCAGGTCGTCCACCAGCACGACCACCACGTTGGGCGCTCCGGGACGCGCCCGCCGCGGCCGCGGCCACCAGGGCGTGGACTGCGAGGCCAGCTCGCGGGCCGTGCCGCCGAAGCCCTCGTACCCCCTGCTCGGCGGCGTGCTCACGGCCCCTCCGGATCGACGGCGTCCCGGTCGGCCCACAGCGGCGCCACCAGCGCCCGCAGCTCCTCGGCGCCGACCCGCTCGACCAGCTCCACGGCCGCCAGGTTGTCGCGCAGCTGCTCCAGGCTGGTCGCGCCGAACAGGGTGGTGGTGTTGGCCGGGTGGGTGAGCGTGAAGGCCACGCACACCTGCGCCGGGGTGGCGTCCAGGTCGGCGGCGATCGCGGCCAGCTCGGCCGCCGAGGCCGCGATGCGCTCCCTGATGCCGCCGGGGTCGCGGCCGACCTGCCGGTCCACGCCCTTGCCCAGCAGCACGCCGCCCTCCAGCACGTCGGAGGACTGCAGCGTGACGCCCTGGGCGAAGATGCGGGCGAACGGCACGCCGTCGGGGATCGAGCGGCGCGAGACGCTGTACTTCAGCTGCGCGATGGCCGGGCCCTCGACGCCCTCGCCGGCGGCGGCGTCGATGAGCGTCTGCACGTTCGACGCCGACCAGTTGTTGACGCCCCAGCTCCGGATCAGGCCCTCCTTCGCCAGGCCGGCCAGGTCGAGGACGAGCCGGTGCAGGTCCACGCCGTCGTGCCGCAGGTCGCCGAGCACCACGAGGTCGGCGTGGTCGGCGCCGGCCCGGAACAGGGCGTTGAGCAGCTGGTCGCGCAGGCTGTGCTCCGGATAACCCTCCAGCCACAGCTTGGAGGAGAGCAGGTAGTCCTCGCGGCGCAGCCCGGCCGCGCGCACCAGGGCCGAGAAGATCACGTCGGTGAACACGGGCGGCATGCCGGGGAAGCCGTAGACGCCGACGTCGAACAGGTCGATGCCGCGGTCCACGGCCTCGCGGATCATGGCGACCGCGTCGTGGAAGTCCATGCGGTCGTAGGTGTGCCAGGAGCCGAGCGCGAGCACGCCCGTCTCCGGTCCGGTGCGGCCGATGCGGCGGCGCGGGATGGTCTGCACGGCAGGTCTCCTAGGGCAGGCGGGGGTCGACGACGGCCTTGATCTCGCCGAGCCTGGACATCGACTCGACGCAGGCGGTGGCCTGAGCCAGGCCGACGGGCTCGCTGAACAGCTCGTCCCACGGCATGCGGGCGGCGAAGGTCTGGAAGAACTCGATCGAGCGGTGGTAGTCGGCGATGTCGCCGTTGAGCGAGCCGACGACGGTCAGCTCCTTGCCCATGACCGCGCCGAGCGGCACGGGCGCGAGCTCGAAGCCGGTGGAGCCGACGATCACCACGGTGCCGCGCTGGGCGGCCACCGCGACCGCCTCCTCGGCCACGGTGGGCGCGCCGGCCAGGTCGAACACGTAGTCCGCGCCGCGCTCCCCGGCCAGCTCCCTGATCCGCGCGACGCGCTCGTCCTTGCCCAGGTCGGTCGAGACGGTCGCGTCGGCGCCGAAGCGCCGGGCGGCGGCCAGCCGGTCGTCCGGGCCGCCCACGGTGATGACGGTGCCCGCCCCGGCGATCCTGGCGACGGCCGTGGCGAAGATGCCGAGCGCGCCCGCGCCCTGCACCACCACGGTCGAGCCGGTCCTGATGCCGCCGGCCCGGTCCACGGCGCGCAGCACGGTCTTGGCCGCGCAGCCCGACATCGAGGCCCAGGTGTCCTTGACGTCGGCGGGCAGCAGCAGCTTGGCCGCGCCCGGGGTCACGTAGCAGTACTCGACCAGGCCGCCCGTGGCGTACGGGGGGCGGTCGGCGCGCTGCGTGAAGCCGTAGCCGCGGTTGGCGCAGGCGACCGGCTGGCGCAGCACCGCGCAGCCGTAGCAGTGGCCGCAGGTGGACTCCGACCAGCCGATGCGGTCGCCCGGGGCGATCGGGCGGCCGAGGGCGTCGGTGGTGCCCGGCCCGGCCTCGACGACCTCGCCGACCATCTCGTGGCCGAGGATCATCGGCAGCATCCCGGGGAACGTCATCTGGCCGGCCCACAGGTGCACGTCGGTGCCGCACAGGGTGGTGCACGTGATGCGCACCAGGGCGGCGCCGGGCTCGACGGCGTCGGGCAGCGGGACGTCCTGAAGGCTGAGGGGCTTGCCGTGCTCGGTGAGGACGGCGGCGGCGGTTCTCGTAGGCATGGTCACCTTCGTGGCTTTCGACCGTTAAGTGTGGTTAATCTACACTCGTTGACAAACAATTACAGCCCCTCAGGAGGAACCCGGTGTCAGCGGACGAGTACGCGGACCTCGTGGCGGTCGGCGGCAACGTGCTCACCTTCGACGCCCGCGACGGGCGGGCGAGCGGCCTGGCGGCGCGCGCCGGCCGCCTGGTGGCGGTCGGCACGGACGAGGAGGCCCTGGCGCACGCCGGCCCCGGCACCCGGGTGCTCTCCCTGGCCGGCCGCACGGTCCTGCCCGGCATCAACGACTCGCACCTGCACGCCGCCTGGCTGGGAGCGGTCTGGCCGGACACGCTGATCAGCGAGAACGGCCTGTCCGCCCACCAGGGCCGGCTGCTGGCCGACGAGGAGTCCAGGCGGGCCGCCATCCTGCGCGCCGGGCGGATCTGCGCCTCGCTCGGCATCACCAGCTACACCGAGCCCGGCCTCGGCCCCGGCGAGGACGACGGCGAGACCGGCTGCTTCTCGCAGGCCGTCCTGGACACCTACGCGACGCTGGCGAAGGAGGGCGAGCTGCGGGCACGGGTGACCGCGTTGCGGCTGTTCGGCACCCTCGACGGCCCCAGCACCCTGGAGGACGTCGCCGCCGGCCTGGACGCGCCCCTCCCCCGCACCGACCCCGCCTGGCTCAACGTGACCGGGCTCAAGATCTTCGCCGACGGCATCCCGCCCATGGGCTCGGCCTGGACCTGCCACCGCTACACCTCGGGCGGCCACGGATCGCTGCTGGTGGCGGGGGCGGACGACGCCGCGCGCGAGCACAACCTGCGCGCCATGATCCGGCTGGCGCACCGCGCGGGCCTCCAGGTCGGCGTGCACGCCACCGGCGACCGGTCCATCGACGCGTTCGTGGACACCGTGGCTGAACTGGCGGGCGAGCATGGGCCCGCGAGGCGGCACTACGTCATCCACGGCGACCTGGTGAACCCCGCCCAGATCGCCCGCATGGCCGGGCTCGGCATGGGCCTCACCACGCAGCCGATGATCGCGGCGGCCACCGCCGACTGGGTGGCCGGCGCGCTCGGCCCGGAGGTCGCCGGGACGGCCTGGCCGCTGCAGGAGCTGCTGGCCGGCGGGGTGACGTTCACCCTGAGCAGCGACGGGCCGGTGACCACGCCCGACTGGCGGGCGCAGGTGGCGGCGGCGTGCGGGCTGCTCGGCGAGCGGGCGCCGCGCCCCCGGCTGATGGCCCGCCTGCTGCGCTGCTACACCACGGCGCCCGCCGTCCAGGACGGCGCGGAGACGTGGAAGGGGTCGCTGGAGTGGGGCAAGGCCGCCGACTTCTGCGTGCTGGAGCGCGACCCCCTGGAGGTCGCGCCGGCGGACCTGCCGCAGGTCGCGGTCGACGCCACCGTGACCGC
This sequence comes from Nonomuraea sp. NPDC004702, assembly GCF_053601695.1. NCBI lineage: Bacteria > Bacillati > Actinomycetota > Actinomycetes > Streptosporangiales > Streptosporangiaceae > Nonomuraea > Nonomuraea sp. NPDC004702. Next base: position 160,972 of record NZ_JBSGCE010000004.1, read on the forward strand.
GGGCCGGATCGTCCACCTGCGCGAAGGGGTGTCCCTGGACTGATCCCCGGTCGTGACGCGGCCCCCACACCACCGGCCCGGCCCGTGGGTTACTCTCGGCTCACACCCGATCTTGCGAGGCTTACGTGGCTTTCGGTCCGCTTCGTCCGGGAGATCCCCGGCAGATGGGTTCCTTCCGCCTGGCCGGCCGGCTGGGGCAGGGCGGCCAGGGAGTGGTCTACCTCGGCGAGGACGCCGACGGCGGGCGCGCCGCGGTCAAGGTCATGACCGGGGAGATCGACAGGTCCTTCGCCCGGGAGCTGGCCGCCGCGCGCAAGGTGGACGAGTTCTGCACCGCGCGGGTGCTGGTGGCCGACCTCGACCACGACCCGCCGTACGTGGCGAGCGAGTACATCGAGGGCCCGACGCTGCACGGCGCGGTCGGGACGGCCGGGCCGCTGCGCGGGGCCGCGCTGACCCGGCTGGCCATCGGCACCGCCACCGCGCTGGCCGCCATCCACCGGGCGGGGGTCGTCCACCGGGACTTCAAGCCGGGCAACGTGCTGCTCGGGCCGGACGGGCCGCGCGTGATCGACTTCGGCATCGCCCGGCTCACGGACGCCACGGCCACCCGGGGCGGCGCGGTGGGCACGCCGCCGTACATGTCGCCCGAGCAGTTCTCCGGGCAGACGGCCGGCCCGGCCTCGGACGTGTTCGCGTGGGGGGCGACGATCACGTACGCGGGCACCGGGCGTCCCCCGTTCGGGACGTCGCCCTTCGCGGCGGTGGCGTACCGCATCCTGCACGAGCGACCGGACCTCGGCGACCTGCCGGAACCGCTCCGCTCGATCGTGTCCCACTGCCTCGCCAAACCCCCCGACGCCCGCCCCACGGCCCGTTCCCTCCTCCTCCACCTCCTGGGCGACCCCACCCCCGCCCTCCCCCCGCCGACCTCCTCCCCACCCGCCCCCGTGACGCCGGACGCGACCGAACGCGGGCCCGCGGCGACAGGCGCGGCGGAGGGCGGTGAGATGGCGCCCGGCGAGCTGGAAGCCCTCGGCGCGGGCGCCCGCGCCGCCGCTCCCCCCTCCGGCGACGAAGGCCCCGAACCCGGCGGCGACAGCGCCGGGGCCGGTGGCGACAGCGTCGCCGTGGTCGGGACCGGGAGTGAGGGCGAGAGGACCGGGACGGGGGCCGAAGGCGGCCGGGGGCAGGGCGGTGCCGGCGGGTTTTCGCGGCGTGGGTTGCTGGGCGCGGGAGCGGCGCTGGCGGGGACCGCGCTGACCGGTGGGGTGTTGTGGTGGCGACGGCTGCCTACCGGCGGCCCTGGAGACACGGGCAGCCCGGCGGCCAAGGGGGCGACGAGTGCGGCGGATGGCGGGACGGCGAGTCCGGGCGCGTCCGGCGGTTCGTCACCGGGGGAAACGCCAACGGGCTCGGGGACGCCGGCCGCCTCCGGGACGCCCGCCGCGTCCGCCACGCGTTCCCCTGCCCACGAGAGCGATCCCCCGACCCCGCCCCCGCCCGCCGACCCGACAGCGCTCGCCATGGCGGTGGAGACCGCGGTCACGGTGACCCAGATGGCGGACCTGTCCTTCTCCGGCGGGCTGTCCCAGAGTTCCTTCGCCGCGGACGCAAGGGGAAGGCTCCGCTTCCAGTCGGACCTGCCCTCCCGCTCCTGCGACTTCGCGCTGCGGATCACCGGGCCGGATCTGGGAGGACAGAGCCCGGACGTGACGTACCTCTCCGACGCGGGCGACACGGTCTACATCGGTCGGAAACGCGTGCCCACCGATTCCGAACGTGTCGTCGTCGACTACCTCAAGATGATCGTCGCCACGGGCGGCGTCGGCGTCGTCCTGAACCTGGTGTCCGCCACCGGGCAGGTGAGCAGGGCGGGCCGCCGCTACTCCGGCGCCCTCCGCACGCCCGACGCTCCCGACACGCTCAAGAGCGAGCTGCTGGACATGGCCCAATGGGAGGAGAGCCGGCTCAAGGAGACCACGATCCTTTGGCACCTCGATCTCGACCAGCGCAACCGTCCCAAGGCGTTCGTCCTGACCTGGCGGTACGACGTGCTCACCTCGACGTTCACCTCGACCTACTCCCGCTGGCGGACCGGCGGGATCGTCGCGCCCGCGTAGCCGCCGGGGCCGATCGCGTCCGGTCCCGGCGGCCACGGGGTCAGGCCAGGAGCTGGCCGCCGTCCACCTGGAGGCTGACGCCGGTGATGTGGCGGGCGCCGTCGGAGGCCAGGAAGAGCACCGCGGGGACGATGTCGGCCACCTGGGCGATCGAGCCCAGCGGGATCCGGGCCTCCCACGCCTTCCTGGCCGCGTCGTCGGTGGCGAACATGGCCGTCATCGGGGTGAGCACCGGCCCGGGGGCGACGCCGTTCACGCGGATGCCATGGGGGGCGAGCTCGATGCCGGCCGAGCGGGTCAGGGCGTCGATGGCGGCCTTGGTGGCCTCGTAGTGGCCGAGGCCGGGCGTGGGCTGGCGGGCGCCGATGGAGGAGATGTTGACCATGCAGCCGCGGACGCCCCGCTGCACCATGTGCGCCCCGACGGCCCGGGTCATCAGGAACGTGCCGCGGAAGTTGACCCGGGCGCAGGCGTCGAAGACGTCCACGTCGAGCCCGATGAGCGGGCCGCCGCCCGCGGTGTGCCCGGCGTTGTTGACCAGCACGCCGATGTCGCCGTGCTCGGCGGCGACGGCCGCGACGGCGGACTCGACGGAGGCGGCGTCCCCGACGTCCACCTGGACGTGGTGGGCGCCGAGTTCGGCGGCGACCGCCCTGGCCCGCGCCTCGTCGAGGTCGGCGATGACGACCCGATCGCCCGCCGCGGCGAAGGCTTCGGCGACGCCGCGGCCGATGCCGCTCGCGCCGCCGGTGACGAGGACGTTCCTGGGAACGACAGGTTCGCTCATGTGGGGGTTCCTGTTCGGTGCGGGCCTTCGCAGACGGGGCTGCGCGGGCGTCCTGGGTTTATTATTATACAAGCGTAGACAAAAAAAGCTTCATCCGGCAGGAGTGGATCGACGTGAGCGACACACAGCGGGTTCCGGCACGGCGCCTCGGACCGGGCGGCACGACGACGTCCCTGTTCGGGCTGGGCTCCTGGAACACCTGGGACCGCATGGAGTTCGGCGACGCGGTGGCCCTGATCAGGGCGGCGCTCGACGCCGGGGTGACGCTCTTCGACGTCGCCCACTACAACATGGGCCCGCACGCCGAGCAGGCCCGTACGGACCTCATCTTCGGCCGGGCGGTGCGCGAGGCCGGCGCGAGCCGGGACGACTGGCAGCTCTGCGGCAAGCTGTGGCTGTGGGAGTACCCGCGCACGGGCTTCCGCGAGCAGCTCGACGTCAGCTTCGACCGCGTCGGCGTCGAGAGCGCCGAGACCGTCGTGGTGGGCGACTACCTGCAGCGACCCGACATCCGGCGGATCGTGACCGACGTCGCCGAGCAGATCGCGGCCGGCCGCTTCACGAGCTGGGGCGTCAACAACTGGATCGCCGAGGACGTCGACCTCGCGCTGAGCTTCGCCGCCGAGGAGGGCCTGACGCCGCCGAGCTTCGCCCAGCTCAAGTACAGCATCGCCCGGCGTTCGATGGCCGAGGGCGGCTTCTACGGCCGGCACTTCGCCTCCGGGGCGCTGGCGCTGCAGGCCAGCGACGTCTTCGAGGGCGGCATCCTGGTGGGCAGGAAGTTCCCCGAACGGAAGATCGGCGCGGACCCGGGCGGCATCCGGGAGGCCGTCAGGCAGGCCGCCGACGCCGTCGCCCGGGTCGCGGACGAGTTCGGCGCGACGCCCGCCCAGGTCGCGATCGTGTTCTGCCTGGAGCATCCGGCGGTGGCCAACGTGCTGTTCGGGGTGAGCAGGATGGCCCAGCTGGAGGACAACCTGGGCGCGTTGCGGCTGTGGAGCGAGCACGGCCCGCAGGTGCGCGCGGCCCTGGCCGACCTGTGGCTGGACCGCGACGTGCGCGCCGACGGCGTCTGGACCCCCTGACCTGCGACTCGCCGGGCCGGGAGCCACTGACCTGCGACTTGCCGGGTCGGGAGCTTTTGACGCGGGCGCGGGGACGCCCGGCGGCGATCGCCGGGGTCCCCGCGCGCGCCCGCCGTCACAGTGCCGTCACTGTGCCGGACGGCGGGTGCGCAGCTTCTGCAGGTCGCTCATCGACCGAGCGCGCGCGTCCACCACGTTGCGCATGCTCGACCCGATGAGGTTCAGCAGCAGCACGCAGGACATGATCGCCGCACCCGGCAGCACGATCAGCCACGGCGCCTGCGTCAGGTACGACCGCCCCTCGGCGATCATGTTGCCCCACGTCGGCGTGGGCGGCGCGATGCCCAGCCCCAGGAAGCTCATCGCGCCGTCCACCAGCATCGCCGAGGCCGACAGGATCACGACCTGCACCAGCGCCAGCGGCAGCACGTTGGGCAGCACGTGCACGAACAGGATCTTCGCCGGCCGCATGCCGGACACCCGCGCCGCCCCGATGTACTGCCGCGCCGCCACGCCGAGCACCCGGCTGCGGATCACCCGGGCCGTGAACGGCGTGAAGATGACCGTCAGCGCGATCAGCTCGGTCCAGATGCTGGCGCCGAGCCCGATGGCCAGCGCCATGGCCAGGATGATCGCCGGGAACGACATCCAGGCGTCCATGATCCGCATGACGATCGCGTCCACGGTCCGGTAGAAGCCGCTGACCAGGCCGATCACCATGCCGGTGAACGCCGCGCAGAGCGTGATGAGCGCCGAGAGGCCGAGCGAGGCCCGGCCGCCGGAGACCAGGCGGCTCAGCACGTCCCGGCCGTAGGAGTCGGTGCCGAGCAGGTGGTCGGCCGAGGGCGGCAGCAGCCGGTGCACCGGGTCGGTCGCGTTCGCGTCCGGCAGGAACACCGGCAGCAGCACGACGGCCAGCACGACGAGGACGAGCAGCGCGGTGGCGGTGATCAGCACCCGGTTGCGGCGCCAGGCGCGGGAGGCCGCGGAGGGCCGCCCGGCCGTCCCGACGCGCCCGGCGACGGCCTCGGAAGTCACGAAACACGCACCTTGGGGTCGAGGAGGGCGTAGGACAGGTCGACGACCAGGTTGACGACCACGAACATCAGCGCGACGAACAGCGTCACGCCCTGGACGAGCGGGAAGTCCCGGGTCGAGACCGCGCCCATGAGCAACGAGCCCAGCCCGGGGATGACGAAGATCGACTCGATGATCACGATGCCGCCGACCATCATCGCGAAGTTGCTGCCGAGCTGGGTGATCAGCGGCATGAGCGCGTTCGGCAGCACGTGCCTGAGCATGACCTGCCGCTCCGACAGGCCCTTGACCCGCGCGGTGCGCAGGTACGTCTGCGGCAGCTCGCCGAGCACGCTCTCCCGCAGGGTCAGCGTGAACAGCGCCGACTGCCCGATGACCAGGCACACCACCGGCAGCACCAGCATCGGCACCCCGGCGACCGGATCGGCGAAGAGGTCGGCGTACCCGCTGGAGGGGAACCAGCGCAGCGACACGGCGAACACCAGCACCAGGATCAGCGCGATCCAGAAGTCGGGGATCGCCATGCCGAGCGAGGAGAGCAGGTTGAGCGCGCGGGCCACGGGGTTGCGCGGCGAGACCGCGTTCCACGAGGTGACCAGCACCGCGACGACGAAGCTGAGGACGGTGCTGAGCACCGCCAGGGTCAGCGTCGGGACGAAGTGCTCGGCCACCACCCCCACCACCGGCGCGTGGTAGGTGATCGACGAGCCGAAGTCGCCGCCCGCCACGTTGCCGAGCCAGCTCAGGTACTGCTCCCACAGCGAGCCCGTCAGGCCCATGCTCTGCCGGAGCGCCTCGACGTCCTGCGGCCTGGCCGTCGGGCCGAGGATGGCGATGGCCGGGTCCCCCGGGATCAGGCGGATGACGAAGAACATCATCGTGCCCACGATCAGCAGGATGACGACCAGGTCACGCAGCCGCCGGAGCAGGAGTCCCGCCATGTTCCCCCCTCACTTCCGCAGCCAGGAGTTCCAGAACACGCGGTAGAACGTGTCGTACCCCTTGAGCTTGGGCGAGTAGGCGGCGTACAGCTTCGACTGGCTGATCGTGATGACCGGGAGCTGCTGCCACACGAACGCCTGGAGCTGGTCCATGAGCGTCCTGGCGGTCTCGGGGGAGGTCGCGGCGTTGTAGTCCTCGATCAGCTTGGCCATCTCGGGCGAGCCGGAGCCGTTGAACGCCCCGAGGGTCAGCGCGGGCATCTGCGAGGGCGAGGTGAGCGCGGCGTTGAAGAACAGGGTGGTGACGTCCCAGCCGCCGGGGTCCTTGGTGATCGTGCCGAGCATCGTCGGGAAGTCGTAGGTGTCGATCTTCGTCTTGATGCCGATCTTGGAGAGCTGGTCCTGCAGCAGCACCGCCCACTGGCTGAACTGCGGGTAGCTGCTGGAGGTCAGGATCCGCACGGTGTCCCCGGCGTTGACGCCGGCCTGCGCGAACAGCTCCTTGGCCCGGTTCGGGTCGTGCTGCTTGTAGACGTCGTCGCCGGCGGTGGAGTACAGGCCCTTGTTGTCCTGCGAGACCAGCGCGCCCACCTCGACGGTGAGGTCGGGGCCGCCGCCGGTGGCGGCGTTCAGCGCGGGCTTGTCCATCAGCAGGTTGAGCGCCTGCCGGGCGCGCACGTCGGAGAACTTGGAGCCCTTGTTGAAGTTGGGGATCAGCACGTTCTGGTTGGCCCCGGCCAGGTTCGACACGACCACGGCGGGGTTGTTCTTCAGCGGGGTGTACTGGTCGTCGCCCGGCATGGCGTGCGCCCACTGGCCGGTCTGCAGGCCGTTGACCACGGCGTCCTGGTCGGCGACGACCTTGTAGGTGACCGTGTCGAGGTAGGCGTGCTTGGCGCCGGCCTGGCCGCCCCAGTCCTCCTCGGCGCGCGACTTGTAGCCGTCGTAACGCTCCAGCACGACCTGCTGCCCGATGTCCCAGCTCTTCAGCTTGTACGGCCCGGTGCCGACCGCGCCCTCCTTGGCGAAGCCGGTGGCCGGCACGTCCTTGAGGTTCTTGGCCTCGTAGATCTCCGCGCCGGGGCTGGCCAGCTCGTCGATCAGGGGGTAACGCGGCTTCTTCAGCTCCAGCGTGACCGTGCGGTCGCCGGTGGCCTTGAGGCTCTTGACGTCGGCGGCCACCTGCTGGCCGGTGACGTGGCTCTTCAGCCAGCGCTCCAGGCTGGCGACCACATCGGCGGCGGTGAGCGGGGCGCCGTCCTGGAACGTGACACCGGCGCGCAGCTCGAAGGTGTAGGTGAGCCGGTCGTCGCTGCGCTTGTAGGTGTCGACCAGCATCGGCCTGGCCGCGAAGGTCTTGTCGACCTCGAAGAGCTTCTCGTACAGCATGTTGCCGATGTGGGCGGTGACCTGGCCGGGGTTGGCGACCATGTCCAGCGACTGCGGGTCGGTCGGCACCGCGACCACGAGGTCGCCGCCGCGTACGGGGGTGCCGGCGTCGGCGGAGGAGGACGAGGAGGACGACGTCGCGCCGCCCGCGCAGCCGGAGAGCAGCAGGGCGCTCGCCGCGGCGGCGGAGACGAGCCCGGCCCTCAGGCTCTTGAGCACGTTCATGATGGGTTCTCGCTCTTGCTCTAAAAGGGGGGACAGAAGGAGAAGGTCGGCCCGGGGCTATCCCACGTATGCCGACAAGTCGGGGTTCGCGGCCAGGAGTCGGCGCGTGTACTCGTGGGTGGAGGAGGAGGCGATGGTTTCCGGGGCGCCGACCTCGACGAGGTCGCCCTTGTACATCACGCCGACGCGGTCGGCCACCGACAGCACCAGGCTGAGGTTGTGCGTGATGAACAGGAAGCTGATGCCGTGCGAGCGGCGCAGCTGCAGGAGGAGGTTCATGACCTGGCCCTGGACGGAGACGTCGAGGGCGGAGGTGGGCTCGTCGGCGACGATGAGCTTCGGCTCGGCGGCGACCGCGCGCGCGATGGACACGCGCTGGCGCATGCCGCCGGACAGTTGCGAGGGCAGCTTGCGGGCGCAGTCGGCGGGCAGGCCGACCTCGTCGATCAGCTCGGCCACCCGCCGGTCGAGGTCCGCGCCGCGCAGCGGGGTCAGCTCGCGCAGCGGCTCGGCGATGATGCGCGCCACGGTGTGCCGGGGGTCGAGCGAGCTCTGCGGGTCCTGGAAGATCAGCTGGGTGGCGCGGCGGAAGGCGCGCTCGTCGCCGCGCAGCCCCGCCTCGGTGATGCGGTGCTCGCCGAAGGAGATGCTGCCCGAGGTCGGCCGTTCCAGGGCGCTGACCATGCGGCCGAGCGTCGTCTTGCCCGAGCCGGACTCGCCGACCAGGCCGAAGAACTCGCCGGGCGCGATCTCCAGCGAGACGCCGCCGACCGCGCGCACGCTCGCCCGGCGGCCGATCCGGTAGACCTTGGTGACGTCCTCGATGACCAGGGGCGGGGTGCCGGTCACCGGCGCCGGCTCGTCGCCGAGCGCCGGCGTCTCGGTCACGCTCCCGCCGGCGGGCACGCCGTCGGCTTCGGTCGCGGCCCGCAGCCTGGTCTCCGAGATCGTCGGGAATCCGGTACGGCGGCTGACACCCAGCTGTGGCACGCATTCCAGCAGCGCCTTGGTGTACGGATGCGTAGGCTTGCGGAGGATGTCCATCTTGTCGCCGACCTCCACCAGCCTGCCCCGGTACATGACGGCGATCCGGTCGGCGATCTCGGCGGCGACGCCCATGTCATGGGTGATGAACACGCAGGCGGTCCGATGCTCACGCTGCACGCGGCGGAACAGCGCCAGGATCTCGGCCTGCGTGGTCACGTCGAGGGCGGTGGTCGGCTCGTCGGCGATGAGGACGTCGGGGTCGGACATCAGCGCCATGGCGATCATCACGCGCTGCTGCATGCCGCCGGACATCTGGTGCGGATAGAGCGCCATGATCCGATCGGTGTCGGCCAGCCCGACCTCGGTGAGCAGGCTCCTGGCCTTGGCCTCGGCCTCGCGGCGCAGCCGGCTCCCCCGGCGCAGCGCCTGCCGGGGCAGCGCGCCCTCGGGCCGGTAGCCCTCGATGAGCTGCGCGCCGACGCGCTGGGCGGGGTTGAGCGAGTCCAGGGCCTCCTGGAAGATCATGCCGATCCGGGCGCCCCGGTAGGCGCGCATGCCCTCGGCGCTCAGCCGCGTGACGTCCACGCCGCCGACCTCGATCGTGCCCTCGGTGTAGGCCGGGGCCACGAACTCCAGCAGGCGGATGATCGACAGCGCCGTCACGGTCTTGCCGCTGCCCGACTCCCCCACCACGCAGAGCGTCTGCCCGGAGGCGACGTCGAGGGTGAGCCGGTGGACGAGTTCCTGGGGCTCGGCGTCCTCCCGGGTGACGCCGATGGTCAGATCCGTCAGGTTGAGCAGCGACATGCGCGAGAGCTCCATTCCAGGCACCGGTCCCGTGCTCGAAGTGGGGCACGCAAACCCACACTGAGCTGCCGAAAAGCCATGTTCGAGCCAGATAGTTCTACAAAGGTTGACAGAGGGGTCCCCTACTGTCAACGGTTATTCCACGTTCGTAGACAGAGGGTCTATGGTGAACGTCTACATTCGTAGACAATACAGAAAGGGCAGGGCCTTGACCATGTCCACGCCTTCCCCCACGCCGGATCCGATCGTCGCCATCGCCACCGGTTACATGGGCGCCAAGCAGCTCTTCGCGGCCAGCCGCATCGGGCTGTTCGAGGCGCTCGCGGACGGCGAGCGCAGCGCCGGGGAGATCGCGACGGCCACTGGCGTCACCCCCCGCATGGCCCGCATCCTGGCCGACAGCATGGCCGGGCTCGGCCTGCTGACCAGGACCGACGGCCGGTACGCCCTCGGCGCCGACGCGGCCGGCTACCTGGCCGGGCGGAAGTCGTCCGAGCTCGACCTCGGGCCGTTCCTCACGTTCCTCAACCAGATCAGCTACGGCCACTGGCTGCAGTTCGACACGACCGTGGACACCACCGAGCCGGGCGTCCTGGACACCTCCGGCGACCGGTGGGGCACGTTCATGGCCGGGGTCATGACGTACAACAGCCTGCACGCCAGGATGCTGGGCGGCGCGTTCGACTTCACCGGCTTCCGCAGCCTCCTGGACCTGGGCGGCCTGTCCAGCGCCTTCGCCTTCGAGGCCCTGCGCGCCAACCCGGGGCTGCGGGCCTCCTTCGTGTACGACCCGACCTTCGCCGACTCCATCACCCAGCAGGTGGCCGAGGCCGGGTTCGCCGACCGGGCCGAGGTGACCGGCGTCCCGACCGACACGGCAACGCCCGCCGGCCCGTACGACCTGGTCATGGTCAACCACGTCATCCACCGCTTCGGCGTCGAGCAGAACCGGGCCATCCTGCGCAACGCCCGCGCGGCGGCGGCGCCGGGGGCGCGGCTGCTGCTGCTCGACTTCTTCCTCGACGACGACGCCGAGCAGCGGGCCATCGACGCGCTGCACGCCGGGGAGTACCTGGTGATCGACGGGACCGTCGTCTACGAGGAGTCGCAGGTGCGCGCCTGGCTCGACGAGGCCGCCTGGAAGCCGGTGGACAAGCTGGCCCTGCCGGGCAGCCCGCGCGTCATCGTGGCCGAAGCGGTCTGAGCACGACGCGGCCCGCGCCGCCCAGGTGGCGGCGCGGGCCGGAACGCGCGGATCAGGGCCGGAACGCGCGGGTCAGGGCCGGGAGATGCGGTCGAAGAACGACTCCAGGTGGCGCTTCTGCAGCTCGACCGTGGAGAACTGCGGGCCGACCAGGCTCATCACGTTGGCCCCTGCGTTGAGCAGCACGAGCTCGTCCACGAGCTGCTCGTCGGGGATCGAGGTGCGGATGTCGCCGTCGGCGCGGCCCTCCTCGATCAGCCGGTGCAGCATGCCGCGCCAGGCCCGCAGGTGCTCCAGGTACTTGTCGTACAGCTTGGGGTTGGTCAGCGAGGTCTGCCAGAAGATCAGCAGCACCCGGCCGGCCGTGATGCGCTCCTCGTCGATCGGCATCGCGGCCTCGCACATCTCGCGCAGCGCGCCCAGCCCGCGGCGGCCGTCGAGCTTGACGTAGCTGGTCACGATGGCCAGGGCGCGCTCGTACGTCGCCTCGATGATGTCTTCCTTGCCGGGGAAGTAGTGCTTGAGCGCGCCGTTGGCGAAGCCCGCCGCGTTCGCGATCTCGCGCATGGTGGCCGCCTCGATGCCCCCCTTCGTGATCAGGTCCCACGTGACGTCGATGATGTCGCTGCGACGCTGGTCGTGGTCGATGATCTTGGGCATGCGGGCACCCCTCCGTACGGCGTTTCGTCTACCAGTGTAGGACAAAATGCCGGGAGGGTATGACCCGATCGTTAGCCGTGGGTGACCCGGACGTCATAGAGGGCGCCGGCGGTGTTCGTCTTGTGCGCGCAGGCCAGCCGTTCGATCTCGGCGGGGTCGGCTCCCCCGGCGATGAGGTCGAGCAGGTGCTCGTGCTCCTCGACCGAACGGCGGGCCCGGCCCGGCAGGTAGCCGAACACCGAGCGCCGCATGTGGTCCAGCCTGGTCCATTCGGCCTCCAGCAGAAAGTTCAGGTGCTCGTCGTCGCAGTGCTCGTAGACCGAGAAGTGGAAGGCGCGGTTGAGCGCGGTGAACGCGGTGGGGTCGAAGGAGTCGAGCGCCTGGAACAGCCGGGCGTTGATCTCGCGGGAGCGCGCCACGTCCGCCGGGCCCATGCGCGGGGCCGCGACGGCGGTCGCGTACCCCTCCAGCCGGGCCAGCACCTCCAGCGTGTGCCGCACCTGCGCCGCGTCGAAGACCGCGACGCGGGCGCCGACGTTGCGCACGACCTCCACCAGCCCGTCGGACTGCAGGCGGCGCAGCGCCTCGCGCAGGGGGATCGTGCTGACGCCGATCTCCCGCGCGAGGCGGTCCATGACGAGCTGGTAGCCGGGGCCGTAGGTGCCGTCCAGGATGCGCGAACGCAGGATCTCGTAGCTGAGCTCCGCCTTCGACGCGACTCCGCCGGTGCTGGTCACGTGCCGGAGGCCGGGTCGAGCCCGGCGCCGGACGCTGCCCGGAGCGCCTCGCCGAGGACGGCGCGGAACTCCGGCCCGGCCAGCGCGCCGCGGTGGTCGCCGGGGACGGTGACCAGCCGGGCGCCGGGGACCAGCGCGACGACGTTCTCGATGCCGGAGGTCATCATGTCCTGCGCGCCCGCCACGAACACCGGCGGCGTGCGCCCGGCCCAGCCCTTGGGCTCGAACGGCGTGCCGCGCAGGCCCTCGACCAGCCGGACCAGCCCGGCGGCCCGTTCGGGGTCGCCGCCGGAGGCGCCCGCGATCATCGCCGCGATCATGCCGGTCATCGGGTCGCCCGGCTCGCCGCCCGCGACGGCCGCGCGCAGCGCCGCCACGTCCAGCGCGGCGAACGGCTCGAACGGGCTGAGCCCGCCCAGCACGACCGCGCGCACCCGATCGGGGGCCAGCTCCGGCAGTTCCCAGGCGAGCCGGGCGCCGAGCGAGTACCCCACCACGTCGAGCGGCCCGTCGCTGGCCAGGGCGAGCAGCGCGGCCGCGATCTCGGGCGCGCCCGCCGGCCCGTCCGGAACCGGGCTCTCACCGTGACCGGGCAGGTCGGGCACGACGACCACGCGCCCGGCCGCGGCCAGCTCCGCCGCGATCCCGGTCTCCACCCAGTCCTGCCGCCCGCTGGAGGCGAACCCGTGCAGCAGCAGCACGGGCGGCGCCCCGGCGGGCCGGTCGGGTGTGAACGTCTGTACGGCCGTCATGTGCGCCGGCTCCTTCATCTCGTGTGGTGGGCGGGTACGGGGAAGTCGACGACCACCTGGCCGGTGCCGCTGCTGCCGAAGTACGGGCACAGCTGCTCGCCGCGCCCGGTGTACTCGCGCCAGCCCAGCAGCCCGAACAGCATGGCGGTGTCGGCCATCGCCCCCTCGCCGGTGCACCGCTCGTTGTAGTCCGGCAGCATGTCGAGGAACTCCGGGATGCGCCCTTCGTCCCACATCTCCAGCACCGCGTGGTCGACCTTGCGGTTCAGCTCGCTGCTCACGTCGTCGAGCAGCGACTCGGCGATCTCGTTGGGCGGGAAGGCGTGCGAGAGCGACCCGCTGGCCAGGAAGGCCACCTTCCTGTCGCTGCGAAGCACGGCCCGCAGCAGCGCCTCGCCGATCCGCCGGTTCTCCTCGACGGTCGAGTAGATGTTGCAGCCGATGGGCAGGACCCGGATGTCGGACTCCTGGTTCATGAAGTACATCGGCACGAGTGTGGCGTACTCCAGGCCCAGGTCCTGGTAGGTGTGCACGCGGGCCTTCTGGCCGCCCGCGACGATCTCCTCGCGGATCAGCTCGGCCAGCTCGGGATCGCCCGCGTAGTCGTAGGCGAGGTCGTGGATGAAGTGCGGCAACTCATGGCTGACGTACGTGGCCTGGTGGCGCGGCTTGCCGTTGAGGTGGAAGCCGATGCTGTTCATCCAATGGGTGTCGGCGATCAGGAACGTGTCCGCGCCGCGCTCGCGCGCTCGCCTGCCGACCTCGGTGAGGGCGAGCTCCGCGGGACGGCGGATGCCGAAGTGTTTGCCGGGCTGGATCGACAGCCAGATCGACGGCACATGCGTGATCTTGGCGGCCAGCACGATCTCACCCATCACGCCACTCCCGGCCTGCTTGGGCGGTCTGAACCATCATCCGCACTCTCCTCTCCACTGATGACGTGATGAGCATCATGTAGGCATCTGAGGGGGTATGTCGATATTGTTCCACATGCCATAACATAAATGATGTCGTATATGATTTGGAAGGAGACGAGGTGGGACACCCTCTCGGACTGTCACCAGGGAAGATCGTCGCGGTCCATCTGAACTACCGCAGCCGGGCCGCCGAGCGCGGTCGCGTCCCTGCCGTCCCCTCCTACTTCCTCAAGCCGCCGACGTCCCTGTCCTGGTCCGGACGGCCCGTGGTGCGTCCCGAAGGGTGCGAGCTGCTGGCGTTCGAGGGCGAGATCGGCATCCTCGTCGGCAGCTGGGCCCATCGCGTCTCCCCCGGGCGCGCGCTGGAGCACGTGGCCGGGTACGTGGCGGCCAACGACTTCGGCGTCTACGACTTCAAGCACGCCGACCTCGGCTCCAACCTGCGGGCCAAGGGCCAGGACGGGTTCACGCCGGTCGGCTCGGAGCTGCTCACCGGAGCCGATCCCGGACGGTTGTGGCTGCGCACCTACGTCAACGGCGAGCTCGCCCAGGAGGCGTGCACCGACGAGCTGCTGTTCGGCTTCGACCTGCTCGTCGCCGACCTGTCCCGGTACATGACGCTGGAGCCCGGCGACCTGATCCTGGCCGGCACCCCGGCGGGCTCGACCGTCGTCCGGCCCGGCGACGTGGTGGAGGTCGAGCTGGCGGGCACGGCCCGGCTGCGCAACGAGGTCGTCGCCGGCCAGGATCCCCCCGCGGCGTACGGCGTCCAGCCCCAGGTCAGCGAGGCGACCAGGGCCGCCGCGTACGGCGCCGCCCGACCCGTCCCCGCCCCTGACCCCGGCCCGCTGACCCCGGAGGTCGTCGCCGCGCTGCGCTCGGTCTCCACCGCGACGCTCTCCTCCCAGCTCCGCGCGCGCGGCATCGACCACCACTTCATCGAGGGCGTCCGCCCCGCCCGTCCCGACCTGCGCATGATCGGCGTCGCGCGCACCCTGCGCTACCTGCCGCTGCGCGAGGACGTCTTCGCCGAGCGCGGCGGCGGCATGAACGCGCAGAAGCGCACCGTCGAGGAGCTCCAGCCGGGCGAGGTGCTGGTCATCTCCGCCCGCGGCGAGCACGGCGCGGGCACGCTGGGCGACATCCTGGCCATGCGCGCCCTGCGCCGCGGCGCGGCCGGCGTCGTCACCGACGGCGGGCTGCGCGACAGCCCCTCCTTCGCCTCGCTCGACCTGCCCTCCTACTACGGCGCCGCGCACGCCGCCGTGCTCGGCCGCCGCCACGTCCCGATGGACTCGCAGGTGCCGGTGGACTGCGGCGGCGTGCTGGTGTGCCCAGGCGACGTGCTGGTGGGCGACGCGGAAGGGGTCGTCGTCATCCCGCCCGCGCTGGTCGCCGAGGTCGCCCGGGACGCCGCCCGGCAGGAGGACGAGGAGCGTTTCATCCTCGATCGCGTCCGCGAGGGCGCCTCGATCGACGGCCTCTACCCGCTGAAGGGCGCCTGGCGCGAGGCGTACGAGCAGCAGCGCTGACCCCCCAAGAAGGAGAATCCATGAAGTTCCGCTCGGATCCGTCGACCATCCGCGGATCCATCGCCCCCGTGGTGACGCCGTTCGCCGCCGACGGGTCGCTGGACCTCGACTCGTTGCGCTCGCTGGTGCGCTGGCAGCTCGACCAGGGCTCGCACGGCATCTCGACCGGCGGGTCCACCGGCGAGCCCGGCGCCCAGTCCGTCGAGGAGCGCGTCGCGGCGATGGCCGTGGTGGCCGAGGAGACCGCCGACCGGGTGCCGTTCCTGCCCGGCACCGGCTCGGCCAAGCTCGACGAGACGCTGCGGCTGACCGCCGAGGCCGAGCGCCTGGGCGCCGACGCCGCCCTGGTCATCACGCCCTACTACGCCCGTCCCACCCAGGAAGCCCTCTACCGCTGGTACGCCACGGTCGCCGCGGAGTTCCCCGCGCTGCCGATCGTGATCTACAACGTGCCCTCGCGCACAGCCGTCGACATCGCGCCCGCGACCGTGGCCAGGCTGCGCCGCGACCACGACAACATCGTCGGCGTCAAGGAGACCACCAAGGACTTCGAGCACTTCTCGCACGTGCTCAACCTGTGCGGGCGCGACTTCCTCATGTGGTCCGGCATCGAGCTGCTCTGCCTGCCGCTGCTGGCCATCGGCGGCGTCGGCTTCGTCAGCGCGGCGGCCAACCTCGCGCCGAAGACCGTGGCCCGCATGTACGAGGCGTACACCGCCGGCGACCACGCGACCGCGCTGGAACTGCACTACTCGCTGCACCCGCTGGTCGAGCTGCTGTTCGTGGAGACGAACCCGGCCCCCGCCAAGTGGGTGCTGGAACAGCGCGGCCTGATCGCCTCCGGCCACGTACGAGCCCCCCTGATCACCCCCACCGAGCCCGGCATCGCCCGGATCAACGAACTACTGGCACAGAGCGAGGGAGTCGCCTGATGAAACTGGAGCACTACATCGGCGGCCGGCACGTCCCGAGCCAGTCCGGTGCGACCTTCACCGCGCTCGACCCGACCACGAACGAGCCGTACCTGGAGGTGGCCGCGGGCGGCGCGGCCGACGTGGACGCGGCCGTCGCCGCCGCCCAGAAGGCGTTCACCGACGGCCCGTGGAGCACGATGCCCGCCGAGCAGCGGGCCGGCACGCTGCGCGCGGTCGCGGCGGCCATCGAGTCCAGGGACGACGAGATCGCCGCGCTGGAGTGCCGGGACACCGGCCTGCCGATCACCCAGGCCCGCGGCCAGGCCCGCCGCGCGGCGCACAACTTCCGCTTCTTCGCCGACGTGATCACCACCATGGGCGAGGACGTCTACCGCGTCGGCTCCGCGCAGCTCAACTACGTCGTGCGCAAGCCGGTCGGCGTGGCCGGGCTGATCACGCCGTGGAACACGCCGTTCATGCTGGAGACCTGGAAGCTGGCCCCGGCGCTGGCGGCCGGCTGCCCGGTGGTGCTCAAGCCGGCCGAGTGGTCACCGGCGTCGGCGAGCCTGCTGCCGGAGATCATGGAGGAGGCCGGGCTGCCCGAGGGCGTGTTCAACCTCGTCCACGGCATCGGCGAGGACGCGGGCGCGGCGCTGGTGGCCCACCCCGACGTGCCGGTGATCTCCTTCACCGGCGAGAGCGGCACCGGGCAGACCATCATGCGCAACGCCGCGTCGTCGCTGAAGACGTTGTCGATGGAGCTGGGCGGCAAGTCGCCGCTGCTCGTCTTCGCGGACGCCGACCTGGAGCGGGCGCTCGACGCGGCCGTCTTCGGCGTCTTCTCGCTGAACGGCGAGCGCTGCACGGCCAGCTCGCGGATCCTCGTCCAGGACACCGTGTACGAGGAGTTCGTGGCCAGGCTGGCCGAGCGGGCCGCGCGGGTACGCGTCGGCGCGCCCGGCGACCCGGCCACCGAGCTGGGCGCGCTCATCCACCCCGAGCACTACGAGCGGGTCATGGAGTACGTCGAGCTCGGCTCGCGCGAGGGCGCCCGCCTGGTCGCCGGCGGTTCCCGGCCCGAGCACCTGACGGCGGGCAACTTCCTGGCCGCGACGGTGTTCGCCGACGTGGCCCCGCACATGCGGATCTTCCAGGAGGAGATCTTCGGGCCGGTCGTCTGCGTGACGCCCTTCTCCACCGAGACGGAGGCGGTGGAGCTGGCCAACGCGACCCGGTACGGCCTGGCGGCGTACCTGTGGACCAACGACCTGCGCCGGACGCACCGGCTGGCCCAGTCGATCGAGGCGGGCATGGTCTGGGTCAACTCCCAGAACGTGCGCGACCTGCGCACGCCGTTCGGCGGGGTGAAGGCCAGCGGCGTGGGCCGGGAGGGCGGCCGGCACAGCATCGACGTCTACACCGAGTCGCACATCGTGCACCTGGCCACCGAGGACCTGCCGATCCCCCGGTTCGGCGCCGCCTGAGCCGGCACGTCCCGCGCCGGGCCGCTCCCCGGTCCGGCGTGGGACGTGGACGCCGGGAAGTGCGCGGAGTTACGCTCCCGATGGCCGATAGGGCGGTGATGGCCATCTTTGGGGGGTACCCAATGAGCTACACACTTCTGCGCGGCAGTTTCGTGATCCGTTACCCGGACCTTCCCCGGCAGGGCCCCGAGCCCGACGGCGACACGATCAAGTTCAGGCCGGACACGCCCGCGCTGGTCGAAGGGCTGGCCCGGCCGTCCGGACGGCCGCCGGAGCTCGGCGCGCGTGGCATCTCCGTCCGCCTGGAGGCCATCGACGCCCTGGAGACCCACTTCCAGGACACCCACCAGGAGCTGACCGGCGCGAACGCCGCCCGCGACGAGCTGCTGCGGCTGCTCGGCTTCACGAACGTGCGCTTCTTCGACGACCTGCCCAACAAGGTCCAGTCGGCCGACCAGGACGAGCTGCGCGGGCACGTCCTCAGCAACGGCATCGACGCCAACGGCCGGCTGATCGGGTTCGTGTTCACCGGCGAGCACCCCGGACCCGACGGGCAGGCCGTGTTCCTCGACGAGGCGCTGGTGGACACGTCCGCGAACGCCGAACTGCTGGCCGCCGGGCTGACGTACCCGGCCTTCTACGCCACGCTGCCCGCGACGCTGCGCACGCACCTGGCCGGCGTGTCGCGCACGGCCAGGGCGGCGGCGTCGCCCACCGGCATCTGGCCGCGCTCGGCCGCCGACCCCGACGGCCCCGCCGAGGTCGCCTCGCTGGAGGCGCTCACCGGGCTCGTCATGTGGCCGAAGCTGTTCCGCCGGCTGGTGCCCTATCTGGCGACCGGGGCGGCGAACCTGGACGGCTTCGACGCCTGGCTCCGGGCCGACCCCGTCAACCGGGACGACGCGGTGTTCCTGCTGGACCGGCTCGAACACGGCAACCTGCACGACGTGATCCGGGCCTCGGGCAGCCAGATCCAGCTCACGGCCTGGCCCGAGGACTTCGTCATCAGCCCCGACCCGGCGCCGCCCGGCGCGCCCGTCGTCGCGCGCCCGCCGTCCACCGGGGACGTGCTGATCGTGGCCGCGCTGCCCGACCCGGTCGGGGCCGACCGGGGGCACGAGACGGTCACCCTCCTCAACGTCACCGGACGGTCCGTGGACCTCGGCGGGTGGCGGCTGGCGGACTCGGCGGGCGGGCGCATGGAGCTGACCGGGGTGCTCGCGGGCGGTGGCGTGCTGCAGGTCGTGCTCGACGGCCGGGTACAGCTCCGCAACCAGGGCGAGACCATCCTGCTCGTGTCCCCCGAGGGCGTCACGATCGACCAGGCCGCCTACAAACCCGACCACGTCCACCCCGGCCACACCATCTGCTTCGGCCGCTGACCATCCCCCGCCGGGAAACCCGACCCCGAGCACCGGCGTTCCGGCGCTCGGGGCGGGGGCCGTCAGGCGAGGAGGGTCGCCAGGGCGGCGGCTGTGGCGGGGTGGTCGGTGAGGAGGGTCTCGACCTCGCGGTTCCCGGGCCCGGCGGCGGAGGCGGGCTGTTGCCAGCCGCCCTCACAGCCCAGCAGCTCCGCCACCGCGTCGCACGCCGCCGGATGTCCCGCCAGCAGCTCGGCGACCGGCCCGGACGCGACCGCGGGCGCCGCCTTCGGCGCGGCCGCCGGCGTCCTGGCCCACGGCGGTGTCCAGGCGTCGACCGCCGTCAGGCTGCCGGGGAACGTGCGCCCGGCCTCCCGGACGAGGACCGGCATCAGCTCGCCCGCCTGGTCGCGCAGCGTCGTGATCAGCTTCGGCAGCCACGGCAGCAGCACCTGGTCGGGCAGCCGTCCGAACGCCTTGGAGATCACCTCCACCACGAACCCGGACAGCGCCGGAGCCGGCTCCATCGCCTGCACGAACCCGGTGATGTACTGCGGGAACGACGGGATGACCAGCGGGTTGCCGAGCAGCTCGTCGCACCGCGACCGCAGCTCGGCCAGCGGCAGCAGCCCCAGCAGGTGCTGGGCGGCCCACAGCAGCGCCACCTTGGCCGGCGCCTCCGGATGCGACTGCCGCACCGCGATCTCCAGCTGCGCCCGGTCGCACCCGAGCGCCAGCGCCAGCCCCTCCATCGTGAACAGGAACCCGAGCATCGCCGACACCTGCCGCACCCCGGTGTCGTCCTCGACGAACGCGGTCGGGAGCAGGGTGCAGTAGTGGGCGTACCCCTCGGTCACGAACGCCTCGCACCACGCCGGCAGCGTGGGTTCGGCGGTGCGGTAGTAGGCCAGCAGGCGGCGGATGCGGCGCAGCACGTCGGGCGCGTCGTCGACGCCGCGCTCGCCGGCCAGCAGCTCCACCGCCCGCGCGCCCAGCTCGTCGGCGACGCGCCCGCCGCCCAGGTAGAGGATGGCGTCCTCGACGGCGGCCAGGGCCACGGCGGCGGTGGCGTCGGGCTCCCAGACCGCGCGCCGCAGCCGCTGCTCGACCACCTGCTCGATGGTGACGCCCTCGTAGCCGAGCTCGATGATGGCCCGCTGGTTGCGGCCGAGCGCGAGGTCCCAGCTCTCCTGGATGGCCCGCTCGCCGAGCTTGCGCTCGCCCATGATCGGCCGGGCCGCGTCGGCGGGCAGCACGAAGCGCAGCATCCACAGCAGGTCGGAGCAGGGCCGCAGCTCCGGGTCGGAGTGCAGGTCGAGCAGCGCCCGCTGGATCGTGCGCTTGTCGAAGTCGACGCCGAGCGGCCGCAGCCGGTCGTAGACGTTCTGGGCCAGCGGCGGCAGCGCGTCGTAGCCGACCGAGCCGATGCGGTCGCCGCCGAGCAGGATCTCGCACAGGCGCCGCACGTCGCGCCGGCCCGGCACGACGTCCTTCTCGATGCAGGTGACCGCCGCGTCCTGGAAGTCGTACGGCGTGGGCCTGGCCCGGTTGCGCATGCCGGCCAGCAGGATCGACGTCTCGAACACCGCGATGGCGTCGGCGGTGCTGGCGAGGTAGCCGTTGCGCCGGGCCAGCCGGACGATGTCGACGCTCCAGCCCAGCAGCTCGGCCTCGTCGAGCGCGTCGAGCGTCGGCGGCCTGGACAGGAACCCGGTCAGCCGGTCGGTGACCTGCGCCGGCGCGGCGGGCGCGGGCAGCTTGACCGGCCGTTTCCTGGCCCCCTTCTGCCCGCTGAGCTGGAACGGGGTCAGCTTGCTCCGCGTCACCGCCTTGGCCCAGGTGGCGGCGGCGATCGACACCGACCCCGAGGCCAGCCCGAACTGCGCCTCGATGGCCGAGTGGCTGGAGGGGATCAGCCCGTACAGCCAGCGGGTCGCGGTGCGGGGGCCGATCTCGTACGGGGCCGTGGCGGCCAGGCCGAACTGCTCGACGCGGCTGGCGGCGTGGAAGGCGCCGCAGACGTAGAGGCAGTCGGCCGGGTCGGCGCCCGAGGCGGACAGGTGCTCGCGCATCCTGGTCCACATGTAGCGCTCGCGCTCCTCGTCGCCGGCCAGCCGGTCGTCGTCGGGGCGCAACCGGCGGAACAGGCTGCCGATGAGGACCATGACCTGGCGGTAGGTGTCGTAGTCGGCGCCGGAGAGCGGCTGCTCGACGTACTGGTCCCACCACTCCGACCAGTGGCGGACCTTGCCGTGGTGGAGCAGGTGCTCCTCCAGCTCGGCGAAGCGGGGGCTCAGGTCGCCGATCTCCACGCCGACGGCGTCGCCGTGCAGGCCGGCCTCCTCCCCCGGTTTCGCCGGCTCCTCCCGTTCGCGCGGCAGCCACTGGAAGACGTGGTCGGCCGAGCGGTCGACCAGCACCAGCTCGACGCCCGGGGTCTCCAGCGCGTACGAGATGGCCTGGTACTCGGCCGACGCCTCGGTGATCGGGGCCACCACGCTCAGCGGCCCCGATCCCTTGGGGAAGCCGTCGAGGTCGGTCGCGAACGCCTGGAGCGCCACTGGGAGCCGGCAGTTGCGCAGCTCGGTCAGCAGCGGTGCCAGGTCTTCGCAGAGCTCCAGGTAGATGACCTTGGGCTGCTTCTCCCGCAGGCGGCGCACCATGGCCAGCGCCGAGGCCGGCGAGTGGTGGCAGACCGGGAAGATCTCCAGCTCCTCGCGCAGCGCCCGGTCGACGTCCTCGACGATGCCGGTGAGGATGGACGACACCGCGCCGTCGCCCGCGAAGGCCGCGGCGGCCTCGCTGAGCTGATCCTTCAGCGGTTGGAAGAGGCTCATGACAGGGTGGAGATGGCCTGGCGGCCGCCCTCGAGGAAGTCCTGCCACGGGCCGCCGTCCTTCTTGCTGCGCGGCTCGACCACACCGTGCCAGTACTTGTTGAGGATGGCCAGGTCTTCCGGGCTGCGCCGGGCCAGCGAGCCGACCAGCGAACCGGCCAGCGTCTCGGGGCGCAGCGTGCGGTCGCCGAAGAAGTGGCTGTGCAGGATGGCGTCCTCCAGCACGCCGATCTGCTCGGCCGTGGACAGCGCGGACTCCAGCTTCTCGTCGTCGCTGGTCGCCGAGGCGGCCGCGGCCCGCAGGTCGGCGAAGCTCTGCAGCAGGATGTCCAGCAGCGTGGGCGGCAGGTCGAGCTCGATCTGGTGCCGGCGCAGCAGCTCCTCGGTACGGAACCGGACGATCTCCGCCTCGCTCTTCTTGTTCGTCACCACCGGGATGCGGACGAAGTTGAAGCGGCGCTTGAGCGCGGAGGACAGGTCGTTGACGCCCCGGTCACGGCTGTTGGCGGTGGCGATGATCGAGAAGCCGGGCTGGGCGAAGACGATGTTGTCGTCGTCGAGCTCGGGGATGGAGACGTACTTCTCCGACAGGATGGAGATCAGCGCGTCCTGGACGTCGCTGGTCGAGCGGGTCAGCTCCTCGAAACGGCCGATCACGCCCTGCTCCATGGCGTTCATGATCGGCGAGGGGATCATCGACTCGCGCGACTGGCCCTTGGCGATGACCATCGAGACGTTCCACGAGTATTTGATGTGGTCTTCGGTGGTGCCCGCGGTGCCCTGCACGACCAGCGTGGAGTTGCGGCTGATCGCCGCGGACAGCAGCTCGGCCAGCCAGCTCTTGCCCGTGCCGGGGTCGCCGATCAGCAGCAGGCCGCGGTCGGAGGCCAGCGTCACGATGCTGCGCTCGACGAAGCTGCGGTCACCGAACCACTTCTGCGGGATCTCGCGGTCGAGCCCGTCGGAGCGCTCGGAGCCGAGGATGAAGATGCGGATCATGCGCGGGCTGAGCCGCCACGAGAACGGCTTGGGGCCGTCGTCGACCGACTCCAGCCAGTCGAGCTCGTCGGCGTACTTCACCTCTGCGGGGGCGCGCAGCATGTCACTCATGGTCGGGGGTTCTCCTAGGTGAGGAAGTTCTTGAGCTCGAAGACGAGCTTGCGGACGTGGCCGGAGAGCACGGGGGTGCCCAGGTCCTTGAGTTTCTGGCGGTACCACGGGTCGACGCTCTGGTGGCCGGAGCTGTTGACCGAGCCGACGGGGATGAACTTGACCCCCGAGCGGTGGATCGACCCGAAGTCGTTGATCAGCGAGCGGTTGTCGTAGAAGTCGGAGATCCACACCATCACGGTGTTGCGCGGATCGGCGATCTTCGGTCTGGCCAGGGCCATCGCGGCCGTGCCGTCGGTGCCGCCGCCGAGCGTCGTGCGCAGCAGCACCTCGAACGGGTCGTGCACCCACGGCGTCAGGTCGAGCGCGCGGGTGTCGTACGCGACGAGGTGCACGTCGACCTTGGGCAGGCCGGCGAAGATCGAGGCCAGGATGGTGCAGTTGACCATCGCGTCGACCATCGAGCCCGACTGGTCGACGACCACGATGAGCCGGGCCGGCGTGGTGCGGCGGGCCGTCTGCCGGTAGTAGAGCCGGTCGACGTAGAGCCGCTGGTCTTCAGGGCTCCAGTTGGTGAGGTTCTTCCAGATCGTGCGCTCGATGTCGAGGTTGCGGAAGACCCGCTTCGGCGGCACCGACCGGTCGATGACGCCCACGCTGGTCTTCTCCACCTGCGTGCGCAGCACCTCGGCGACCTCGTCGACGAACCTGCGGATGAGCGCCTTGGCGTTGGCGAGGGCGACGCCGGACAGGTTGGACTTGTCGCGCAGCAGCTGCTCGATGAGCGACATGCTGGGCGTGAGCTGCCTGGCCAGAGCCGGGTCGGCGAGCACCTCGCGCAGCCGCATGCGCTTGACCAGATCGCCCTCGATCATGGCGAGGACGGCGGCCAGCTCGTCGTTGCCCGGCCCGTTCCGCAGGCCGCCGGGCTCGCAGCCCATGCCCTTCTCGAACCAGGCGGCGTCCTGCTTCCAGCGGGCCAGGTCGCCCGCCGTGACGTCGCCCGTGCCGGTGGAGAAGACGTTGAGCAGCAGCTTGGAGACCAGGGCGGCGCGGCGCACCTCGCCGCCCTCCTCGTGCTCCTTGTCGGCCATCAGGTCCTGGAGCTCGGCGCCCAGCTCGGGGAAGCGCTGGACGAGCGTGTCCACCGAGACGCCGGGGTCGAGCAGCGCGGGCGGCAGCTCCAGGTCGCCGACGATGCCCATGCTGGCCGTCTCCAGCGCGGGCTGCTCGTCGGCCGAGAACAGCCGCGACATGAGCCGCCAGTACAGCACTTGGCGCCGGGTCTCGTCGGCGCTCGTGGTCGAGTCGGTCATTTCCGCAGCAGCCGTCCTGCCCGTTCGCGCAGCACGGCGACCACGTCGCCGGCCTTGGCCTCGGCCTTGACGACCTTGGGGTCGGTCGGGCCGTTCGCCCAGTCGCCGTTGTGCACGGTGACCGGCTTCTTCTTGACCGTGGCCTGGACGGCCAGCGGCTGCAGCAGCCAACTGCCGCCGTCGCGGCGCACCAGCCCGACGCACGCCGAGGACGCGGCCACCAGCTCCGGCGTGAGCGGGCAGCTCGCCGGGAGCCGGTCGAGGTCGAGGGCGAGCTTGTTGCCGCCCAGGTCGAGGGTGTGCCCGTCGACCGTGTACCCCTCGACCAGCACCGGCTCGGCGATGCGCACGGGGTGGCGGTCGAGCGGCGGCGTGGCCGGGGCGAGCGCGCCCGCGAGCTGCACCCGCGCGGTGGTGAACGGGTCGGCCTCGGCGCCGGTGCGGGCGCGGTCGTCGTGCCACAGCAGGTCGCCGCCGGGCAGCAGCGGCATGCCGTCGATCTCCACGGACCGGTGGTCGGCCAGCGCGCCCATGAGCACGGGCCGCCCGCCGAACAGCCGCCACACCGACGGGCCCACGATGGTGTCGACCTTGGCCGCCGCGACGCTCGTGCGTACCAGCCGGGTCGGGCCGCCGGCCTCCTCCAGGACGCCGTGCACCTGCACCCGGACGACCGTGGCGTGCTCGTGCACGTCGGCGCCGAGGATCAGCAGCCGCCCCGACACCGGCTCGGGCACGCCGTGCCACGGCCCGGACTGGGCGAGCAGCAGCCCGCGCGTCCACAGGTCGGCCCACCGCCTGAGCGGCAGCCGGTCCATCGTCGCCACCGGGGACGAGGCCCGCAGCTCGGTCGCCAGCCCGTCGAGCAGCACGGCGAGCCCGCGCAGCTCGGGCACCCCGAGCAGCGCCTCGATCGCCTGGTCGGCGCCGGAGACGAGGTCGTCGTCGACGCCCCGCCAGCCGGTGATCGCCAGCTCCCGCAACCAGACCCGGCACCCGGCCAGCAGGTTCTCCGGCACGCCGCCGGACGCCGCCCCGCCGCCCGGCCCGCCGCCCACGGACGCCGCCCCTGTTGTGGCGTCCGTGGCGGCGGCCGGCGGCCAGGGTGCGCGGCTGCGGCCCAGAGCCTGGTCGAGGCGGGCGAGTAGGGCGTCGTGCACCGCGCCGAACAGCGCGGCCCGCCCGCCGGCCAGCGCGGCCAGGTGCTCGTCGGCGACCGACCCCGCGGTCACCTTCTCCACCGCCTCGCCCAGCCGCTCGCCGAGCGGGGAGCCCGCGAGCGCGCCGGCCAGCGCGGCCAGCGCCGCGGCCGGCTCCTCGGCGACCCTGGCGAACCCGTGCCCGAGCGCGCCGTCGAACCCCGTGGCGAGCGCGAGCGCCTCCGCGACGCCGGCCGGCCCGTCGCCGGCCAGCTCTCCGAGCTGTACGTCGAGCATCAGCCCACCTTTCCCGTCTCGGGCCCCATCGCCGGGAACCAGTGGAGCTCGGCCAGCGGCTCGGTGCTGTCGGGCACCTCCAGGTAGGCCAGGTGGCGCAGGAACCGGCTGAACACCACGGCCGCCGGGGTGCGCTGGGGGGCGCCGTTCAGCGCGCTCATCAGGTGGCCGCCCTCGGGCACCTCGACGCGCAGGTAGCGGGCCACCCGGTCGAGGCCGTACTGGAGCACGGCCTCGTCGGCCAGCAGGCGGATGTGCTTGCACGCGTAGCCGTGCAGCGCGCCGCACGGGCGGTTGTTGTTGGTGCTGCAGCTCAGGTCGTGGGTGCCGGCGGCGATCGAGGAGACGTAGACCCGCTCGATGTCGGACCCGCTCGACACGACCCCCTGCAACCTGCCGTCAGCCAGCTCGACGAAGGGCACCTTCGCCAGCTTGCGCGGCTGGACCGGCGGCACCACCCGCACGACGCTGCGCTGCTCCCACGCGGTTTCGTCCGCGTCCAAGGTCTCGACCTCCAGTCTGACGGCATGCTCGCGCCGACAGCCAACTCCGATGGGCTTGATCAACAGACCCGGAAATCTACCGGAGGCCACCGACAGACCGGACGTGAACGATCATTCACATGAAGGTCGAGCACGCCGGAGGCCGTGCGCGGGCTCGCACCCCGCGCACGGCCTGCGCCGCTCAGGAGGTGGCGGCCGCCCAGGTGGGGTGGTCGCCGGGGCCGAGCTCCACGAAGCCGGGCAGCTCGCGCAGCGCCAGCTCGGCCCCGCCCGGCGTGTACGTCGCGATGATCCGCAGCGGCCGCCAGCCGGTGTTGAAGGTGGAGTGCAGCGTGCCCTTCGGGATGTAGATCGCCTCACCGGCCCTGACCGGGAACTCCGGGTCGTCGCCGACGGTCTGCCGCCCCTCGCCCTCGATGACGTAGAGGACCTCGTCGGAGTCGGGGTGCAGGTGGCGTTCGTGGCCCTTGTTCGGGTTGATGATGACCTCGCCGAACGTGGAGGACGCGCCCGGGACGGCGTCGGGCGTCACGTGCCATTTGATGGCCCCCCAGTCGAAGATCATCGTGGGCAGGGCGTCCGGTCGTCGGTGCATGGCGGGTTCCTCCCGGTCAGAGCTGCTTGAAGGCGCGGACCTGTTCGGCGATGGCCCGCTCGGCGGGCAGGCGTTCCATCGAGGACGCGCCGAAGAACCCGGCGACGCCGACCGTGCGCTGCTGGATGTGGCGCACGTCGTCGGGCTCGGCGATGGGACCGCCGTGGCACAGCACGATGACGTCGGGGTTGACGGCGACGGCGGCGTCGCGCATCTCCTGGATGCGCACGGCCGCCTCGTCGAGGCCGATCGCGGTGACGGCGCCGATGCTGCCCTTGGTGGTCAGGCCCATGTGCGGGACGAGGATGTCGGCGCCCGCCCGCGCCATGGCCGTGGCCTGCTCGGGGGTGAACACGTAGGGGGCGGTGAGCAGGTCGCGCTCGGCGGCCAGCCTGATCATCTCCACCTCCAGGTCGAAGCCCATGCCGGTCTCCTCCAGGTTCGCCCGGAAGACACCGTCGATCAGGCCGACCGTCGGGAAGTTCTGGACGCCGGTGAAGCCCATGTCCTTCAGCTCGTCGAGGAAGCGCGGCATCAGCCGGAACGGGTCGGTCCCGCACACCCCGGCCAGCACCGGCGTGTCCTTGACGACCGGCAGGACCTCCCCCGCCATCTCCACGACGATCGCGTTGGCGTCGCCGTACGGCATCAGGCCGGCGAGCGAGCCGCGGCCGGCCATCCGGAACCGTCCGGAGTTGTAGATGATGAGCAGATCGACCCCGCCCGCCTCGGCGGACTTGGCCGACAGCCCGGTGCCCGCGCCGCCGCCGATGATCAGCCGGCCGGCCTCCCGCTCGGCGCGCAACCTCCGTAGTGCCTCGTCGCGTCGCATCAAGCCCCCTTCTCGATCAGCCGGTGCAGCCGGTCGGCGGCCGCCACGGCGAACTGCGCGTCGTTGATGTCCTGGTCGCTCTGCACGACCTCGACGGCGGTGCCCGCGACGGCCGCGAGCACGGCGTCGAAGCAGGCCGCGTCGGCCGCCGGGTCGTGGAACGGGCCGCCCTCGACGTCGACGGCCGAGACGCCGCCGCGCGGCACGAACAGCGTGACCGGCCCCGACGCGCGGGCCAGCCGCTCGCCGATCGCCCGCCCGATCTCGGCGTTCTCGGCCGGAGTGGTGCGCATGAGCGTCACCGTCGGGTTGTGCACCAGGAGCTGCCGTGACCTGAACCGTTCCGGCACGGTCTCCATCGGGCCGAAGTTGACCATGTCGACGGCGCCCAGGCTGACGACCTGCGGGATGCCGGCCCGCCCGGCGGCGGTCAGGCGGTCGGGGCCGGCCGACAACACGCCGCCGACGAGCTCGTCGGCCAGCTCGGTGGTGGTCAGGTCGAGCACCCCGGCGAAATGGCCGCCGGCCGCCAGCGCCTCCATGGCCCGGCCGCCCGAGCCGGTGGCGTGGAAGACCAGCACCTCGTAGCCCAGGGACTCCAGCCGGGCCCGCGCGGCGTCGACGGCGGGCGTGGTGACGCCGAACATCGTGGCCGCGACAAGTGGTTTGTCCTCCCCGGACGGCTCGGCGCCGGCGTCGTAGGAGGCGGCCATCGCGCTGATCGCGGCGGCGGCGTTGGTCAGGATGCGGCGGGAGACGGAGTTGACGCCCGCGACGTCGACGACGCTGTACATGAGCGTCACGTCGGTCTCCCCGACGTAGGCCGAGACGTCGCCGCTGACCATGGTCGAGACGAGCAGCTTGGGCAGGCCGACGGGCAGCGCCCGCATGACGGCGGCGGCGATGGAGGAGCCGCCGCTGCCGCCGAGCGCGAGCACGCCGCTCAGCTCGCCGCGGGCGTGCAGGTCCTTGGCCAGGGCGGTGGCCCCGGCCGCCATGGCCGCGAGCGCGGCGCCGCGGTCGCCGGCGCTCCTGAGCCGGTCGAGGCCGGTGCCCGCGGCCCGCGCGACGGCCTCGGCGGGGACGTCGGCGGCCAGCGCCGGGGCGCCCATGACGCCGGTGTCCATGAGGACGACGCCCTGGCCGGCCCGGATGATCAGGTCGCGGACGAGGGCGTACTCCTCCCCCTTGGTGTCGAGGGTGCCCAGCAGCAAGACCGCCATGTCAGACCTCCTACGATCGGCCTTCCGACCTTACCCCGGCGATCTCCGCGTGGCGGATGCCCAGGACGTCCACGCCGTGCTCGGACAGCGGGCGGGAGCCGAAGATGCGGCGTTCCTCCTCGGTGATGGCGACATCGTTGATGCTGGCCTCCCGGCGGCGCATCAGCCCCGAGGCGTCGAACTCCCACTGCTCGTTGCCGTAGCTGCGCCACCACTGGCCGGCGGCGTCGCGGGACTCGTACTGGAAGCGCACGGCGATGCGGTCGCCGGTGACCGCCCACAGCTCTTTGCGCAGGGCGTAGTCCAGCTCGCGGGCCCACTTGCGGCGCAGGAACTCCGCGATCTCGGCGCGGCCGGTGACGAACTCGCCGCGGTTGCGCCACACGGAGTCCTCGGTGTACGCGAGCGCGACGCGCTCGGGGTCGCGGGTGTTCCAGGCGTCCTCGGCGGCCTGGACCTTGATCCGGGCGGTCTCCTCGGTGAACGGCGGGACGGGCGGGCGGGTCATGGGCTGTCCTCTCCGATCGAGAGAACGGGCGTTCTCCCGGGTTGTGCGCTAGCGTAGAGAACGACCGTTCTCCGCGGCAAGCACCTGGAGGGGTGTCATGGATCACGAGCAGCGGCTGCTGGACGCCGCGGGCGACCTGTTCTACCGCCGCGGCGTGCAGGCGGTCGGCATGGACGAGATCCGGGCCGCCTCCGGCGTCTCGCTGAAACGCCTCTACCAGTGTTTCCCGTCGAAGGAGGCGCTGGTCGTGGCCTATCTGCGGCGGCGCGACGAACGCTGGATGGCCTCGCTCACCGCGTACGTGGCCGAGGCCGGCGACCGCATCCCGGCGGTCTTCGCGTGGCTGGAGCACTGGTTCACCGAGGACGACTTCCGCGGCTGCGGGTTCGCCAACGCCTTCGCCGAGCTGGGCGCCGGTTCGGCCGTCGTCCGCACGGCGGTGCGCGAGCACAAGGAGCGCCTGCGCGCCTACCTGCGCTCGCTCGCCGAGGAGGCCGGAGCCGGGGACCCCGGCCTGCTCGCCGAGCAGCTGCTCACCCTGATCGACGGCGCCACGGTCACCGCGATGATCTCGGAGGAGCCGGGCGCGGCCCGCTCGGCCGGGCAGGCCGCGGCGGTCCTGATCCACCGGCACCGGCGGCCCTGAAACGCGAAAGAGCGCACTCCCCGCGGGGAGTGCGCTCTTCGCTCGGCAGGATCAGGCGGCGTACGACGGGTAGCCGTAGCCGACGACCTGGGAGGTCGGGCGGACACGCTGCTCGACCTTGCCGTTGCCGGTGTTGCCCTCGATCGTGGAGATCGTGCCGTCGCCGTTGTCCTTGACGACGAAGCCGACGTGCTGGATGTCGTTCAGGCTCTTGCTGCCGCTCCAGGAGAAGAAGACGACGGCGCCCGGCTTGGCCTCGGTGCCCCAGCGGTCGTTGGCGGCGAACCACTTGGCGTGGGTCACGGTGTAGGCGTCCCAGCCGACCTGCGGGCGGGCGCCGGTCTGCTCGCCGACCCAGGAGACGAACATCGAGCACCAGGGGGCGTTCAGGTACATGGCGCGGTTGCCGCCGTCACGCGCGGCGGTCTCGGCGGCGCGCTGCGAGTCGGCGTACCACTTCTGGAACTTGGTGCCGCCGCCGTTGGCGTCCTCGGAGGTGCCGACCTGGGCGCGGGCGGTGGCCAGCACCTGGGCGGCGGTGACGTTGACCTTGCCCTTGGCGCTCTCGTCGGCGGCGCGGTGCTGCGCGACGAGCGGCTGGGCGGCCACGCCGGCGACCTTGGCGGTCTGGGTGGCGGTGTGGGCGGTGGCGTGGGTGGTGTCGGCGTTCACTGCCGCGTGCGTGCCGAGCACGCCGGCGACGGCGGTCGCGCCGAGAGCGATCTTGGCGAGGTCGAGCTTGTAGGCACGGTGAAGACGGTGCTTGGCCATGAGGGTGTTACTCCTTGAGCTTCCGTGCCGCTTGCCGGGTTAGCTGACGGGTTCGGGCGGGAAGCTGCCCTACGGCACCACGGTGCCGATTCACCCCATTGGACACATGGGTCCCCGGTTCCGCGCACAGGCGGATTCAGCGGTCTCTTGGTCAGGCAAAGGGCTGACGCATCGTCTTCCCGGGCCCGGGAAAGGGCCTGAAGGTATATGTGCGACGCCCGGATGCGGGGATTTCCGCATCGACTCTGTACAACACGGGTCCCGCTTGGGTAATTCCCAGGCAATGCCATCCCTACCTGGGACGACTCCCCGTTCGGCTGTGTACAACCAAGCTACCCGGCGAGTAATTCCCAGGCAAATGGAGGCAATGCATTCGACGCTGCGTGGGAGAAACGCTACGCACCGAATCGCTTCACGCCACGTGCGCCTTTATCGCCACACTCGTGAGCGCCAGCAACAATTCCAGATCGGGCTCGGCGTCGACCTGTACGGCGACCCAGGCGCGGTCGCGGCAGGCATGGACCTGGTCGCACGCCCGCAGGTACGGCTCCAGGCGGCCGATGGCGGGGGCGGTGAGCCGTACGTGGATCTCGTCCCGGCCGGCCAGGCGCAGGATCTCGGTTCCGTGTACGGCGAAGGTGACCTGCTGACCGGTGCCGCTGACGTTCAGCGACGGCCAGGACCGTAACTCCGCGACCGCGCGGACCACGTAGGGCCCGCGTCGCGTGGGCTTCCGCCGCCAGGCGGAGATTCCTGCCACGCTCCAATGCTGAGCCACGGCTCACCCCGCCGTCAGCCCCCGTTCCTGAACCGTTATCCCCTCGTGAACGGGCGCGTCCGGGGTCTGACCGGCACGATTACGGACACCTGACCGATACGTATTGACGCTCCCCCAGGCAGAAGCTACCGTCGATTCACAACTTAAAGGAAACTTTCCTAATAGTTTCCCCAGAAGTCTCCCATCCCACTCCCCACACACCCCCCAACGGATGTCGGAGCGACATGAAACACACCATTCTGAGCAAGGTCCTGGCGGGAATGGCGGCGTTGGCCCTGCCCCTCACCGCGGCCGTGGCCGCCCCGGCGCTCGCCTCCGCCAGCACGGTGGCGTACGCGGCGGCCTGGGCCCCGTGGACCGCCTACACGGCGGGCACGGTCGTCACCTACAACGGCGTCGACTACGTCTGTCTCCAGGCGCACACCTCCCAGCCCGGCTGGGAGCCGCCGAACGTGGCGGCGCTGTGGAAGGTCTCCGGTGGCGGCGGCAGCGACACGACCGCGCCGTCCGTGCCGGGCAACCTGCGCTCGACCGGCGTCACGGACACGAGCGTGGCCCTGGCCTGGAACGCCTCCACCGACAACGTGGCCGTGACCGGCTACGAGGTCTACCGCGGCGGCACCCTGGTCACCACCGTCACGGGCACCACGTACAACGACACCGGCCTCACCGCGAACACGGCCTACAGCTACACCGTGCGGGCGCGTGACGCGGCCGGCAACCGCTCGGCCAACAGCAACCAGATCTCCGCGACGACCACCGGCGGCGGTGGCGGCGACGACAAGACCCCGCCGTCGGTCCCCGGCAACCTGCGCTCGACCGGCGTCAGCAACAACAGCGTCTCGCTGGCCTGGAACGCCTCCACCGACAACGTGGCGGTCACCGGCTACGAGGTCTACCGCGGCGGCACCCTGGTCACCACCGTCACGGGCACGTCGTACAACGACACCGGCCTCAGCGCCAACACCTCCTACAACTACACCGTGCGCGCGCGTGACGCGGCCGGCAACCGCTCGGCCGACAGCAACCAGATCACCGCGACCACCACGGGCGGCGGCGGTGGCGGCGGCAACAAGGTGCTGGGCTACTTCGTCCAGTGGGGCATCTACCAGCGCGGCTACCACGTCAAGAACATCGACACCAGCGGCTCGGCGGCCAAGCTGACCCACATCAACTACGCGTTCGGCAACGTGCAGAACGGGCAGTGCACGATCGGCGACAGCTACGCCGACTACGACCGCTTCTACCAGGCGGGCGAGAGCGTCGACGGCGTCGCCGACACCTGGGACAACGGCGCGCTGCGCGGCAACTTCAACCAGCTGCGCAAGCTGAAGAAGAAGTACCCCAACCTGAAGGTGCTCTTCTCCTTCGGCGGCTGGACCTGGTCCGGCGGCTTCGGCCAGGCGGCGCAGAACCCGACGGCCTTCGCCGACTCCTGCTACAAGCTGGTGGAGGACCCCCGCTGGGCCGACGTCTTCGACGGCATCGACATCGACTGGGAGTACCCGAACGCCTGCGGCCTGACCTGTGACACCAGCGGCGCGGCGGCGTTCAAGAACGTGATGTCCGCGCTGCGCTCGCGCTTCGGCGCCAACAACCTGGTCACCGCGGCCATCACCGCCGACGGCAACGACGGCGGCAAGATCGACGCGGCCGACTACGGCGGCGCCGCCCAGTACGTCGACTGGTACAACGTCATGACGTACGACTTCTTCGGCGGCTGGGACGCGCAGGGCCCGACCGCCCCGCACTCCCCGCTCACCACCTGGGACAAGATCCCGGTCCCCGGCTTCTACACCGACAACGCCATCCAGAAGCTCAAGAGCAAGGGCGTCCCGGCCGCCAAGCTGCTGCTCGGCATCGGCTTCTACGGCCGCGGCTGGACCGGCGTGACCCAGGCCGCGCCCGGCGGCACGGCGACCGGCCCGGCGCCCGGCACGTACGAGCAGGGCATCGAGGACTACAAGGTCATCAAGACCCGCTGCCCGTCCACCGGCACGGTCGCGGGCACGGCCTACGCCTACTGCGGCAACCAGTGGTGGAGCTACGACACGCCGAGCACCATCGGCGGCAAGATGAGCTACTCGAAGAACCAGGGCCTCGGCGGCGCGTTCTTCTGGGAGCTCAGCGGTGACACCACCAACGCCGAACTCCTCACGGCCATGAAGAACGGCCTCGGATAAGTTCGCACGTCAGGGGCCGGTCCCGGGTTTCGGGGCCGGCCCTTCGCCGTGCCCGGCGCGCCGCAGGACGGAACGCGGACGCCTTGGGAGAAGCTGGTCACCGGGGGGTGAACGACGATTCTCTGGGGTGGCGGGCACAGGCGGCCCTTCTTCACGACACCGGTGTTCCTGGTCGGCCTGATCGGGATCACGGTGCTGGTGGTCGGGCTGGACAGGTTCACCGGCGGGGGCGCGGAGCTCGTGCCGGTGCTGATCTTCCTGCCCGCGATCGTGTCGGGGCTGGGCTCGGTGTGGCAGACGGCGGTCGCGTCGGTGTGGGTGCTGGCGGTGGTGTCGGCCTCGGTCGCCTATCTGGGCGGCAATCTGCGGACGAACCTGGAGGTCTCCGGCTTCACCGCGGCGTTCGGGCTGATGAGCGTGGTCGGCGCGAGCTACCGGATCCAGCGCGAGGAGGAGGTCCGCCGGTTGCGCTCGGCCGCCGCGGCGTTGCAGCGGCAGCTCGTCAGGCCGCTGCCGCTGCGCTCGCTCGACGTGGTCGTGGACGGCCTCTACCAGCCCATCGAGGAGGACACGATGGTGGGCGGCGACATGTACGAGGTGGCGCCGTCGCCGTACGGGACCCGGGTGATGATCGCCGACGTGCAGGGCAAGGGGCTGCCCGCGATCGGCGCCGCGCTGGCCGTGCTGGGCGCCTTCCGGGAGGCGGCCTACCGCGAGATCTCCCTCATGGGCGTGGCCGACGCCCTGGAGGACGCCGTGATCAGGCACAACAGGTTCGCCGCGCACACCGGCGAGCCCGAGCGGTTCGTCACCGCGCTGCTGCTGGACATCGGCCCGGAGCTGGAGGTGGACGCGGTCAACTGCGGGCACATCGCGCCGTACCTGATCCACGGCGGGAACGCCGGGCAGCTCTGGCTCGGCGAGCCGGAGGTGCCGCTCGGCCTGGCCGGGCTGGCGGGCGAGCCGCGCCACGGCGCGCGCTTCGCCTTCCCGCGCGGGGCCTCGCTGCTGCTGTGCACCGACGGCGTGACCGAGGCCCGCGACCGCGACGGCTCCTTCTACCCGCTGGAGCAGCGGCTGCGCTCCTGGGCCCGCGACCCGCCGGCCAGGACCGTCGAGGCTCTGGCCGCCGACCTGAACACCTTCACGCACGGCGCGCCGCGCGACGACATCGCGGTGCTCATCCTGCGCCGGACCGGATCGTGACCGCCCGAGCGACGGGACGGCAACTATTAAGAAAGTTTCCTAACAGAACGCATTGACGGCCCTGGTCACCAGGCTTACCTTCCGATCAACCCCCCAGTCATGCCCCATCGGAGGTGGCCTTGAAGCCCACACGCCTACGCGCGGCCCTGGCCGCGTGCGGCACCTCACTGGTCCTCATCGCGGGAGCCCTGGCCGGTACGGCCACCGCCGCGGCCGACAACGCCGCCTGCCGCCCGGACGGCCTCTACCAGACCCCCGGCGTGGACGTCCCCTACTGCCTGGCCTACGACGAGGACGGCCGCGAGAAGATGGGGGCCGACCACCCCCGCCGCATCATCGGCTACTTCACCAGCTGGCGCACCGGCAAGAACGGTCAGCCCGCCTACCTGGCCGGCAACATCCCGTGGGGCAAGGTCACCCACATCAACTACGCCTTCGCCCACGTCGACGGCAGCAACAAGATCGCCGTGGACGCCGACGCGACCGCGACCGAGTGGCCCGGCGTCGCCGGCGCCGAGATGGACCCGGCCTACGCCTACAAGGGCCACTTCAACCTGCTGAACAAGTACAAGAAGCAGTACCCCGGCACCAAGACGCTGGTGTCGGTCGGCGGCTGGGCCGAGACCGGCGGCTACTTCGACGCCAGCGGCGCCCGCGTGCCCTCCGGCGGCTTCTACTCGATGACCACCAACGCCGACGGCTCGGTCAACCAGGCCGGCATCGGCACGTTCGCCGACTCGGTCGTCGCGTTCGTGCGGGCGTACGGGTTCAACGGCGTCGACATCGACTACGAGTACCCGACCTCGATGAAGGACGCGGGGAACCCGCTCGACTGGACCATCGCCAACGCCCGCAGGTCGAGCCTGATGAAGGGCTACGCGGCCCTGATGAGGACGCTGCGCCAGAAGCTGGACACCGCGGCCGCCGCCGACGGCAGGTACTACATGCTGACCGTCGCCGCCCCCGCCTCCGGCTACCTGCTGCGCGGCATGGAGACCTTCCAGGTCACCCAGTACCTGGACTACGTCAACATCATGTCCTACGACCTGCACGGCGCCTGGAACGAGTTCGTCGGCCCCAACGCCGCCCTGTACGACGACGGCAAGGACGCCGAGCTGGCCAAGTGGGGCGTCTACACCGCCGCCCAGTACGGCGGCCTCGGCTACCTCAACACCGACTGGGCCTACCACTACTTCCGCGGCGCGATGCCGGCCGGCCGGATCAACATCGGCGTGCCGTACTACACGCGCGGCTGGAAGAACGTCAACGGCGGCGCGAACGGCCTGTGGGGCACCTCCAACGGCCCGAGCGGCAGTTGCCCGCAGGGCCTGACCACCTGCGGCGACGGCGCCCGCGGCATCGACAACCTGTGGCACGACGAGGAGAACGGCAAGGAGGTCGGCGCCGGCTCCAACCCCATGTGGCACGCCATGAACCTGGCCAAGGGCATCGCCGGCTCCTACGGCCCCGCCTACGGCCTGGACCCGGCCAACGACCCCGAGGACCGGCTGACCGGCACCTACACCCGCAACTACAACGCCACCCTGACCGCCCCCTGGTTGTGGAACGCCGCCAAGAAGGTGTTCCTGTCCACCGAGGACGACCAGTCGCTCGGCGCCAAGGCCGACTACGTCAGGAACCAGGGCATCGGCGGCGTGATGATCTGGGAGCTGGCCGGCGACTACGCCTGGGACGCGGCCAAGGGCGAGTACTTCATGGGCCAGACCCTGACCGGCCTGCTCTACGACAAGCTCAGGACCGCCGCCCCGTACGGCGCGGCCAAGGCCAAGGTGGCCGTCCCCGCCGAGAAGGTGGACGTCACGATCGAGGCCACCGGCTTCCCCGCCGGCGACAGCAACTACCCGATCAACCCCAAGCTCGTCATCACCAACAGGACGCAGACCACCATCCCGGGCGGCGCGGAGTTCCAGTGGGACTACGCGACCTCCGCCCCGAACAACGCCAAGGACCAGTCGGGCTTCGGCCTGCGGGTGATCAGCAGTGAGCACACCGGCAACAACATCGGCGGGCTCAAGGGCGACTTCCACCGGGTGTCGGTGAAGCTGCCCACCTGGCAGACGCTCGCCCCCGGCGCGTCGGTGACCCTCGACTACGTGTACTACCTGCCCGTCCCCGGCCAGGCGAACTACACGCTGACCTTCGGCGGCAGGACGTACGGGCTGGTCCAGGACCTGGCTCGGGGCGGCGTCGCGCCCAGCCCGAGCCCGACCCCGACCGTCACCCCGACCGGCGGCGCCTGCACCGCGCCCGCCTGGAGCGCGACGGCCGTCTACAACGGCGGCCAGCGCGTCTCGCACAAGGCCCACACGTGGGAGGCCAAGTGGTGGACGCAGGGCCAGGAGCCCGGCACCACCGGCGAGTGGGGCGTCTGGAAGGACGTCGGCGCCTGCTGAGGCGGCGCCGCCGGCCGGCGGGCGGGACGTCGCGCGTCCCGCCCGCCTCCGCCGGCGCGGGCCCTGCGGCGAGGTCAGGTACGCAACCACCTGGAGCAGCCTCTTGCGACGTGACCGTGGGCTACGGAAGGATCGCCAGATCGAGCCCCACCGGTATCCGTAACCCCATGCGTATACCGAGGCCCGTCACCCCCCGCATGGACGACATGGAGAGGCTGTCGTGCAACCTCAGGAGAGCATCGAGCAGTTCGGCTACCGTCAGGAATTACGCCGCGGGGTCGGACTGACCGACCTCGTGTTCTACGGCCTGATCTTCATGGTGCCGATCGCGCCGTTCGCGATCTTCGGCCCGGTCTACAAGGCCTCGGGCGGCATGCCCGTCCTGGCGTACCTGGTGGGCATGGTCGCGATGTTGTTCACCGCGGCCTCCTACGCGCAGATGGTCAAGGCCTTCCCGCTGTCGGGGTCGGTCTACAACTACGCGGGCCGCGGCATCGCCCCGTCGGTCGGCTTCATGACCGGGTGGGCGATCCTGCTCGACTACCTGCTCGTGCCGAGCCTGCTCTACCTGGTCGCCTCGATCGCCATGAACGCCAGCGTGCCGGGGGTGCCGGTCTGGGGGTGGCTGCTCGTCTTCGTGGCCGTCAACACGGTGGTCAACCTGCGCGGCATCCGGATGACGATCACCCTCACCAAGGTGCTGATCACCTGTGAGCTGGTCGTGCTCGGCCTGTTCGTGCTGATCGGGATCTGGGCCCTGCTCCAGGGCAAGGGCCACGGGTTCAGCCTCTCACCGCTGTTCAACCCCGACACCTTCTCCTGGCCGGTGATCTTCGCCGCGGTCTCCGTCGCGGTGCTGTCCTTCCTCGGCTTCGACGGCATCAGCATGCTCGTCGAGGAGTCCGCGGGCGGCTCGGCCCAGGTGGCCAGGGCCATGCGGCTGGCGCTGATCCTGGCCGGGCTGCTGTTCGTGGCCCAGGTCTGGGTGGCCGCGCTGGTGGTGCCCGACCCGGCGGGCCTGCTGAACACCGGCTCGGAGACCGCCTTCTACGACGCCGCCGCCTCGGCGGGCGGCGAGTGGCTGCGGCACGTCACCTCGACGGCCACCGCCATCTCCTGGGGCTTCGCCGACACCCTGGTCGCCCAGGTCGCCGTCTCCCGCCTGCTGTACGCCATGGCCCGCGACCGGCAGCTGCCGGCCTTCCTCGCCAAGGTGTCGGTCAAGCACTCGGTCCCGGCCAACGCCATCCTGCTCGTCTCGGCCCTGTCCGTCGGCATCGGCCTGTGGGCCTCGCAGCTCAAGGAGGGCGTCGGCCTGCTGAGCAGCCTGGTCAACATGGGCGGCCTGATCGCGTTCGTCGTGCTGCACGTGTCGGTGATCGTCCA
Source organism: Nonomuraea sp. NPDC004702 (assembly GCF_053601695.1). NCBI lineage: Bacteria > Bacillati > Actinomycetota > Actinomycetes > Streptosporangiales > Streptosporangiaceae > Nonomuraea > Nonomuraea sp. NPDC004702. The sequence continues at coordinate 199,658 of NZ_JBSGCE010000004.1, forward strand.
CTACCGGGTCCGGCAGCGCTCGTCCGACTTCTGGTCGCACCTGGTGGCACCCCTGATCGGCATGGCGATCCTGATCTTCGTGATCGTCAACGCCAACATCCTGGCCCAGCGGGTGGGCCTGATCTGGCTCGCCGTCGGCGTCGTCGTCCTCGGCGTCCTGTACGCCCGCGGCCGCCGCCCGGTGCTGGACGGCGACGACAAGGCCGGCCTGACCGGGATCCGGTCGCCGTGACGCGGCCGCCGCTCCACCACGAGCTCTTCCTCATCGCTCACGACCAGTCCGGCAAGCCCCTGGTGCACCAGCACTCGATGGCGCTCGGGCTGGCCGGGGCGGTGCTGCTCGACCTGGCGCTGAGCGGGCGCGTCACGGTCGGGCAGGGCCGGATCGCCGTCGTCGACCCCACCCCGGTCGGCGACGCGGTCGTGGACTCCCTGGTCCCGCTGATGGCCCGCGACCGGGCCGAGGGCGAGGCCAGGTTCTGGATCAAGAAGCTGGCCGAGGACGCCTACGACCGCACCCGGCAGAGCCTGGTCACCGCGGGCGTGCTGGTCATGGTGACCAGGCGGCGCATGGGCATGTTGCCGTACACGCGGTACCAGCTCGCCGACATCGCCTCGGTGGTGCGCGCCTCGGCCGGGGTGCGCTCGGCGGTGGAGGGCTGGAAGCAGCCCGACGGGCGCGGCGCGGCGCTGTGCGGGCTGGTGGGGGCGCTGCGGCTGGAGGCCGAGCTCTACCTCGACCAGCCCTCGGCTCGGCTCGTCGAACGCCTCCGGGAGATCGCGGGCGAGCACTCCCCCGTCGTCAGGGAGGTCGTGCAGCTGATCGACGACATGCTCGGCGAGGCCGCGGTCGCGGTCTTCCGCTGACCGCGGCCCCCTTCGAGAGCCGCTGGTCAGCCGAACAGCTCGCGGATCTGGCCGGCGACCTCCACGATCACCGACACCTCGGCGGCGCGGGCCGACAGCCGCTTGAGCGCGTCGAGGACGCGGGAGCGGTCGGGGTCGGCCTGCTCGATCTCCTGGCGCACGTCGGCGACGTCGCGGCGGGCCCGCGCGGGCTCGGTCACCTCCGCCTCGTGCTCGGCGAGCAGGCGTTCCAGCCGGTCGAGCAACCGGGCCGCCTCGCCGGGGGCCGTGCCGCCCAGGTTGTTGACCGTGGCGCGGGAGTGCGGGCCCACCGCGATCGGGCCGCTCACCTCGCCGCCGCTGATGTGCACGCCGTACGAGCCCGGCGTGGGGGTCTGCTCGTTCGTCACGCGCCCTGTCCTCCCAGGTTGTTGACCGTCGCCGCGGCCTGGTTCCCGAAGGCGACCGGGCCGCTGACCGTGGCGCCGCCGCTGACCGACAGCGTGTTCATGGTCACGCTCGCCGCCTGCAACCGGTAGGCGCCGGTCTCCACGCCCTTGTCCTCCAGGAAGTCGAGGACCGCCTCGGTGAGCCGCTGCTCGATCATCCGCACGTACTTGGAGACGTCGAGCACCTGGATGTGGGTCTGCAGGTCGTCGCTCGCGCCCAGCTCCCGGACGCTGAAGCGGGCGCCGTAGGGGTAGACGATGTGCTTGCGCGGGTCGGGCGCCAGCATGTTCTGCCGGACGGCCTGCACCCCCGTACGGACGAGCCGGGCGGGCGCGGCCAGCACGTCGCGCAGCAGCCGCAGCTTCAACGACCTGACCGCCTCCCAGGCGATGCGGCCGCCGGTCATCGTGGGCAGCCGGTCGACCACGTGGTAGGGGCCGTGGGCGGGCGGGAGCACGGTGACCACGAACTGGGTGTAGAGCATCCGTCCCTCGACGGCCAGGTAGATGAACGCGGAGGTCAGCGCCTCCTGATCCTCGGCGGGCGCGACGAGCCGGCCGTTGCGGTCGCGGATCTCCTGCCCGGCGTTGTTGATCGTGACGCGCTGGTAGTAGCGCACGCCGCCCTGCGGATGGCGGACGATCGCCTCGATCTCCTCGGGTGTGGCGTGGGACCTGGGCAGGCCGTTCTTGCCGATCAGCGGATGGGACACCGGGGCGCCGCCGTCGTGCCAGTCGGCCACGGTGAAGATCCCCCTGGTGACGACGTGGTCGCCGATGTCGAGCCGCTGGATGCCCTCGTTGGGACGCAGCACGCGGTCGCGCATGTCCTTCAGCCGCTCGCGGACGAAGGCGTGCAGCTCGACGGGGTCGAGGTCGACCGGGTCGTCCTGGCGGCGCGGCGGGCCCTCGCGGCCGCGCACCCGGTCGAGCTCGACGGCGATCGACCAGGTCCTGGCGATGGACCCGGCGCCCATGAAGGCGTCCTCGTTGGCGTACATGGTGATGTTGCCCCACTGGGCGCTGCGCACGTAGTCGACGCGATGGGCGGTGCGGGGGCCGGTCGCGCCGGTGACCGGCTCGGGCGCGCCCGGCCGCAGCGTGCCGGCCAGCGTCATGTACGTCGCGATCCGGTAGACCAGCGCCACCCCGAGCGTGGTGAAGGGCACGGCCATCGCCAGCGCCAGCGTGCCGAGCCCCTGGCCCAGGACGTCGGCGACGCCGTAGGAGGGGCCGTCGTCGTAGAACGAGGAGCTGGACAGGCTCTGCAGCAGCAGCACGGACAGCGCGGTGGAGAACACCGCGGCCAGCAGGAGCAGGGCCATGCTCGCGGCCCAGAACCAGAGCATGGCCCGCAGCACGAGCGAGCCGCGCCGGACCCGCCCCGACGTGAGCAGCACCAGCGGGACGAGCGTCGCCACCCACGCGATCGTGGTCAGCGGGGAGATCACGAACCCGACGAGGAAGAACACGGTGATGAGCGCGTCGCGGACGACGAGCATCGAGCGCGAGCGCCGGCAGTGGTGGATCACCGGGATGAGGTCGAAGCCGCCGTAGGACGGGGGGACCGCGCGGTAGGGGTCGAACATCAGCTCGCCCAGCACCCGGTCGCGGAACCCGCTGTCGAGGTAGGCGGCGGCGCTGAGGTAGCGGGTGACGTTGCTCATGCGGGGCACGCGGGGGTGGGCCCTGGTGTCCCGCGTGGAGCCGGTGGCGCCGGAGCTGTCGACGGCCATGACCCTCCTTCGTCGGTGAACCCGGCCGAGCTTATGAGGGGCGAGTGCTTTGGGGGGCTCGTTGTTATCAAATAGTCTCGTTCACCGGAAGTGAAGCTCGGGACAAAAGCCCGATAAATTGAAATTCTTCCCTTTACGGAGCATTACGGGAGGGTGTATTGGTCCACCATTCAGGCGCCGGGGGGCGGTGCGGGCGATGCGGCAGCGACACCGGCGCCCTCACCCAGTGCCCCCGCTGCGGCGCCCTCCTCCCCGCCCCCACACCCCTCACCCCCACACCTCCCGCCTCCTCCGGCCCCTCACCCGCCGACCCCACATCTCCCGCCTCCTCCGGCCCCTCACCTGCCGGCCCCACAGACACCGGCGCCCCACCCGGTGGCCCCGGTTCCCCGCCCGCCGGCAGTGGTGTCCCGTTCACAGGGGTCGGCACGCCGGGCGCCGGCGCCGGTGGTGTCCCGCCTGTGGTGCGCTCGTCCGGGGAGGGGGCGTTCGCCGGTCTCTCACGGGGGCCGCTGGGGGACGATCATCCGCCGCCGCCCTCGCGGTCGCGTCCGCCGGGGTGGCGGCGGCCGGTGGCGCTGGCCAGCGTGGCGGCGGCGTGCGCGACGACGGCGCTGGTCTGGTGGGTGGCCGGGAGCCGCCCGTCCGCTCCGGCGGAGGCGGGCGGGCGCTCTGGCGGCGCGACGTCGGCCGTCCAGCCGCAGACCTCGGACGAGGCGACGGAAGACCCGGCGACCGGGGACGCCACCCCCACCGGCGACCCGGCCGCGAGCACCGGCCCGACACCGAGCGCGGACCCCACGGCAGGTGCGGCCGGGCAGGCCGGGCGGGTGGACGAGCTGCTGTCCAGCAGCAGTTCCGCCCGTTCCAGCCTGTCGGCGGCGATCGCGGACGCGACCGGCTGCCGCCGGTCCGGCGTGACCACGATCGAGGACATCACCGCCGGCCGCCGCGACCAGCTCGCCGCCGCCCGAACGCTGGAGGTGACGGCCCTGCCCGAGGGCGCGGCGCTGAAGCAGACGCTCATCGCCGCACTCGACGCCTCCTACGACGCCGACACCGCCTTCCTCTCCTGGGCCCGGCGCCATCTGGCGGGCGGCTGCACCGGCCCGGTCTCGGACGATCGCGATTACCGGCGAGGTCTCAGCAGATCGGAGGCCGCGCAGACGGCGAAGGCGCAATTCGCGCAGGCGTGGCGGCCGATTGCGGAGACATATGGCCTGACAATATGGAAAGCCGACCAGATCTAGCCATATTGGCCCATAATTCAGCGTAAGCACCGAAATTCCGAGCGCCGATCGACGAGAGGCCGGCGACAGGTCTCGTCAGTGACACGAAGGAGTGCTGCGATGTTCCTGCCAGGCCGGGTGTTCCGGCTGGCCGCGGGTGCGGCGGCCGGGTACCTGCTCGCCGTGCGCCCCTGGCACCTGCGCTGGGGCGCGACCGACAGAGAGGTGCACGAGGACCTGCCGGGTGACGACATCGTGCCGCTCCCCCAGCTCCAGGCCACCCGTGCCGTCACCGTGGACGCGCCGCCGCCGGTCGTGTGGGCCTGGGTGGTCCGGCTCGGCGGCTACCCGGGCCCGGGCACCCGTCCCGGCACCCGTCCTGGCGCCGGACCCGACGCGCGGGCGGAAGCAGCCGGCGAGCCCGCGCAGCCCCCGCACGACCTCAAGCCCGGCGACGTCATGGACGGCGGCGCCTTCGTGGTCGAGCGGATCGAGCCCCCGCACAGCCTCGTGCTGGCCGACCGCGGCGCCGACGCCACCACGACCTGCTCCATCGCGCTCCGCGACACCGGCGGCGGCACCCGGCTGATCTACCGGCTCCGGATGCGCGGCGAACCCACCGTGCGCGGCGCCGCCCACGTCGCGATGACGGACGTCGGCGACTTCGTCGCGATGCGCAGGCAGCTCCTCGCCGTCAAGACGGGAGCCGAGTCGGCGAGGTGAGCCACTGAGCCGAGCCGGTGAGCCCAAGCGGCCGAACCGAGCAGGGCCGGGCCGGGGCCGGGGGCAGGGCGGGGCAGGGCCGGGGGGCAGGGCAGGGCAGGGCCGCGGGGCAAGGCCGGGGGCCGGGTGGGCGGCCTGGTTCGGGTTCTTCGCCGCTGCCTTAGGGTTCATGCTGTGGATCAACGGGCAGCGAGCGCGACCGCCGAACGCGCATCCGCCGGCAAGCGTCCCTCACCCCGGCGGCGCAGGCGCTGGTTCGCCTGGACGGTGGTCGCGCTGCTGGCGGCCTGGGCGGCGCTGCGGGTCGGCGGCCTGGAGACCGGCTCCTTCCTCATCCAGCTCATGACGGTGACGCCGATCGGCGCGGGGCTGGCCGCGCTGACCGCGCTGCTGGCGGTGCTCAGGCGCAACCGCCCGGCGGGGCTGAGCGCGGCCGTCGTGGGCATGGTGTTCGTCGCGTGCCTGATCCCGCGGACGTCCGGGGTGGAGCCGGGCAAAGTGATCGAGGGCGTCCCGCTGCGGGTGTTGTCGGTCAACCTGTTCGGATGGGCCGACGCCGAGACCGTGGTCCGCCTGGTGCGCCTGTACGAGATCGATGTGTTCAGCGCGCTGGAGCTGACCCCGGACGCGGTCCGGCGGCTCGACCAGGCGGGGCTGCGCAAGCTGCTCCCCTACCGGGTGCTCCAGGCCGCGGACGGCGCGATCGGCAGCGGCCTGTTCGCCAGGCACCCGCTGCGGCCGCTGCGGGGGCTGTTCACCCCGATCGGCCACAACATGCCGGCCGCCACGCTGTCCCTGCCCTCGGGCGGCAAGGTCGAGGTCGTGGCGGTGCACCCCGACCCGCCGCTCGGCCGGATGGCGGCCGAGTGGGACGCCTCGCTCAAGGCGCTGCCGTCCCCGTCGCCGTCGGTGATCAGGATCCTGGCCGGAGACTTCAACGCCAGCCTCGACCATCGCGCCTTCCGCGACCTGCTGGCCAGGGGTTACGTCGACGCGGCCGACCAGGTGGGCAAGGGGCTCGTCCCGACCTGGCCCAACAACAGGGCGATACCGCCGATCATCACGATCGACCACGTGCTGGCCGACCGCCGGGTGAACGTGGCCAGTACGGAGATCCTCGACGTGCCCGGCACCGACCACCGCGGCGTCTTCGCCGACCTGCGCGTGCCCGCCATCGGCTGACCCGCCGCTGCCTGCCCGGTCACCGCGCCTGCTGCCCGTGCGGCGTCCTGAGGGACGCCTTGAGCAGCTTGCCGGCGCCGTTCCGCGGCAGGCCGGGGACGAGCTCCAGATACCGCGGGATCTTGAAGCGGGCCAGGCGGCCGTCGAGGTGGGCGAGCAGTTCCCCGGGCTCCGCGCTCGCACCCGGCCGCAGCACGACCAGCGCCTTGCCGGTCTCCCCCCACTTCTCGTCCGGTACGCCGATCACCGCGCACTCGGCCACCGCCGGATGGGCGAGGAGCAGGTTCTCGATCTCGGCCGGGTAGACGTTCTCGCCGCCGGAGATGTACATGTCGCTGATCCGGTCGCGGATGCGGACGTACCCGCCCTCGTCGGCCACGCCGATGTCGCCCGACCTGAACCAGCCGTCGGCGGACAACACCTTCGCGGTCTCCTTCGGACGCCGCCAGTAGCCGGGCATGACGTTGGGGCCCTGGACGTACACCTCACCGGGCTCGCCGGGGGCGGCGGGCGAGCCGTCGGGGGCGACCAGCCGCACGTCGGAGAAGAAGCACGGCACCCCGGCCGAACCGAGCCCGGCGTCCGGGTGCCCCGCCCCGAGGAAGAGCGCGCCGGGGGAGGTCTCCGTCATGCCGTACCCCTGCAGGAACGGCAGCCCGCGCTCCCGGTACGTCCTGATCAGCGGCTCGGGCACCGGCGCTCCCCCGCACAGCAGGTGCCGCAGGCTGGACAGGTCGGCGTCCGCCCAGCGCGGCGACTGCGCGAGGGCCGCGAACATCGACGGCACGCCGAACATCATCGTGACCCGCTCGGACTCGACCAGGTCGAACGTCCTGTCCACCCGGAACGACGGCTCCAGCAGCGCCCGGCCGCCCTTCAGCACGGTCGGCAGGAGCGTCTGCGCCAGGGCCGCGATGTGCCACAGCGGCGCGCTGACCAGCGTCACCTCGTCGTGCGCGAGCGGCACGTCGACCAGCAGGTTCACGGCGTTCCAGATGAGGTTGCCGTGGGTGAGCATCGCGCCCTTGGGGCGGCCGGTGGTGCCCGAGGTGTACATGATCAGGCAGAGGTCGTCCTGGCTCACCGGCTCGTCCACGGGGTCGGCGGGCGCGCCGGCGATCAGCTCCTCGAAGGCGTCCTGGTCCAGGTGCCGGCCGGGCAGGCCGCCGCCGTCCTGGCCTGCACCGAGGACGACGACGCGGGCGCCGGAGTCGTCCAGGAGGAAGCGCAGCTCGGGCGGGGCCAGCCGGGCGTTGAGCGGGACGAACACCGCGCCCAGCAGTCCGGCGGCGAAGAACGTCTCCACCAGGGACGGGTGGTTGGGCCCGAGATAGGCGATCCGGTCGCCGCGGCCCACGTCCAGGCCGGTCAGCCCGTGGGCCAGGCGGGTGACCCGGTCGTACAGGTCGCCGTAGGTGCGGTCGATCCCCTGGTAACCGACGGCGGGCCGGGCGGGCGTCATCCGCGCCCTGCGTGCCGGCCATGACCCAAGCCCCTGATTCCGCATCGGCACTCCTTGACGGTCAGGACTCAAGGTAGGTCACCAAGCGCTTGCTGTCACCGGAATGCCACACTTTCTCCCGTCCACCCCCTCTCGTACGGTCGGGGGCGTCGGCGGCTTTCGTGGCCGGCGGCCTCTTTCAGCGGCGGCACCCGCGCGTGACACTGGACGGCGTGTCCCCAGTCACGCGCGTTCCCGTGTTACGCGGCCGCGACGCGGAGGAGAACGTCCTGCTGCGGCTGCTCGACGACGCCCGGGCCGGCTCCGGAGGGGCGCTGCTGCTGACCGGCGCGGCGGGCATGGGCAAGACGGCGCTGCTCGACCTGGCCTCCGCGCGGGCCTCCGGGTTCCGGGTGCTGCGGGTGTCGGGGGTGGAGCCGGAGTCGCCGGTGCCGTACGCGGGGCTGCACGGCCTGCTGAGACCGGTGGCCGGGGCCGTCGCGGCGCTGCCGGCCGCCCAGGCCCGCGCGCTGGCCGAGGCCCTGGAGTCCGGGACCTGCGGGGCTGGGCTCGTGCTGCCCGCCGCCGTGCTCGGGCTGCTGTCGGCGGTCGCCGCCGAGCGTCCCGTACTGGCCTGCGTGGACGACGCCGACCGGCTGGACGCGGCGAGCCTGGACGCGCTCTCGTTCGTGGCCCGCCGCCTGTCCTGCGAGCCGATCGCCCTGCTCTTCACCACCAGCCCCCCGCCCTCCTACGCCGTCCCGTACGGCGAGCGGGAGCCGGAGGGGTTCGACGGCGAGGCGATGTGGCGGCTTGAGGGCGTGCCCGCGCTGGAGCTGCGCGGGCTCGACGGGCCGGCGGTGCGGGAGCTGGCCGCGGACCTGGCGCCCGGCGGGCTCGCCGAGGACCTGCCGGCCGCGCTCGACCAGATCGCCCGCGGGAACCCGCTGGCGCTGCGCGAGCTGATCGGCGCGCTCACCCCCGACCAGCGGGCCGGGCTCGCGGCGCCGCCCGCCGTCCTGCCTCCTGGTGGGCGGTTGTGGCGGGAGCACACGGGCGTGCTGGCCCGGCTGCCCGCGCGTACGCGCTGGCTGTCGCTGCTGATCGCCGCCGATCCGGCCCTGGACGTGGCGACTTTGGCCAGGGCGGCGAGCCCGGCGTGCGCGTTGTCGGTGCTCGAACCGGCCGAACGGGCGGGCGTCCTGCGGGCCGACGGGGACGCGTTCGTGTTCCGGGAACCCGCGATGCGGGCGGTCACCTACCACGCGGCGTCGCTGGCCGAGCGCCGCCGCGCCCACCGCCTCCTCGCCGACCTGCTCACCCCGGGCGGGTGCCACGCGGATGGTTGGGAGAGGTTGCGGCGGGCGTGGCATCGGGCGTGGGCCGGAGGCGGCGGGGAGGAGGCCGGGGACGAGCTGGCGCGGGCGGCGCTGGCCGTGCGGTGGGCCGCCGGGAGCGCCGAGCCGTGCCTGGCCTCGGAGCGTCGTGCCGGGTTCCCCGAGCCCTACCTGGCGTTGGAGCGCGCCGCCGAGCTGACCGCTCATCCCGCGGTCGAGGCCGAACGGCTGGCCGCCGCCGCCAGGCACGCCTGGGTGTCCGGACGTCCCCTGGCCGCGCGTTCCCTGCTGGCCCGGCTGCGGTCGCCCGGCGCGCCCGAGGAGCTGCGCGGCCACGTCCAGCTCCTGCGCGGCAGCCTGGAGCTGCTGGGCGGCGAGACCGGCAGCGCCCGCGAGGAGCTGCTGGCGGCGGCCCGCGGGCTGCTGGACAGCCACCGCGTGCTCGGCGTGCGCGCGCTGGTCGGCGCGGCGGACGCCAGCTACCGGGCGGGCGACAACCGGGCGTTCATCGCGATCGCCCGGCAGGCGGCGGCCCTGCGGCGTCCGGACGAGCCGGCGCCGGCGCAGCTCATGTTCGAGTACCTGGCGGGCATGGCCCACACCTTCAGCGGCCTGCACCAGGAGGCGGCCGGGCCGTTGCGGCGGGTGCTGGAGCTGGCCGGCTCGGTACGCGACCCGGCCGTCCTCACGTGGGCGTGCGTGGCGGGCATGCTGCTGGGCGAGGACGCGGTGGCCCACCGGCTGTCGGCGCGGGCCGTGGAGGAGGCCCGGCTGCGCGGGGCCGCGTCGGCGGTGCCGCAGCTCCTGGAGTTCACGATCTACCCCGACGTCTGGACGGGCCGGTACGCCTCCGTCGCCGCCACCGCCGCGAAGGGCCTGCGGCTGGCCCGCGAGACGGGCCAGCACAACACCGCGGCCCAGCACCTGGCCTGGCTGGCGGTCAGCGCCGCAGTGGAGGGCGACCAGGAGACGTGCCGGATCCGCGCGGACGCCGCCATCGAGCTGGCCGACGCCCACGAGCTGGGCCTGGCCGGCGCGGTCGGCAACTGGGCGCTGGCCTGCCTCGACCTGGCCGCGGGCCGCGTGGCCGACGCCGCGGGCAGGCTGCGGGCCGAGCGGCGCAACCGCCACGTCGTCATCAGGGTCATGTCCACCCCGCACTACATCGAGGCGGCCGCCCGCACCGGCGACCGCGAGCGGGCCGCGGCGGCCCTGCGGGTGCTCGAACGCTGGGTCGGCAGCACGCGCAGCCCCGGCCTGCGGGCGCTGGTCTCGCGCTGCCGGGCGCTGCTGTCGGTGCGTCCCGGCGAGGCCGAGGAGCTGTTCCTGGACGCCCTGCGCCTGCACGGCCAGGGCGTCTGCGGGTTCGAGGCGGCCCGTACGCACCTGCTGCTGGGCAGCGCGCTGCGGCGCGACCGGCGGCCCGGCGCGGCCAGGAACCATCTGCACACGGCGCTGGAGACGTTCGAACGGCACGGCGCGCGGCTGTGGACCGAGCAGGCCAGGGCCGAGCTGCGGGCCTCCGGCGAGCCGGTCCGGCCGGCCGCGGACGCGACGGTGTCGCAGCTCACCGCGCAGCAGGCGCGGATCGCCCGCATGGTGGCCGCGGGCGCCACCAACAAGGAGGTCGCCGAGCAGCTCTTCCTCAGCAGGCGCACGGTCGAGCACCATCTCAGGAACATCTTCAGCAAGCTCGGCATCCGCTCACGGGTGGAGCTGGTCAGGTTCATGTAGCGCCTGGACCGGGCGGCGGGCGGCACGAGACCGGTGATTTCACCGATGCACGGCTGACCGTGTGTCCCGACAATGGCGACAGACAGCAGTCATTCCCACGATGAGCAGGGAGTTCGACGACGTGCAGCTCTCCACCCCCCACTTCGGCGCGCGAACGTTCACCAAGCTCGCCCTGGCCGTCACGCTGCTCGCCGGCGGCGTCGCGGCGGCGCCGGTCGCCCACGCGGCCGGCCCGTACGAGCGCGGCCCCGACCCGACCGGCGCGATCCTGGAAGCCGCGCGCGGCCCGTTCGCGACCGCGGAGCTCGGCGTCTCGCGGCTGAGCGTCTCCGGCTTCGGCGGCGGGACGATCTACTACCCGACCGACACCAGCCAGGGCACCTTCGGCGCGATCGCCATCTCGCCCGGCTACACGGCGACCTGGTCCAGCCTCGCCTGGCTGGGGCCGCGGATCGCCTCGCACGGGTTCGTGGTGATCGGCATCGAGACCATCACGATCTACGACCAGCCGGCCAGCCGCGGCCGTCAGCTCCTGGCCGCGCTGGACTACCTGACCTCGGGCAGCCCGTCGGCCGTGCGCAGCAGGATCGACGCGTCCCGGCTCGCGGTGGCCGGTCACTCCATGGGCGGCGGCGGCACGCTGGAGGCCGCCGACGCGCGCCCGTCGCTCCAGGCGGCGGTGCCGCTCGCGCCGTGGAACCTCACCAAGAGCTGGTCGGGCCTCCGGGTGCCGACGATGATCATCGGGGGTGAGGCCGACACGATCGCGCCGGTGGCGACCCACTCCGAGCCGTTCTACCAGTCGATCCCGTCGTCGGTGGAGAAGGCGTACCTGGAGCTGAACGGCGCCTCGCACTTCTTCCCGCAGGTCACCAACACCACGATGGCCAAGTCGATGGTGGCCTGGCTGAAGCGGTTCGTCGACGACGACACCCGCTACGACCAGTTCCTGTGCCCCGCCCCGCGCGGGACCGCGATCGAGGAGTACCGCGACACCTGCCCGATCACCTGACGGGCGCTGCTCCGGAGCCGGTGACGCCCGCCGTCACCGGCTTCCGGCCGGCCGGCGCCCTCCGTCTCGCCACGCCGCCGTGCCCGTCGCCGGCGGTCAGCGGAAGGCGGCGGCGTTGCGCTCGGCCCAGGCGGCGAACGGGCGGGCGGGACGGCCGAGGACGCGCTCGACGTCCGGGCTGACGCTCCGCTCGTCGGGGGTGGGCTCGCCCAGGATGGCGAGCGTGCCCTCCACCACGGGCAGCGGCATGACCTGCGCCATCTGCGCGTGGGCGGCCTCGCGGGTCTGCTCGGCGAAGCGCACCGGCTCGCCCAGCGCCGCCGCGATCGCCGCCGCCCGGTCCCGCGGGGTGGTGGCCTCGGGGCCGGTCAGCACGTACGTCGCCCCGTCGTGCCCGTCCTCGCGCAGGACGGCGGCCGCCACGGCGGCGACGTCGGCGGGGTCGACGAAGGGCAGGCCGACGTCGCCGAAGGGGGCCTCGGCGGTGCGGCTCAGGCGTACGGGCTCGGCCCAGGCATAGGCGTTGGAGGCCAGGCCGCCCGAACGCAGGACCGTCCAGGCCAGCCCCGACCCGCGGACGGCCTCCTCGAACCGGACGGCGTGCGGGTAGGCCCCCGGCCGGGTCCCGGCGCCCTGGCTGGACAGCAGGACGACCTTGCGCACGCCCGCCTCCCCGGCCGCCGCGATCACGCCCTCCGGGTCCTCCCCCGCCACCAGCAGGAACAGCGCGTCCGCCCCCGCCAGGGCCGGACGCAGGCTCGCGACGTCGCCCAGGTCGGCGGCGACGGCCCGGACGCCCGGCGGCACGTCGGCCTCCGTGACGCGGCGGGCGACGGCGGTGACCGGCAGGCCGTCCTCGGCCAGCAGACCTACCAGCGTGCGGCCGACGTTCCCGGTGGCACCCGTGACAACGAACATGGTGGTTCTCCTCAGTCATTAGTTAGTTGCCTGACTAAGAAGAACCGTAGCACAGAAACTAAGTCAGGCAACTAACTTCTTGCCAGGAAGGTGTGAGACCCCCGCACGCCGGGGACATCTGGGCAAATGGGGACGGCGTTCGCCACGACGGCACTGGCCGGGCAAGGATGGACCCAGCTGGGAGAACTGGGCCTGGCCCTGCTGCTGTCGGCCGCCATCGGGCTCGAACGCGAGATCCGCCAGAAGAGCGCCGGCCTGCGCACCCACACACTGGTCGGCTTCGCCTCGGCCCTGATCATGCTGGTGTCCAAGTACGGCTTCGCCGACGTCCTGGGCGAGCACGTCACGCTCGACCCGTCCCGGGTGGCCGCGCAGATCGTGTCGGGCATCGGGTTCATCGGCGGCGGCCTGATCTTCGTCCGCCGGGACGCGGTGCGCGGGCTCACCACCGCCGCGGTGGTCTGGCTGACCTGCGCGGTCGGCATGGCCGCCGGGGCCGGACTGTGGCTGCTGGCGGTCGCCGTCACCGCCGGCCACTTCCTGGTCCTGTTCGGCTTCACCCCGCTCAGCGCCCGGCTGCCCCGCTCGAAGTACGCCCAGTCGCGCCTGCACCTGACCTACCTCGACCGCCACGGCGCGCTCCGGCGGGTGCTGGCGCTGTGCAGCGACAGGGGCTTCGTCATCGCCGAGCTCACCCTCGAACGCGACCAGCCGAGCAAGGACCGGGAGTCGATCTCGATCTGGCTCGTCGTCCAGGGCGCGGGGCCGGTCGAGGTGCTGATCACCGAGCTGCTGGAGATCGACGGCGTGCTCGGCGTCTCCAGCGTCGACCTCGACGTCACCACGCCCTGACGCCGGCGCGGGCCGCACAACCGTTCAAGACCGGAGCCGGTCCCTGCCGCTACAACGGTGACGGCGGGACACGCGGAGCGGGAGGGCGGATGGCCGGAACGGGATTCATCGGACTGGGGATCATGGGCCGGCCCATGGCGCTCAACCTGGTGCGGGCGGGCACGCCGGTCGTGGTCTGGAACCGTACGGCGGCCGGGTGCGAGCCGCTGCGGGCGGCCGGCGCGCACGTGGCGGCGAGCCCGGACGAGGTGTTCGCGCGGGCCAGGGTCGTGCTGCTCATGCTGGCCGACGAGGCCGCCGTGGACGCGGTGCTCGGGCGCGGCACGCCGCGGTTCGCGTCCATGGTGGCCGGGCGGATCGTGGTGCACATGGGCACGACGTCCCCGGCGTGGTCGGCGGACCTGGGCGCGGCGGTGCGGGCGGCCGGCGGCGACTACGTCGAGGCGCCCGTGTCGGGCTCGCGCGGCCCGGCCGAGGCCGGGCGGCTGGTGGCGATGCTGGCCGGCGAGCCCGCGGCGGTCGAGGAGGTGGGCCCCCTGCTCGCGCCGATGTGCGCCGGGACGATCGCGTGCGGCCCGGTGCCCGGCGGGCTGCTGATGAAGCTGGCGGTGAACATCTTCCTGATCACCATGGTCAGCGGCCTGGCCGAGGCCGCGCACTTCGCCGCCCGGCACGGCCTGGACCTGGACAGGTTCGCCCAGGTGCTCGACTCGGGCCCGATGGCCAGCGACGTGTCGCGGGGGAAGGTCCGCAAGCTGCTGGACGGCGACCTCGCCGCCCAGGCGGCCATCGCCGACGTGCTGAAGAACAACCGGCTCATCGCCGGGGCGGCGCGGGCGTCGGGCGTGGCCTCGCCGCTGATCGACGTCTGCCACGCGCTGTTCGCCGAGACCCTGGCGCTCGGGCACGGCACGCTCGACATGGTGGCCGTGATCCGCGCGATCGAGGCCAGGACCGACGGGCTCACGGCGGATTTCCCCAGCGCCAGGTGAGGGCGGTGGTCCATTCGCCGGGGGTGAGTCCGTAGGCGCGCTTGAACATGCGGGTCAGATGGCTCTGGTCGGCGAAGCCCGCCCGCAGCGCGGCCTCCCGCAGCGGCAGGCCGCCGCGCATCGCCCGCCGGGCCACGTCCAGCTGCCGCATCGTCCGGTACCGGGTCGGGCTGGTGCCGAAGGCGGCGCGGAACTGGCGGGCGATCGTCCAGCGGTCGAGCCCCGAGACGCGTTCGAACTCGGCCACCGGGTGCCGGGTCGCGGGGTCGGCGGCGATGAGCTCGCGCACGCGTGCCAGCGCCTCGACCGCGAGGGGGTCGCGCCGCCGCCGGACGGGGACGTCGGCGTGCCGCTCCAGGGCCGCCGCGACCAGCAGCGCGACCTCCAGCCGGGCCAGCTCCTCCAGGGGCTCGTCCAGGTGCCGCAGCCAGGCGAGCAGCGCCGGCGACATCCCCTCCGGCCGCACGACGGGGTCGGCGACGAACGGCAGCGGCCGGCCGCCCAGCGCCTCCTGGATCAGGTACGGGTCGACGTAGAAGATCCGGTAGCCGAAGCCCGCGTCGGTGCCCGCGGCCCCGTCGTGCAGCTCGTCGGGGTGCAGGACGTGCCACTCCCCCGGCAGGCATCGCCGCAGCTCGCCGCGGTAGCGGAAGGTCTGCACGCCGGCGAGCGTGACGCCGATCGCGTACGTGTCGTGGCGGTGGGGCGCGAACGCCTCGCCGACGAGCGAGGCCGCCAGCCGCTCGATGCCCTCGGCGGCCGGGCCGAAGCGCAACCGGTGCCCCGGCCGCCCCGCCCCGCCGCGGACAGGTCGTGTCTCCACCACCCCAGTGTCGCGCGCTTCACCCCTCCGGCGCGGTCACCCCTCCGGCGCCCGTCAGCGCCCGCGCGTCGTTGCCGACGATCGGGTTGCGCACGCTGCCGAGACGTTCGGCCTCGACCTCGACGACGTCGCCGGGCCGTAGCAGCCACGGCGGGGTGCGCGCGTAGCCGACCCCGGCGGGCGTGCCGGTGGCCAGCAGGTCGCCGGGCCGCAGCGTGAACGTGCGCGAGATCAGCGCCAGGGTGTCGCCGACGCCGTAGACCATCTCGTCGGTACGCCCGTCCTGGACGACCTCGCCGTTCACCCGGGTCCGCACCCGCAGCCCGTCGCGCAGGTCACCGACCTCGGACGCGGGCACCAGCGGGCCGAGCGGGCCGGACCGGTCGGCGTTCTTGCCGAGGATCCACTGGCTGGTGAGCTTCTGCGCCCGGCGCGCGGTGAGGTCGTTGAAGACCGAGTAGCCGGCGACCGCGGCCAGCGCCTCCTCCGGGTCCGCGTCCACCAGCGGCGCGCCGACGTACGCGACCACCTCGCCCTCCCAGTCCAGGCCGTCCTCGCCCGAGGGCACCGGCACCGGGACGCCGCCCACGGTCAGCGACCGCGTCCAGCGGGCGAACAGCGTCGGGTGCGGCGGCAGGCCCTCCCCCGCGTAGGAGCCCTCGGCGACGTGCCTGAGGTAGTTCAGCCCGATGCAGATCACCCGGGCCTCCGGCAGCACCGGCGGCACGAGGGTGACCGACGCGACCGGGAGCCGCTCGCCAGCCGGCTCGCGGGCCAGGAAGGCGGCCGCGGCGGCCCAGAACCGCTCCAGCGGGGCGAGCACGGTGACCTCGGCCCCGTCGGCCGACAACGTGCCGGCCTCGACGCCCCCGGCGGCGTGCCGGCGGATCCCGACGATCCTCATCGCTCATCTCCTCACGGCGGCTGAAACCTGCCAAAGGTTCGCAGGTTTTATGGTTGGATCCGGACTATGCCCTACTCCTCCTCGCCTGGACAACCGGCCGCCGCGCTCGGGCAGGGCGCGGGCACGCGGGCCGAGCGGCTGGCCGCCGCGCTCGACGAGCGGATCAGGTCGCGCGGGCTGGGTCCCGGGGAGCCGGTCGGCACGCTGGAGTCGCTGCGCGCGGAGACGGGCCTCGGTTACGCCACGGTCAGCGAGGCCGTCCGGCTGCTGCGCGACCGTGGCGTGCTGGAGATCCGGCCGGGCCGCGGCGGCGGGCTGTTCGTCGCCGACCCCGGCCCGGTGGTGCGGCTGCGGCACACCCTGCTCGGCGTCGCCGAGGAGCCGGGCACCGTCGCCGACGCCGTCGAGCTGCGCGACCACCTGGAGGAGCTGATCGACGTCGGCGCCGCCCGCCACCGCACCCGCCGGGACGTCGCCGACCTGCGCCGCCTGCTGCGGCGGCTGCGCGCCGCGCCCGGCTGGGACGCCTTCATGCGCGCCAACTGGGCCCTGCACGAGCGCATCGCCGCCATCAGCCCGAACGCCATGGCCCGGGCCGTCTACATCGGCACGCTCGGCCATCTGGGCGCCGCGTCCCCGCGTCCCGACGACGCCGCCGACGCCGGCTACCGCGAGCTGCGCCACCGGATCCACGCCGACCTGGTCGAGGCGATCGCGGCCGGCGACGAGAGCGCCGTACGGGCCGCCGTCGCCCGGCACAACACCACCGTCTGAGACAGACCGGAGAGCCCTCATGCCCGGCGAGTTCCGCCAGTACCTGTTCCCGCACGACCACCCGCGGCTGGCCGGCATACGCGGCCTCGACCCCTACGCCTACCGCGAGCTGGCCAGGAGACCGGGGACGTTCACCGGCGGCCTGATCGAGGGCTGGACCCCGCTGTACGGCAACGACTTCCGCGGCGTCACCGAGGACGGCGTCCTGCGGGACGGCCTGTACCCGCTGACACCGGCCGCCCCCGGCGAGCAGGCGCCGGTCGCCGCGATGGTGTCGGCCGCCCGCGACCTGCTGGCCTGCCTCGACGACGAGGACCGCGAACGCCTCTCGCACGAGGCCGACGACGTGGCGTGGCAGACCTGGGCCAACCCGGAGTTCATGCAGTTCGACACCGGCCTGCGGCTGGACCTGCGAGCTCCGGCCGTCAGGGAGAAGGCGCTGGCGCTGGTGGGCGCCTCGCTCTCGCCCGAGGGCGGCCGGCTCGTCCGCGCGGTGATGCGGGTCAACGGCTTCCTGGGCGAGGTGGTCGGCCTGGAGACGATACTCAACGAGTTCAGCTACAACTTCGCCCTCTACGGCACGCCCGACCCGCGGGCCCCCTGGGGCTGGCAGCTCTACGGCCATCACTGCGCGCTCAACTGCCTGGTCGTCGAGGGCCGCATGGCGCTGTCGCCGGTGTTCCTCGGCGCCGAGCCCGACGAGATCGACGCCGGTCCGCACGCCGGCCTGCGCGACCTGTTCGCCGACCGGGTCGCCCGCGGCCTGCGGCTGATGGCCGCCCTGCCGGAGGAGCAGCGCCGGCAGGCCGTCGTCCACGAGCTGATGGACGACCCGGCGATGCCCGAGGGACGGGTGCACCCGGGGGACGAACGCCACCTGGCCGGGGCGTTCCAGGACAACCGCGTGATCCCGTTCGAGGGGGTGCGGGTCGCCGCCATGCCCGCGGCGGCCCGGGAGCACGCGCTGGCCGTCGCCGAGTCGTTCGTCGGCCTGCTCCCGGCGGGGCCGCGCGCCGCCCGCCTGCGCGAGATCGCCGCGCACCTCGACGAGACCTGGTTCTGCTGGATCGGCGGCCACCGGCCGGGCGACGTCTTCTACTACCGGCTGCAGTCACCGGTGATCGTCGCCGAGCTCGACCACCACCGCGGCGTCTTCCTCGACTACGACACGCCCAAGCCGTTCCACGTCCACACCGTGCTGCGCACGCCGCACGGCAACGACTACGGCCGCTCCTGGGTGCGGCAGTGGCAGCGGGGTCAGGGCTCGGGCTGCAGGTAGACGACCGTGGACATCGGGACGCGTTCGCGGATGCGCCCCTCGGCCTTGGCCAGCGCCTCGGCCACGGCGTCCCCCTGCTCGGCGACGGTGACCCGGGCGGCCACGAGCAGCTCCTCCGGGCCCAGGTGCAGGGTGCGCAGGCGGGTGAAGGAGGCGACGGCGTCGTCCTCGCGCAGGGCCTCCTCGATGGCCCGCTGGACCTCCGGCGACGCCGACTCACCGATGATCATGCTCTTGGTCTCGGTGGCCAGGGTGACGGCCACGATGATCAGGAGCACGCCGATGGCGATCGAGCCGATGCCGTCGTAGACCGGGTCGCCGACGACCAGCGTGAGCGTGACCCCGATGAGGGCGAAGGCCAGCCCGAGCAGGGCGGCGGTGTCCTCCAGCAGGACCACGGGCAGCTCGGGGGCCTTGGCCTCGCGGATGTAGCGCAGCCACGACCGGCCCCCGCGGGCCCGGTTGGCGTTGCGCACCGCCGTGCGCAGGGACAGCCCCTCCATGACGATCGCGCCCACCAGCACCCCGATCGCCCACGGCCAGCTCTCCAGCGGCTTCGGGTGGCTGATCTTCTCGTACCCCTCGTACAGGGCGAACAGGCCGCCGCCGAAGAACAGCACGACCGAGACCAGGAAGGCGTAGAAGTACCGCTCGCGCCCGTGGCCGAAGGGATGGGACGGAGTGGGCCCGCGCTTGGCGCGGGACTGGCCGAGCAGCAGCAGCCCCTGGTTGCCCGAGTCGGCGAAGGAATGGATGCCCTCGGCGAGCATCGAGGACGAGCCGGTGAAGAAGAACGCCACGAACTTGGTGACGGCGATCCCCAGGTTGGCGGCCAGCGCCGCGTAGGTCGCCTCCTGCGAGCCCTTACCGCTCACGCCGTCCCCGCAACCGGTGCCGCAACCGGTGCTCGTACAGGCTGTCGCGTCATCACGTTCCTCCCGCGCGGGTGAGCTGTCGGATGCGTGCCTTTGCCCCGTGGGCCCGCGGGCACACCTTGATCCGGCGATCGAATGGACATGCACAACGTGCATTGATGCGCGTCGTGCATCTTTGTAGGGTGGAACAGCCCGCACCCGCGAGAACAGGGACGTGCCGATGAGCGACCGCAGCCTGACCGACGACTCCCCCGGCGCGAGCCCCACGGCGATGCGCCGGATCCTGCCCGCCGACCTGGTCGTGCGCGGCGGGTGCCCGTTCGACCCGCCGCCGGGCCTGCGGGAGCGGCGCGGCCAGGACCCGGTCCGGCCGGTGGAGCTGCTCAACGGCGCGCGGGCGTGGCTGGTCACCGGTTTCGACGAGGCCCGCACCGTCCTGTCGGACGCCCGCTTCAGCGCCGACCGGGTCCGCCACCGCGAGGCCACGTCGCTGCAACCGCACGAGGTGGCCGAGCAGGCCGCGGGCGTCCTTCCGGCGGGCCCGTCCGTCGAGAGCCGCGAGGACGGCTTCTTCGTGTTCATGGACCCGCCCGAGCACACGCGCATCCGGCGGCTGCTGACCGGCCAGTTCACCGTCCGGCGCATGCGCGAGCTGGAGGCCAGGGTCACCGAGATCGCGGTCGAGCACATCGAGGCGATGAGGGCGGCCGGCACGGAGGCCGACCTCGTGCCGTCGTTCGCGCTGCCGCTGCCGTCCCTGGTCATCTGCGAGCTGCTCGGCGTCGACTACGCCGACCGCGCCGAGTTCCAGGAACGCACCTCCGTCGGGCTGAACGCCGGCTCCACCGCCGAGGAGCGGGCCGTGGCGGGCGTCGGGCTGTACGCGTTCATGCAGCGGCTGGTGGCCGCCAAGCGCGCCGCGCCGGCCGACGACCTGCTGTCGGGGCTCGTCCACGACGCCGACCCGCCGCTGACCGACGCCCAGCTCGTGGACGTCGCCCTCGTCCTGCTCGGCGCGGGCCACGAGACCACCGCCAACATGCTGGGACTGGGCGCGTTCGCCCTGCTGGAGCACCCCGACCAGCTCGCCGCCCTGCGAGCGGACCCCTCCCTCGTCGACAACGCGGTCGAGGAGCTGCTGCGCTTCCTGAGCATCATCCAGCTCGGCGTCAGCCGCGTCACGACCGAGCCCGTCACGCTGGGCGGCGCCGACCTCCCCGCCGGCGCGACCGTCGTGATCGCCACGCCCGAGGTCAACCGCGACCCCCGCCACTGGCCCGACGCCGACCGGTTCGACGTCAACCGCGCCCGCGTCCCGCACCTGGCCTTCGGGCACGGCGTGCACCAGTGCCTGGGCCAGCAGCTCGCCCGGGTGGAGATGCGCATCGGCCTGACGGAGCTGATCACCCGCCTGCCGGACCTGCGGCTGGCCGTGCCGGCCGGCCAGGTGCCGGTGCGCGACGAGATGCTCATCTTCGGCGTGCACTCCCTGCCCGTCGCCTGGTCCTGACCGGGCGCAGTGCCCGCCGGAGCCCCGTCGCCCTGCCGGAGCCCATAATGAGGACCGTGGCAGAGGAGGCCGGGGTGGTTCAGCTCGCATCGGGCGGCGGGGAGACCGCGTCGCCCGGCCGCCGCGAACGCAAGAAGCAGGCCACCCGCGCCGCCCTTCGCGCGGCGGCGCTCCGGCTGGCCCTGCGCCACGGCGTCGAGAACGTGACCGTCGAGCAGATCGCCGGCGAGGCCGACATCGCGCTGCGCACGTTCTTCAACTACTTCTCCAGCAAGGAGGAGGCGGTCGTGGCCTCGCTGGCCGCCGCGGCGCAGGAGCTCGTCGCCCGGTTCAGGGCCCGGCCGCGCACCGAGCCGGTCCTGCGCGCCTTCCGCGAGGCCGTGCTGACGGTCATGAAGGAGAGCGACGCCGCCGGCCGCGACCACGTCCGGGCGTTGCAGCTCGTCCGGTCGGCGCCCACGCTGGTGCCGCAGCAACTGGCCGTGCTCGCGGCGCAGGAGCAGGCTCTGGCCGAGGCGATCGCCGAGCACGTCGGCCAGCCCGCCCCCGGGCGTCCCGGCGACACCGGCTATCCCCTGCTGTGCGCGGCCGCGGCCCTGACGGCGCTGCGCGTCGTCCTCGACCAGTGGCTCCGGCAGACCGCGGCCTCCGCAGGGCCGCCGGACACCGCCCTGCTCGCACGGCGCATCGACACGGCGATCGACCAGCTCACCGCCGGCCTCGACCACCCCGGCCGGCCCGGGCCGTGAGGTGAGCGGCCCCTTCGGCGGGCCGCACGGGCTGTCCGGGCTGTCCGGGCTGTCCGGGCTGTCCGGGCTGTCCGGGCTGTCCGGGCTGTCCGGGCTGTCCGGGCTGTCTGGGCTGTCCGGGCTGTCCGGCGAGGAGATCCGCCGCTAGTGTCGGCAGTCTCCGGTGATGATCGACTTGGGAGGGCGTCGTGCGGCGTGTCCTGATCCTGCTGGCCCCGATCGCGGCCCTGGCCGCCGGGCTGGCCGTCGCCCGGCGGCGCCTGGTCGTCGTCCGGATCAGCGGGGCGAGCATGCTGCCGACCTACCGCACCGGCGACCGGGTGCTCGTCCGCAGGACGACGGGGGCGGGCGTCGGGCGTGGTCAGGTCGTGGTGCTGCAGACGTTGCCGCCCGGTGGCGAGTGGCGTACCGGGCCGCTGCCGCCGCCGGGGGCGGCCATGTGGTTCATCAAACGGGCGGTGGCCGTGCCGGGCGACCCGGTTCCGCCCGAGGTCGCGGGCCGGGTGGGGGCGTCGCCGGGCGACACGGTCCCGGCCGGCCGGCTGGTGGTCCTGGGGGACGGGCCGGTCAGCGAGGACTCGCGGGTGTGGGGTTACGTGCCGTTCGACCGGGTGCTCGGCGTCGTCGTCCGGTCGATGTCGCCCGTCCGCGGGTCCGGTGGGGTGGCCGGTTCGTAGCCCTGGGCCTGGAGGGTGAACAGGCTCGCGTACTCCCCGCCGAGCGCCATCAGCTCCGCGTGCGAGCCCTGCTCCGCGATCCGCCCTTCGGCGAGCACGACGATCGTGTCCGCCTCCCGGACCGCGCCCAGCCGGTGGGAGATCAGCAGGCTGGTGCGTCCGGCGCGGTGGCGGCGCAGGCTCTGGTGGATGGCGTGCTCGGCCTGCGCGTCCAGGCCGGAGCTCGGCTCGTCCAGCACGAGCAGGTCGCGTCCCTTCCGCATCAGGGCGCGGGCCAGCGCCAGGCGCTGCCACTGACCGCCGGACAGCACCACTCCGGCCTGGGGGTCGTCCCGGTCGCCGAAGAAGATCCGGCTCAGCAGCGTGTCGTAGCCCCGCGGCAGCCCGGCGACCGTCTCGTGCACGCCGGCCAGCCGGGCGGCGGCCTCGACCCGCTCCCGGTCGCCGATCGCCGCGACGTCGCCGAGGCCGATGTTCTCGGCCGCGGTCAGGTCGTAGGACATGTAGTCCTGGAAGACCGCGCCGATGCGGCCGCGCAGCTCGGCGGGGTCCGTCTCGCGCAGGTCGACGCCGTCCCAGAGGATGGACCCGCGCACCGGGTCGTACAGTCGGCAGATCAGCTTGACCAGGGTGCTCTTGCCCGCGCCGTTCAGGCCGACGAGGGCGAGCGAGCCGCCGCGGGGCACGAAGAGGTCGACCCCGCGCAGCACCCACGGATGGGCCTCGTCGTACCGGAACCAGACGTCGCGCACCTCGATGCCCTCGCGCAACGCCGGGACGGGCCGCGGCCGCCGCGGCACGGGCAGGTCGGGCGGGTCGGCCACCACATCGAGGTAGTGACCGAACATCAGCAGCGCGTTGTGCGCGTCCGCCGACTGGCCGACGATCGACGCCAGCGCCGACTGCACCCCGGCCACGGCCGCGACGAACACGGCGACGTCGCCGACGCTCAGCGCGCCCGACGCGGCGGCGATGATCGCCCAGAGCAGGCCGGCCGCCGCGACGGCCGCCCCCACCAGCGACAACGCGCCCTGAGTACGCAGGGTCCGGCGGGCCAGCCCCTGCTCGGCGGCGTTGACCGCGCGCAGCTCGGCCAGCATCCGGCCGCGCAGCAGGTCGCCCAGCCCGAACAGGCGGATCTCCTTGGCCGCGTCGGGGCTGGTGAGCAGGCCGGCGAAGAAGATCTGCCGCCGGGCCCTGGAGCTGACGCCCCACATCATGCCCGCGCGACGCCTCGACAGGTCGAGCTGGGCGCGGACCGACGGGATCGCGGAGAGCGCCACCACGACGATCATCCCCGGCGCGAGCACGGCCAGCGCCGCGGTGAACCCGGCGAGGGTGACGGCTCCCTGGGCGATCCCCAGGGTCGAGCGGACGATCCGCTGCGGCGCGTTCTGCCCGGCCTCCTGCGCCAGCCGCATGCGGTCGTGGAAGGCCGGGTTCTCGAACCGGCTCAGCCCCGGATGGGCGTTGACCGCCTGGAACAGCCGGTCCTGGATCAGCACCTGGAGGGCCCGGCGGAGCTGCTCCTGGGCGTACTCCGCGACCGCGGGCAGGGCCGCGCCGGCCAGGCCGGTCACGCCGAGGGCCACGCCCGGCGGCAGCAGCTCGGCGGGCCCCGCCCCGGCGGCCAGGCCGTCCAGGACGAGCTTGGTCAGCCACGCGGCGGCCACCGGGACCAGCCCCATGAGCAGCACCGCGATCCCCGACCCCAGGACGGCGGCCGGATGCGCCCGCCAGGCGAGCGCCACGGCCGCGCGCGCATGCCGTCCCCGGGCGGCGCCGCCGTGCCCGGCGGGAGGGGTCATCGGCGGGTGACCGCCGGCAGCCTGCCCGGGGCGGTGTCGGCCGCCACGACGACCGCGTCACCGTCGACCAGGAGGAAGCTGGGGAACTGCGAGACCTGCAACGCCCTGCTCACCGGGCCGCCCATCGGCTCCACGACGACGGTGGCCGAGGTCAGCTCGCGGGTGAACCGCCGGGCCTCGTCCGGGTCGCCCGTGACCACGGCCAGCACCCGCTCGGGACGCGTGTCGGCGAGGTAGGACGTTAACTCCGGCAGCAGCTCGTGGCAGGACGCGCACTCGGTGGAGAACACCGCCACCACGGAGGCCCCCGAGAAGAACGCGCGCGACACGGTCCCGCCGTCGGCGGTCGTCGCGCTGAACTCGCCGATCGTCGTGCCCGGCTGCACCGTCGGGGGGCGCGTCGGCCCCAGCTCCGACAGCCGCAGCGTGTGCGCGCGCAGGCGGCGGATCACCGCCAGCGTCAGCACCAGGTTCACCAGGCACAACAGTCCGACGATGACGACGGCGGCGACGAGATAGGGCATGCGGGCTCCTCAGGGGTGACGCGGTTGTGCGGCGAACAGGTCGGCGAGGTCGTCGAAGAAGATCACGATGACGGCGAGGACGCCGCCGGCCAGCACGCTCAGGGCGACGCCCGCCGGATGTGGCGCGGCGTGCCCCGGCACGAGCCCGGCGGCGACCAGCGCGAGCAGCCCGGCGTTGCGGACGAGGTGGCGGCCACCGAGCGGCGTCCCGGCGGCGCCGAAGCACCGGCACGGCGTCGTGGCGCCCGCGCGCATCGCCCTGACGATCCCGGCGCAGAAACCCACCAGGACGGTGCCGGCCAGCAGCACGCCGGCCCGCACTGTCCCGGGGATCGCCAGCAGCACGACGACGCACCCTTCCGCCAGGACGACGGCGCCACTCACCGCCGTGACGGCCCGCGGCCCCAGCGGGACCAGGCCGCGCACGGACCCGCGGAACCCGGCGAACGCGGACCTGCCGCGCACCTTGCCGGCCACCGCGACCAGGAAGACGACGCCCAGCGCCACCCGGCAGGCCAGCGCGACGTACTGCATGGCTGTCATGGGAGATCGGGAGGAGGCGTCAGCAGTAGTCGAAGCTGCCGCAGCTGACCGTGCCGCTGGAGTCGTGGTAGCAGCAGGTCCGGCAGAACTTGCCCTGGCAGCACCAGTCGGTCCAGCACGCGGCCGAGGCGTTCGCCGAGGGGAGGAGTTTGTCGAGGAGGCGGTCTCCCAGCTGGTTGAGTGCGCGGATCATGGCAGCTCCTTGCGTGGGGATCTTTACGCGATCAACGTCGCCCAGCAAGAGACCGGAGTTAACGGAGAGATCGGCTGATACTGGAGATGGCTTTGAGCAGGAAGTGATCTTGACATTTCCGGACTGATCATTATCCGCACGTAGGCCGTCGGTTTCGTTCACTGCCCGTTCTGGTGGAGCAGGGGGCCCGAGTTCTTGAACGCCGCGCGCGAGGCGTCCTTGAGCCACTTGGCCGCGGCGGCCGCTCTGGTGAGGTTCGTGTGGACGGCGAGGGTGCGGATCACGTACCGGCCGCGCTGCCCGGTCCACGAGGACAGCTGCACGTCCCACCAGTTCGACGTGTAGCAGATTCCGGTCGACCCCGGACCGGTCTGAGGGCACCGGATGCCCCACTCCTGCGCGTAGGCGTCCTTGAGCCTCGCGTACGCGGCGCGGGCCCGGCCCGAGTCCTTCAGCGGGACGACCCAGACGGTCACCATGACGCGTCCCTTCGGGGCGCCCGAGCCGATGTAGACGCCCACGGCCATGTCGTCGCAGCGCGCCTTGCGCAGGGCGGACTTGACCCTGGCAACGGGCCACGGGCTCGGGCAGTCCTCCACCCCGGCCGCCTTACGGCTGAAACGCATCCCCATGGCACTCGTGAAGGACTGCGGGAGCAGGGCGTCGGCGGTGATCGGGGTCGGGTCCGTGCTCTCCTTGTCGAGGTCGGCGGGGGTGAACGGGTCCTCGCGCGGCTTTTCCGAAGCCGTCTGGGAAGGCGTCTGCGATGGTGTCCGGGAGGGCGCCGGCGTCCCTGAGGGGTTTGGCTGGGAGGAGCCGGCGGTGGAGGGCCGGCCGATCGACAGCACTCCCCGTACCGCGCCCTTGACCACCGCTCGTACGCCCACCACGACCAGCACCAGAGCGACCGCTCCGGCGCCGACTGCCAGGCCGACCCTCTTCGACCGGCCCCCGTCGCCGCCGGTTGGAGGCGGCGAAGGGACGTCCTGGCCAGGTGGCCCGTGCGGGTCCGCCGGGCCGGGAGGAAGGTTCTCCCGCGTCGGCGGATATACCCGGAGGGTGAGCCGTTCGGCCTCCGGGATGCCCGTCGTGGCGTGCGCCGCGGGAGGGGCAGGAGGGGCGGGAACGGCCGGCGGAGACTCGTCGCCGGTCAGGCGGCGTACCAGGGCCGCGGCGTCCGGCCGGGCGGCGGGCTCTTTGACCAGGCACGCCGCCAGCACCGGCCGCAGCTCCGGCGGCACGGACGACAGGTCGGGTTCGCGGGTCAGAATGGCGTGCATGATCGCCGCAAGGGTGTCTCCGCGGAAGGCCTGCTGCCCGGTGGCCGCGTAGACCATGGTGGCCGCCCAGCTGAACAGGTCGGCCGCCGGGGTGATCGGCGCTCCGCCGAACTGCTCCGGCGCCATGTAGACGGGGGTGCCCACCACGCTGTGCGTGGCCGTCTGGGCGGTCACCCTGGCGATCCCGAAGTCGATCACCACGGGCCCCTCCGGCCCCATGATCACATTGTGCGGCTTGAAATCGCGGTGGACGATGCCGGCCCGGTGGATGGCCGCCAGCGCGGTGAGCGTGGCCACCGCGAGCCGCTCCAGCCCGCTGCCCGATCGCGGCCCCTCGGTCCTGACCAGCAGATCGAGCGACGGCCCCGGAATGTGCTCGCTGACGATGTACGGCCTGCCGGCCACCAGGCCCGTGTCCAGCACCCGCGCCGTACAGAACGCGGCCACCCGGCGGGCCGCCTCGGCCTCGCGCAGGAATCGGCGGCGTGCGTTCTCGTCCGCCGCGGCATCGGCGTGCAGCACCTTGACCGCGACCTGCTCGCCGGACGGCCCCTGCCCCAGGAAGACCGTTCCCTGACCGCCTCGCCCCAGCACCCCGACCAGCCGATAGGGGCCGATCCGCGATAAGTCTTCCGGCGTGAGCGACTGCACGAGATCTCACCCTAGCGTTCGCCGGCAAGATCTCCTCAAAGTCACACACAGCGGGTCAAGTCACCCCCGCAAGGCGCGGGCGGAGGACCGGCGGAACGCTCGGCGCCGCCTGGCGGATCGGCCCGCCGGGTGAGCGGCACTCCGGCCGCTCCCGGCCGCCGCCGGACGGGCGGCGCTCACGATGCAGTCACCAGTCCCGGCGTTTCGCGGACTTCCGGACGGACTCCCCCACGCGCCCACGACGGTTCGGGCCACCGGTCTGAGCCGCCGGTCTGAGCCGCCGGCCTGAGCCGCCGGCCTGAGCCGCCGGCCTGAGCCGCCGGCCTGAGCCGCCGGCCTGAGCCGCCGGCCTGAGCCGCCGGCCTGAGCTGCCGGTCCGAGCTGCCGGTCCGAGCCGTCGGCCGGTCAGGAGGTCTGGAGCCGCCGGCAGCCTTGGCCACGGACCCACAGGCTGCCTTCGGCCCAGCCGGTGACGCAGCGGTAGACGGCCCGGTCTCTGGAATTGATGACGAAGTCGGACAGAGGCCCCCAATGGTCGGTGTCGCAGGCGCGGGCGAAGATGTCCGGCAGTTGCGCGTCCACCTCCTGACACGTGATGACCTCGCCCGCCCGCGCCACCGGCGCGTTGAGCGAAACCGCGGTGGCGGCCTGGGCTGTGGCGAGCGGAGCCATCGCCACGGCGCCGGCGGCGGCGAGGGCGGCCAGCGCGATCGGGATGCGTCGCATGATCGATTTCCCTTCGGGACGGGAGCGGCGGATGCCACCCAACCCCAACCCTAAGCATAGAGTGATTAATCAACTACTATCCGTTACGCCAGTAATCAGGGCCCAGCACCCGGCGCCCCGTTGCTCCTGCGGTGACCACCGAAGACCGGCCAAAAACTCGTGGACGTCCGTCGGACACCTTGCGACCATCGCACCGTGACAGATGAAGCCGATCGCCAGACGTCATTCCCCACCAGTCCGAAGCAGGTGCGCTTCGTCGAGTTGTCGAGCACCGCGATGTCCGCTCTGCTCGACGGGGATCTGGCCACAGCCAGCGATACGGCCGGGGTCGCTCTCACCGATTACTTCGTGACAGACAGAGCACGGTGGCTGTGGCGGATCCGGATCGACCAGATGGCCGCCGACCCGGACCACGCACCGTGGATGGCGCGGCAGGCGGTGACCGGGCCGGAAGGCGCCGTCATCGGCCATGCCGGATTTCACGGACCGCCCGACGAGGCGGGCATGGTGGAGATCGGCTACGCGGTCGCTCCAGAGTTCCGTCGCCAGGGGTACGGCCGAGCCATCCTGATCGAGTTGCTGCACCGGGCCGCGGCCGAACCGGCGGTCAAGACCGTACGGGCGACGATCAGCCCCGACAACGCGGCGTCCCTGGCCACGATCGCCGGCTTCGGCTTCGTCAAGGTCGGAGAGGACTGGGACGAAGAGGACGGCCACGGCCTCATCTTCGAAGCCCCCGCCAACCGCACCGGCTAGACGCGAGACACGGGAAAGGCCCCGTGATCACTGATGTCGATCACAGGGCCATTCCCGTTCGATCCACTTCGCCGACGGCGTCCGTCGGGATTGCGGTGCCAGGGGCTACTTGGCGAGTTGGCGGGCGATGACCAATCGCTGGATCTGGTTCGTGCCCTCGAAGATTTGCATGATCTTGGCTTCGCGCATGTAGCGCTCCACCCGGAACTCCCTGGTGTAGCCGTAGCCGCCGAACACCTGGACCGCGTCCGTCGTGACCTTCATGGCGGTGTCCGTGGCGACCAGTTTGGCCACGCTGGCCTGCCGGCTGTAGTCGAGGCCGGCGTCGCGGCGGCGGGCGGCGTCCAGGTACGTCGCCCGCGCGCTGTCCACCCCCGCCGCCATGTCGGCCAGCAGGAAGCCGAGGCCCTGGTGGTCGATGATGCGCTTGCCGAAGGTCTGCCGCTCCTTGGCGTAGGCGACGGCCTCGTCGAGGGCCGCCTGGGCCAGGCCGACGGCGCAGGCCGCGATGCCGAGCCGGCCGGAGTCGAGGGCGCTGAAGGCGATCTGCAGGCCCTGGCCCTCCTCGCCGATCAGCCGGTCGCCGTCGATGACGGCGCCGTCCCAGTGGGCGCTGGTGGTCGGCACGGCGTGCAGGCCCATCTTCTCCTCGGGGCGGCCGAACGTGAGCCCTTCGGCCGCGCCGGGCGCGAGGAAGCAGGAGATGCGCTCGCCGGTGCGGGCGAACAGGGCGTAGAAGTCGGCGATGCCGCCATGGGTGATCCAGGCCTTGTTGCCGGTGATGCGGTAGTCGCCGCTCTCGGTGCGCTCGGCCCGGCAGGTGAGCGCGCCCGCGTCCGAGCCCGCCTGCGGCTCCGACAGGCTGTAGCCGCCGACGATCCGTCCGGCCAGCATGTCGGGCAGCCAGCGTTCGCGCTGCTCGGGGGTGCCGTACGCGGCCACGGGGAAGCAGGCCAGCGTGTGCACGCTCGTCGCCACCGCGACCGCCGCCCAGCGGGCCGCCAGCTCCTCGATCACCTGGAGGTACACCTCGTACGGCTGCCCGCCCCCGCCGAACTCCTCGGGGTAGGGCAGGCCGAGCAGTCCGGCCGCGCCGAGGGTGGCGAACAGCCCCTCCGGGTACGTCTCCGCGCGCTCGTGCTCGTCGACCCGGCGCGCGAGCTCCTTGTCGGCGATGTCGCGGGTCAGCTCGATCAGGTCTTTGGCGTCCTGGTCGGGGAGCAGGCGGTCAACGGTCACGACGACTCCTTGGGTGCGGCTTCGGCGAGGCGGGCCAGGGCGGCCGCGGCCCGCTCACGGAACTCGGCGACGCGGGCGAGCTTGATGTCCTCGTACCCGCGGATCGACTCGGGAAGGCCGGCGATCTCGGCGACGGCGTCGATCGTGCCGGGGGTCAGCCGGGCGAGGGCGGCACGCATGAGATCACGATATTCGGTGATCAGTTCCCTTTCGACCCGGCGGACCTCGGCCTGGCCGAACACGTCGAGGGCCGTCCCGCGCAGCACGCGCGCGGCCCGCAGGCCGCGGAACAGCACCGGCGCGGAGCGGCGCAGCCGGATCTTGCGCTTCATGCCCATCGCGCGCAGCAGCGGCGGGTGCAGCATCACGGACACGACCGCGTCGGCGCCGTACTCGCGCTCGCGCCTGGCCTGCTCCTCGGGATCGAGGTGCAGCCGGGCGACCTCGTACTCGTCCTTGTAGGCCATGAGCTTGTGCAGGGAGCGGGCGTAGGCGAGCCCGACGCGCGCGCCGGCCTCCTCCCCCGCCCGCCTGGCCGCCTCGGCGGTCACGCGCCTGACGTCGGTCTCGTACGTACGGGCGTAGGTCTGGTTCTGGTAACCGGTCAGGTCCGCCACCCGCAGGGCCAGCGTCTCCTCCAGGCCGGGCGCGGGCCGCTCGGCGGGCTCGGCGAGCGCGGCCCGGCGTACCGCCTCACGGTCGGCGACGGCGGCCCGGCCCCAGCGGAAGGCCGCGAGGTTCTTCTCGACGGCGGCCTTGTTGAGCCTGATCGCCGCCTCGATCGAGGCGGCCGAGACGGGCAGGCAGCCGTGCTGGTACGCCGCGCCGACCAGCAGCATGTTGGCCGGCATGTGGTCGCCGAACAGCGCCTCGGACAGCTCGTGGGCGTCGAGGTACAGGTTGTCCGCGCCCTCCGTGGCGGACTCCAGCCTGACCACCGCGTCGGCCGAGGAGCCGGGCACGGTCGCCCGACCGGTGACCATGGCGGCGGTGGGCACGATGGAGGTGTTCACCACGGCGACCGTCCGGCCGGGCGCGGCGACGGCGAGGTTGGCGTCGGCGGCGACCCCGAGCAGGTCGAACCCGATCAGCACGTCGGCCGTGCCGCGCGAGGCGCGCACCGAGCCGTCCACCGGCCGCTTGGCGATGCGCACGTCGCTGACGACCGGGCCGCCCTTCTGCGCGAGGCCGGTCTGCTCGATGCCGGCGGCGTGCAGGCCGTCGAGGTGGGCGGCCATCTGCAGGATCTGCGAGACCGTGACGACGCCGGTGCCGCCGATGCCGGGCATCCGGATCAGCGTCTCGGCGTCGCCGTCGAGCCTGACGACCGGCTCCGGCAGCCGCACGGGCAGCGGCGGCAGCTCGCGCGGCGCCTTGGTGCCGGGCTCGACCAGCAGGAACGACGGGCAGTCGCCCTTGAGGCAGCTCAGGTCGGAGTTGCACGACGGCTGGTGGATGCGCGTCTTGCGGCCGTACTCGGTCTCGACGGGCTGGACGGACAGGCACGTCGAGACGTCGCCGCAGTCGCCGCAGCCCTCGCAGACGCGCTCGTTGACCACGACCTTCGCCGTCGGGGTGGGCAGCTTGCCGCGCTTGCGCAGCCGCCGCTCCTCGGCCGCGCACTTGTCGTCGTGCAGCAGGACGGTCACGCCGTCGAGGGCGGCCAGCTCGCGCTCGACGTCGGCGAGGTCGTCGCGGTGCCGCACGGAGGCGATCGGCGCGAGCCGCACCCCGCGGTACGTCTCCGGCTCCGGCGTGGTGATGACGATCCTGCGCACGCCCTCCTCGGCCAGCGAGCGCGTGAGCGCGGGCACGTCGAGCCGCCCTTCGGCGCGCTGGCCGCCGGTCATGGCGACGGCGTCGTTGTAGAGCAGTTTGTAGGTCATCGTCACCCCGGCCGCCACCGCGGCCCGCACGGCCAGGGAGCCGGAGTGGTGGAAGGTGCCGTCGCCGAGGTTCTGCACGAAGTGCCGGTCCCGGGTGAACGGCGCGAGCCCGATCCACTGGGCGCCCTCGCCGCCCATCTGGGTGATGCCGATCTGGGTGCCGCGGCCGTGCCCGTCGAGGGCGATCATGGCGTGGCAGCCGATGCCGACGCCGACCAGCGTGTCGTCGGACGTGCGGGTGGAGGAGTTGTGCGGGCAGCCCGAGCAGAAGTACGGCGTGCGCGCGGCGACCATCGGCAGCAGGCGGCGCGCGGCGGACGCGGGCCGGGCCAGGTGGACCGTCCCGCGCGGGAGCCGGTCGGGGCCGAGGCAGGCGGCCAGCGCCTTGGCGACGTCCTCGGCGCCGAGGGTGCCGCGGGCGGTCAGCAGGTCCCGCCCCGACACGACGGGGGCGCGCTCGCCGCCGTAGAGGGCCTGCTTGAGCTGCCCTTCCAGGAACGGCACCTTGTCCTCGACCACCAGCACCCGGTCGAGGTCGGAGGTCATGGCGGCCAGGTCGGCCTCGGCCAGCGGGAAGGGCATGCCCAGCCGGATCAGGCGCAGCCCGAGGTCCTCGGTGGCGCTCTCGTCCAGGCCGAGGTCGGCCAGGGCGCGCAGGACCACGGCGTACGTGGTGCCGGAGGCCAGGACGCCGAGGGTGGCGCGGGGGGCGTCGCGCATGACGCGGTTGAGCCCGTGCCTGCGGCCGTAGTCGCGGGCCAGCTCCAGCCTGCGGGTGAGCAGGTCGTACTCGGCGTCCAGGGCGGAGGGGCCGACCAGGATCGGCGACTTGCCGCGGTCGGCGTGGTCAGGGGTGGGGATGTCGTACGGCGCGCCCAGCTCGACGGTGGCCGAGGCGTCGGCGATGTCGGCGACGATCTTCAGGCCCGTCCACAGGCCGGTGGCGCGGGACAGGGCGACCGCGTGCAGGCCGAACTCGATGATCTCGGCCACCGAGCCGGGCGCGAGCAGCGGCATCGACAGGCTCTGGCACATCGGCTCGCACGAGCTGGGCACGGTGGAGGACTTGCAGCCGGGGTCGTCGCCGATCCAGGCCACCGCGCCGCCCAGCGCGGCGGTGCCGGCCATGTTGCCGTGCCTGATGGCGTCGGCGGCGCGGTCGAGGCCGGGGTTCTTGCCGTACCAGAAGGCGGTGACGCCGTCGTGGCTGCGGCCGGGGACCTGGCCGAGGAGCTGCGTGCCGGCCACGGCCGTCGCGGCCAGCTCCTCGTTGAGTCCGGGCTGGAAGACGACGCCGGCCTCGTCCAGGAAGCGGGCCGCGCGGCCCATCTCCAGGTCCAGGCCGCCCAGCGGGGAGCCCTGGTAGCCGGAGACGAAGGCCCTGGTGTTCAGGCCGCGGTCCCGGTCCAGGCGCCGCTGTTCGAGGGTCAGCCGGACGAGGGCCTGGATGCCGGAGATCAGCACCCGGCCGTCCGGCGCGGCGTACTTGTCGTCGAGCGACACGGTCGCGCTGTTCACGCTCACGCGAACCTCCTGGCGGGCAATGCGTATGTGGGGTTTCCCAGCACAGCAACGGAGAGCTACTGTGCGCAAGTATCAGACGTGAAACCACAACGAAGACGCAAATAATGTGAGCTGGGCGATTCTGGCGCAGAAGAACTTTGCGTCACCAAGGAGGATTCTCACATGCCGGACATCGACGACATCGACCATCAGGTGCTCCGGCTGCTGCGCGAGGACGGCCGCCGCACCTTCTCCGAGATGGCCGAGCAGGTCGGGCTGTCGGTGGCGGCGGTCAAGCGGCGGGTCGACCGGCTCAGGGAGATCGGGGTGATCACCGGGTTCACCGTCCAGATCGACTACGCCAAGCTCGGCTGGGGCATCGAGGCGTTCACCGAGCTGCGGTACCCGGGGACCACGCCGGTGGGCGAGATCGTCCGCACGGCGACGGACGTGCCCGAGGTGCAGGCCGTCTTCACCATCGCCGGCGACCCCGACGCCCTCATCCACGTACGGGTGCGCGACCTCGGGCACCTCCAGCAGGTCATCGACCGGCTACGCCGGGCCGGCAACGTCACCGGCACCAAATCCCTGCTGGTCCTGGGCTCCTGGACGCGCGACGCCCTCACCTGACGACCCGGCCGTCCGCTCGCGGCGCGCGTCGCCGGAGGGTCAGTTCACCCAGGCGTACTCCAGCTCGGGCAGCTCGAACCCCTGCTGGAAACGGCACATCCGCTCGTCGGTGCGGCGTGCGCCGTGCCGTTCGTAGAAGCCGATGGCCCGGGTGTTCGCCCTGAGCACCTCCAGGTAGACCTCCCGGCCGGGATGCTCGTCCGCCGCCCAGGCCAGTCCGTGCCGCAACAGGCGCGATCCGGCGCCGGAGCCCGTGCTCCCGGGCCGCACGTGCAGGTTGTCGAGCAGGATCCGGCCGTCCGGGGCCGGCAGCAGGTAGGCGAAGCCGAGCAGCTTCCCCTCGTCGTCGTGGCCGACGAACAGGCCCGCCCCCCGGACGGGCGGGTCCAGCCGCTCCCGCCAGAGCGCGAGCCGGTCGTCGTCCAGGGGGCCGTTCAGGAAACCGTCGGGCATGATGCCCGCGTAGGCCGTACGCCAGCTCTCCACGTGCAACGCCACGATCGGGGAAATGTCGTCAATTGTCCCGTTCCTTATCAGCATGGCGGAGAGCATTCCATACCGGGACGGGCCTCACCCCACCCGGCAGGAGACCGCGGGCCAGCTCCAGTCACCGTTGTGCTGGACGGTGAACCCGAAGGTGTTGCCGTTGCCGTTCGGCCGCATCGTCATGACGTTGCCGGTGCCGTCCCAGGTCGGGGTGCCGTTCCAAGTGGCGATGATCTTCTGCGGGCTGCGCACGGTGACGGTGACGATCCAGGAGTTCGTGCCGGAGACCGCGACCGACAGGTTGAAGCGGTCGGCCCACTGCTGGCCCGCGGACACGGTCGCCGTGCAGGCGCCGCCGCCGGGCGGCGGGGACGAGGGCGGGGTGGTCGGGCCGCTCCCGTCGGGCGCGACGGCCCGGCCGGTCGCCGGCGAGATCATGCCCGCGCACATGTTGCGGGCGCGCAGGTTCGCGGCGATCTGCGGGATCGCGGCGATGGTCGTCGCGTAGTTGTCGTGCATCAGGATGACCTGGCCGTTCTGCAGCCGGCCGGCGGCCTGGACGATCTGGGCGGTGCTCGCGCCGTTCCAGTCCTGGGAGTCGACGTCCCAGATGATCTCGGTGAGGCCGAGTTGCTGCTCGACCCACCGGAGAGTGGCGTTGGTCTCCCCGTACGGCGGCCTGAACAGCCTCGGCGCGGCGCCGGTGGCCTGCTGGATCGCCTGCTGGGTGCGTTGCAGCTCGGACTGCATCTGGGCGGCGCTCAGCTGCGTCAGGTGCGGGTGGGTCCAGCTGTGGTTGCCGATCCACATGCCCGCGTTCTGCTGGGCGCGGACGAGGGCCTGGTTGTTCTGCGCGTTCTGGCCGACGTTGAACATCGTGGCCCGCAGGCCGTTGGCGGTCAGCGCGTTGAGCAGGCTGGAGGTGGTGGCGGGGTTGGGGCCGTCGTCGTAGGTGAGGCCGACGTAGCCGCCACTGCAGTCGGCGGCGTTCGAGGGGGTGGTGGCCCAGGTCAGCGCGAGGCCCGCGGCGAACGTGCACGCGGCGCCGAGGATGAGCAACTTCCTGATCATGGTCTGCCTCCAAGGCGTGCGGCGGTACGGGGAGCTCGATCGCGAGTCTGATGACCATGCCGAAACATGTCAATCCATCACAGAAACTTTCGCCATCGCGTACCGAACAACACCAGGACGAGCTGCGGCGATCGGGAGAGAAAGTTTCGGCGCTCGGAAAGCTTCATGGCCCATACGTAGATTTCCCGATGTTTTGCCCGCCGGATGTCCCTACTGTCGGGCCCATCCGAAGCCTTCCGAGCAAGGTGGGTTCATGCGCGCGCTGACCGTCCTCCTGTCCGGACTCCTGCTGGCCACCACCCTCCAACCGCCCGCCGTCGCCGCCGTCGCCGGGAAGGACGCCGCCGGGACGAAGCCGGGCCCCGTCGTGCCCGACGTCGTCTACCAGCGGGCCGACTTCGCCACCGGCACCGGCGAGGGCACGTCCGCCGCCGACGGGCTGTCGTTCGCCTCGGCCGCCGGCACCACCTCCTACACCGACGCCCTGGGCACCAGGACGTGGGAGTACGCCCGCTGGACCGGCCCCGAGCGCACGGTCGGCTTCCCCGCCACCCAGCTGATCGCCTCCTGGACGGCCGACGTGCCCCAGGGCAGCTGGCTGCAGGTCGAGGCCAGGGCCAGGAACACCGCCGGGCTGAGCAAGTGGTACGTCCTCGGCCGCTGGTCCTACGCGGAGGGCGACATCCTGCGCACCTCCGTGGCCGGCCAGGGCGACGCGGACGCGTCCGTCGCCGTGGACACGCTGGTGGCGGCGTCCGGGCGGCAACTGTCGGCGTACCAGCTCCGCCTGACCCTCTACCGCAGTCCGGGCTCGGCCGTGACGCCGCGGGTGCGCACGTTCGGCGCGATGGCCTCGAACGTGCCCGACCGCAAGACCGTCCCGGTCAGCCCCGGCGGCGGGGCGTGGGGCGTCGAGCTGAACGTCCCGCGCCGCTCCCAGAACGTGCACGCGGGCCACTACCCCGAGTGGGACGGCGGCGGCGAGGCGTGGTGCAGCCCGACCTCGACCACGATGGTGCTCGGCTACTGGGACACGTGGCCGAGCGCGCAGGACACCTCCTGGGTGGACCCGTCCGACCCGAACCCCGAGGTGGACCACGCGGCCCGCTACACCTACGACCACGCCTACCAGGGCGCCGGCAACTGGCCGTTCAACACCGCCTACGCCGGCCGCTACGGCCTGGACGGCTTCGTCACCCGCCTGCGCACCCTGACCGAGCTGGAGCGGCTGATCAAGGCGGGCATCCCGGTGATCACCTCGCAGTCGTTCAAGAAGGGCGAGCTGCCCGGCGCCGGTTACGGCACCGACGGCCACCTCATGGTGATCGTCGGCTTCACCGCGACGGGCGACGTGATCGCCAACGACCCGGCCTCGCCCAGCAACGACGCCGTCCGCCACGTCTATCCGCGCGCCGACTTCGAGAACGTGTGGCTGCGCAGTTCGAGCAGCGGCGGCGTCGCCTACGTCATCCGCCCGCCGGGCCACGCCCTGCCCGCCACGACGCCGGGCCTGCCCGCCAACTGGTGATCAGTCCAGCACCGGGTAGTTGGCGCGGAACACGCCCTGCGGGTCGCGCGACCGCTTGATCTCGCGCAGCCGGGCGAGCGCCGGCTCGGGGAACGCCTGAGCCGCCCGCTCACCCGGCGACAGGAACGTGTACGGCTTGCGCCCGCTCACCCGGTCGCCCAGGGCGGCGACGACCGCGTCCTGCTTGGCCCGTACGGCCTGGCCCAGCTCGGGGCTGATCCCGGCCCCGAGCAGGTAGAGCAGGTACGGCTCGGCCAGCGCTCCCCCGGCGCCGCCGCCCGGCCGGGTCAGCGCCCCGCCCAGGTGCCTGACCTGCATGGCGACCAGCGGCCCGACCGGCTCGGCCAGCAGGATCTCCACGGCGCCGGCGTCCAGCCCGGTCAGCAGCTCGGTGCGGGCCACCGCGGGCGCCGGGTCCGTCGGCTCGGCGGTGATCGCGCCGAGGTCGGCCGTGGCCATGGCGGACCGGGTGTCGCTCAGCACGCCGTCGATCTTGGCGAGCCGGCCCAGCAGGTCCTCGGCCTCGGCCGCCTCGCCCAGGTGGGCCAGGTCCACGGTCACCATCGGAGGCGCCTTGGGGAACTGGACCCGGTTCACCCACAACGACAGCTCGGGCGGCGCGTCGGCGGTCAGTTCGCGGAAGGCCGCGAACACCTCGGCCTCCTTCGCGCCGGGCCACATGAGGCGGCCGCCGTACAGGGCGCGCTCGGCGTACAGGTCGAACTCGACGGCGGTGACCAGCGCGAAGTCGCCGCCGCCGCCGCGCAGCGCCCAGAACAGGTCGGGGTCGCTCTCCCCGGTCACCCGCGCGGGCCGGCCCTCGGCGTCCACGACGTCGAAGGCGCGCACGCTGTCGGCCGCCCAGCCGTACCTGCGGCCGAACCAGCTCAGGCCGCCGCCGAGGGTGTAGCCGGTGACGGTGACGGCGGGGTTGCTGCCGGCGAGCCCGGTCAGGCCGTGCCTGCCCGCCTCGGCCTGCACCGCGCCCCAGGTCACGCCCGCCCCCGCGCGGGCGCGCCGCTCGGCCGGGTGGATCTCCAGCTCGTCCAGCCGGTTGGTGCGCAGCAGGATCACGCCGTCGGCGGTGCCGCTCGCGCCGTGGCCGCGCGGCTGGGCGGAGACGGTCAGCCCCTCCTCGCGGGCATGGCGGACCAGGGCGGCCACGTCGGCGGCGTCGGCCGCCTCGACCACGGCGGCCACCGGCTGGGCCACGGTCAGGTTCCACGCCCTGGCCGCCGCCTCGAAACCCTCGTCGCCGGGCAGCCACACGCGTCCCTCGACCGCGGTGCGCAGCTTGTCGTACGTCATCGTCCACTCCTTCATGAAGACTCACCTCCTTGACGACGCGAGCCCGGGAAAGGTGACCGACCGCCGGAAAGATCGCCCCGGGGACATGCCGGCGGGCCCCGTCGCGCTCGTGCGCCGGGGCCCCGCACCATGTCCTGACGGGCTTAGGATGCCGCCATGGTCGCCCCCCGTCGTCGCCCAGCCGCCTGTATGACGACCCGGCGCGACGAAAGGTGACCGATGAACGCGCAAGCCGACCTGGCCGGCCACTTCGACCTGACCAGGAGCCATCTGCGGGCGGTGGCGCACCGCATGCTCGGCTCGGCCGACGAGGCCGACGACGCCGTCCAGGAGACCTGGCTGCGGGCCGCCCGCGCCGGCACGGACGGGGTCGCGAACGTGCCCGGCTGGCTGACCACGATCGTCGGCCGGGTCTGCCTCGACATGCTGCGCGCCCGCGGACGCAGGGACGAGCAGCTCGTCGAGGGCGAGCGGTTCGACCAGGTGAGCGTCCATGACGGCGATCCGGCCGACGCGGCGGTGCTGGCCGACTCGGTCGGGCTCGCCCTGCTGGTGGTCCTCGACACGCTGAGCCCGGCCGAGCGGGTCGCGTTCGTGCTGCACGACCTGTTCGCGATGCCGTTCGGGGAGATCGCGCAGATCGTGGCGCGATCGCCCGCCACGGCCAAGAAGCTGGCCAGCCGGGCGCGGCAGCGGGTGCACGGCACGCCCGTCCTGCCCGCCGCCGACCACGCCAGGCAGCGCAGGCTCGTGGCCGCCTTCCTCGCCGCGGCCCGCGCCGGCGACCTGGACGCCCTGCTCGCGGTCCTCGACCCCGACGTGCTGCACCGGTCGGACGTGCCGGGGTCGGGCGGCGAGCGGCGCGGCGCCCGTCCGGTGGCCCAGGGCACGCTCACCGACTCCGGCGGCGCGCGCTTCGCCGACCTCCTGCTCGTCGACGGCAGGCCGGGCATCGGCGTGCTGCGCGGCGGCCGGCTGTTCCTGGTGCTGCGCGTCACGA
The DNA here is from genome assembly GCF_053601695.1 of Nonomuraea sp. NPDC004702. Lineage (NCBI taxonomy): Bacteria > Bacillati > Actinomycetota > Actinomycetes > Streptosporangiales > Streptosporangiaceae > Nonomuraea > Nonomuraea sp. NPDC004702. The sequence continues at coordinate 238,832 of NZ_JBSGCE010000004.1, forward strand.
CGGACGGCGAGCGCATCACGGAGATCGACATCGTCTCCGACCCGGCCCGCCTGGCCGCCCTCGACCTCGCCCTCGACCCCGAGTCCGGCCCCGCCCCGGACGGCGGCGTGGCCGCGCCCTGAGCGGTCAGGCCAGCCGCGGCACGAGCCGCAGCGCGTTGCCCGCGTACACCCGCTCCAGGACGTCGTCGGGCAGGTCGAGGCCGGAGATCGTCCACCGGCCCATCAGCGGCGGGTCGTCGAGGGAGTGCGCGAACGCCTCGTCGTCGGTCTCCATGAACCGGAAGTGGATCCGGTAGACGTCCGGGTGCGGCGGGATCTCGTCGGTGCCGAACAGCACCCGGCCGGGGTGGCGGAGCATGAGCGCCCGCGTGGCGCGCGGCTGGCGTCCCAGCTCGGCGACGCGCGCCGCGATGTCGATGTGGAAGTTCGGGTACGCGTCCAGCATCCGGCCGGCGAACCCCAGGTTCTCCGGCCAGCACCCGGCGTGCACCCCGATCACGGTCGTGGCCGGATGCCGGGCCACCATCGACTCCATGGCCTCCATGAGCCGCTCGAACGGCGGGAACCCCGGCCCGGAGAAGTTCCAGTCGGGCCGGGCGGCCAGCAGTTCGAGGCGTTCGTTGCGCTCGTCCACGGGCTGGAAGAAGGCGACCGGGTCGGCGGTGTGCAGGGCGATGGGCACGCCCGCCTCCCCCACGGCGGCCCACAGCGGGTCCAGGCGGGGGTCGTCGAGCATGACCAGCTCGCCCCTGTGGTCGCGCACCCGCAGCCCGACGTCCTTCCACACCTTCAGCCCGGCCGCGCCCTCGGCGACCGAGCGGCGCAGCTGGGCGGCCAGCCGCTCGCCGAAGCCGGGCGCCGCGGTCTCGGACCAGTCGACGTGGCAGAACGTGGCGAACCGGCCCGGATGGGCGGCGTCGTAGCGTTCGAGGTTCTCGGCCAGCTCCAGGCCCCAGCGGCCGTCGAGGTTGACCATGCCGCGCAGGTTGAGCTCGTCCATCATGCCGATCAGGGCGGGGACGTCCTCGACCATCCAGCCGCCGTCCTCGGTCAGCCAGCGGCCGAGGTGGATGTGGGCGTCCACGACGGGCAGCCGGGCCCGGTCGACCTCGTGCACGGCCACCCGGAGCTGCGACACCGGGCGGTAGCGGGACAGCGGCAGGCCGGCGTCGGACGACAGGGTCACTTCCTGATGCCTTCGGGCAGCAGGTCGCCGTGGGCCTCGATGAGGGCGTCCACCAGCTCGCGGACCTTGCGGACCGGCAGGGTGGCGGCGGTGTTGGGGTCGAGCAGCGCGGCCTGGTAGACGTGGTCGCGCCGCCCTTCCAGGGCCGCCTTGACGGTCAGCTCGCCGACGCTGAGGAAGGCCCGGTTGAGTGCGGCGACCTGGGCGGGCAGCTCGCCGACGGGCAGCGGCCGCACGCCGGACCGGTCGACGTGGCAGGGCACCTCGACCGTGGCCTCCGGCGGCAGGTTCGAGATCAGGCCGCCGTTGCGCACGTTGCCGTGGATCAGCCTGCGGGTGCCGGTCTCCATCGAGTGGATGGCCAGCGAGGCCAACTCGTCGCCGCGTTCGATCGGCACGCCCCGGCCGGCCTCCAGCGAGCTCTTGTACTGCTCGTACTCCTCGTAGCCCTCGGCCAGCCACTCCAGGTAGACGTTGATCGGGATGCGGTACCGCTCGACCTCCTCGGCGTGCGGCAGGAACCACGGCAGGTACTCCGAGCCGTGCTCGGAGGACTCGGTCGGGAAGTAGCCGAAGTTGCGGTAGACCTCCACGCGCACCCGCCGCCGCAGCTCGGGGTCCCGGTCGATCAGCTCGTCGAGCCGCCGGTAGAGGTTCTCGCCGTCGCGCTCGAAGCGCAGCACGAACGCCTGGTGGTTGACGCCCGCGGTGAGGAAGGAGATCTCCTCCTCCGGGACGCCGACCATGGCGGCCAGCGTGCTCTGCGTGTCGCGGGCGGCGTGGCAGACGCCCACGACGTTCTTGAACGGGGTGCCGGCGTAGACCGACCAGGGGATCATCGACATCGGGTTGGTGTAGCTGAACAGCACCGAGTCGGGGGCGAGCTCGGCCAGGTCGTCGCCGATGCCGACCATGACGGGGATCGTGCGCAGGGCGCGGAAGATGCCGCCGATGCCCAGGGTGTCGCCGATCGTCTGGCGCACGCCGTACGCGGCGGGGATCTCCAGGTCGCGCCTGACCGCCTCCAGGCCGCCCACCGCGATCTCGTTGATCACGTAGTCGGCGCCCTCGACGGCGGGCCGGCGGTCGGCGTACGCCTCGATCCGGGCGGCGATGCCCAGCTCGGCGACCATCCAGCGGGCCATCGCCGTGGCGGTGTCGAGCCGGGCCCTGTCGATGTCGTGGAGCACGATCGTGGACTCCGACAGTTCCGGAAATGTCAGGATGTCCGAGAGGAGGTTCTTGGCGAACGTGATGCTGCCGGCGCCCACCAGGACGATGCGGGCCATGGGTTACCTCGATTCCGGGGTCAGCAGGGCTTTGACGGGGGTGGCCTGGCCGTTCATCAGCCGGGTGAAGACCTCGGCGCCCTCTTCCAGGGGGAAGGTCCGGACCCAGCTCAGGTCCCAGCGGCCGACCAGGCCGACGGCCGCGGCGAAGTCGGCCGCGTCGTAGGCGAACGAGCCCAGCACGCGCTTCTCGCCGCGCACCAGGTCGGCGGCGTCGTACCCGGCGACGTGGTCGGCCAGGCCGAGCCAGACGGCCACGCCGCCGGGGCGCAGCCGGGACAGGGACTGCTCGTGGGTGGCGGCGGCGCCGACCGCGTCGAAGATCACGTCGTACTCGCCGGTCAGCTCGGCGCCCGCCGCCACGCCGCCGAGCGCCGCGGCGACGGCCAGCCGCTCGGGCGAGCGGTCGGCCACGTCCACGCCGGCCGCGCCGCCGGACAGGGCGGTGAGCAGGCAGGTCAGGCCGATGGCCCCGGCGCCGAGCACGCCCACGCGCGCGCCGGCCGGCCGCCCGGCCAGCCCCCAGGCGTGCACGGCGTTCGCGGCCGGCTCCACCACGCCGGCCGCGGTCCAGCCGAGCCCGTCGGGCAGCGGCACCACGGCCCCGGCCGGCACCGCGACGCGCTCGGCGAAGGCGCCCGGCCGGTGCACGCCGATGATCTGCCGCTTCCTGCACACGTTGGGCCGGCCGATCAGGCACACGTCGCACGCGCCGCACGACAGGATCGGGTTGACCGTCACCGGCCGCCCGTCGTCGGTGCGCCCGGCGAACTCGTGCCCCATGACCAGCGGCGGCACCCGGAACCCGGGGGTCCGCACGCCGTGCAGCTCACTGCCGCAGATGCCGGAGGCCACCACGTGCACCAGCACCTCGTCCGGCCCGGCCACGGGCTCGGGCACGTCCCGCTGCTCCACGACGCCGGGGGCGGTGAAGACGAGAGCCCTCACGAGGGCCGGCCGGCGGTCGAATGCGCGCGTTCCATTGATGTCCTGTCCTGTTTGTGTTCCGCCATAAGGAATGCTATTCCGAACTGGCGCTAGGAGACCATTGCGGCGAAGATCATGTCAAGAGGCCAGGGGAAGAGGCGGCGTCGCCGCACCCGGTAAGCCCGGAGCGGCCGGGTCGAGGACGTCATCCTCGACCCGGCCGCCCTGTTCCGAATCACGGAAAGCTGGTGCGACAGGCAGAATCAGCGCAGCAGCACGGGCACCGCCAGCGGCCCCTCGGTGATGATCGACGCCGTGTAGGCGATCTCCTCGGGGCGGACCGCCAGCCGCAGCCCCGGGAACCTGCCGAACAGCGACGACAGCGCGATCCTGGCCTCCAGCCGGGCCAGCGGCGCCCCCAGGCAGAAATGCGGGCCCCGGCCGAAGCCGAGATGTCCCTCCTTGGCCTTGCCCAGGTCGAAGCGGCCGGCGTCCGGGCCGTAGCGGGCCGGGTCGGTGCCCGCGCCGGTGAGCCCGACGATGATGGGCCGGCCCGCCGGGATGGTGGTGCCGGCGACCGTGACGTCCTTGAGCGCGTAGCGGAAGACCAGGCCGACGACCGAGTTGCGGCTGCGCAGCGCCTCCTCCACCACCTGCTCCCACGCGTCCTCCGTACGGGCGCGGTCGAGCTGGGCGGGGTCGGCGCACAGGGCCACGACCGCCTTGGCGATCAGGTGCACGGTCGTCTCGTGGCCGGCGACGAGCACGACCCACAGGATCCACAGCAGCTCGTTGTCGGACAGGCGGCCGCCGTCGTCCTCGTTGGCGCGGATCAGGCCGGTGGTCAGGTCGTCGGCCGGATCGCGGCGGCGGCGCGCGATGAAGGCCGCCAGGTAGCCGAGCAGCGACCCGGCCGCCGCGTTCACCTCGTCGGGGGCGGCGGCGTGCGACAACATCACCCCCGTCCACTCGCGGATCTGCGCCCGCTCCTCCTGCGGGACGCCGAACAGCTCGCAGATCACGGCGACCGGCAGCGGCTCGGTGAAGGCATGCACGAGATCGACCTCGCCGTCCCGCTCGGCCATGCGGTCGAGCAGCTCGTCGGTCATCTCCTGGACGCGCGGCGCGAGGGCGGCCACCCGGGCCGGGGTGAAGGCGCGGTTGATGAGGCTGCGCAGCCGCCGGTGGTCGGCGCCGTCCTTGGTCAGCAGGTGGTCGCCCTCGATGACCTGGCGCAGCGGCCAGTCGGCGGGGACGGTGCCGTCATGAAGGCCGGTGAAGTTCCTGGCGTCCTTGCTGTAGAGCGCCTCGTCGTTGGCCAGCACCTCGTCCGTCGCCTCGTAGGAGGTCACCAGCCAGCCGTTCACCTCCCCCGGCAGCAGGACGGGCAGGACCGGTCCGTGCTCGTCCCGCAGGCGGCGGATCGTGTCGGACGTCCGCTCGCCGGGAACCGGGAACGGAAGTGGCGCGGTGTCCAATGCAGCCTCCCATGTACGGATGTCTCCCTACTCTCCGTGGTAACGCCGATGGATCCAAGGGGTGAGGTTGTCACCGCCAGGCAGGCAACATCTGCCTCCTCCGCCACGTCGGAGCCCCAGGATCGGCGGTCTCACACGTTCGGCAGCCCCTCCCCCTCGGGTTCCAGCGCGTACGCGATCCCGGCGTCGACCTCGCCGTCGTACCCGGCGCGGAACGCCGCCCCGTACGCGTCGTCGCCCAGGGCCTCGCGCGCCTGCCGCTCGCACTCCTGCCGGGCCGCCACCCAGGCCGGGACGCTGGCCTGCGCCTGACCGTGGCTGCTCCAGATCCGCTGCGCCAGCCCCAGCAGCCGGGCCGCCCGCTCGGGCCGGCCCGCGGCCCCCGCGCCGAGCGCCAGCAGGTCGACGGTCAGCCCGATGCCGAAGTCGTCGTGCAGCCTCCGCTTGGTGCGCAACGCCGCCTGCCCGTAGGCGACGGCCGCCGCCACCCGCCCGCGGGCCAGCTCGGCCTGGCCGCGCAGCAGGTCGCCGTGGGAGCGCATGGCCTGCTCGCCCTGCTGGTCGCACAGGGCGCGCAGGTCCTCCAGCACGGAGATCGCCTCTTCGATCCGGCCGGCGACGGTGTGCGCGACCGCCCGGCACATCAGCGCCAGCAGCCCGGCGATCGTCAGCTCGTCGCCGCTCCAGCGCATCGCGTACGCCGGCTCCGACTCCGCCATGGCCTGCTCCAGGTCGCCGCGGATCACACCGGCCGACGAGCGCAGCGCCTTGACGCACAGCGCGGCGAAGGCGTCGTCGTCGGCCGCGGCGGCCTCGCACTCATCGGCCCGCGCCTCGACCGCGGCGGCGTCCCCCTGGGTGGCGGCGAGCAGGCCGTCGGCCCACAGGGCGCGGGCGCGGACGGGGCCGGGGGCCGGGTCGAGCGCCAGGGCCTGGCCCAGGTAGTGGCGGCCCTCCTTGGCGTAGCCGCAGCCGTACCAGAAGAAGGCCAGCGTGCCGGCCAGGTCGAGGGCGGCCGCGCCGTCCCGCTCGCCGAGCGCGGTCTCCAGCGCGGCGCGCAGGTTGTCGTGCTCGCCGACCATCCGGTCGTACCAGGCGGGCTGGGCGGCGCCGAGCCAGCCGGCCGCGCCGCGCACGGCCAGGTCCTGGTAGTGGGCCCGGTGCCGGCGGCGCAGCTCCTCCTCCTCGCCGAGGCCGCGCAGCCAGCCCGCGCCGTACTCGCGCAGCGTGTCCAGCATGCGGTAGCGCTCGCCCGAGCCGGTCGGCAGCCAGGTCAGGATCGACTCGTCGGCCAGGGCGTCGAGCAGCAGCCCGATGTCGGCCTCGGGCAGCCGCTCGTCGGCGCACACCCGGCGCGCCGCCTCGGCGTCGAAGTCGCCGGCGAACACCGACACCCGCGCCCACAGCAGCCGCTCGGCGGGCTCGCACAGCTCGTGGCTCCACCCGACGGCGGTGCGCAGCGCCTGGTGCCAGGGCGGGTCGGCCTCCTGGGTGAGCGCGAGGTCGTCCTCCAGGGTGGCGAAGCGGTCCTCCAGCCGGTCGGCCAGATGGCCCAGGGGCAGGTCGCGCAGCCGGGCCGCGGCCAGCTCGATCGCCAGCGGGATGCCTTCGAGCCTGCGGCACAGCCGGACGACGTCGTCGCGGTTGGTGTCGGTGATCTCGAAGGTCGGCATCGTCGCCGCGGCGCGCTCGACGAGCAGGGTCACGGCGTCGTGGCCGAGCGGCGCGGTGGCGCCCGCGGCCGGCACCGGCAGCGGGTCGACCACGATCACCAGCTCGGGGTCCACCTCCAGCGGACGGCGGCTGGTGGCCAGGACGTGCAGCCCGGGCACCGCCGCGAGCAGCCCCTCGACGACCGCCGCGCACGCCCCGACCAGGTGCTCGCAGGTGTCGAGCACGAGCAGCAGCTCGCGCCCGAACAGGTGCTCGGCCAGCACCTCGGACATGGGCCTGGTGGTCTGGTCGGTGAGCCGGAGCGCCTCGGCGATGGCGTGCGGCAGCAGGGTCCCGTCGTCCAGCGGCGACAGCTCCACCAGCCAGCAACCGCCGGCGAAGTCGGGCCGCAGGTCGGCGGCGGCGCGCAGGGCCAGGCGGGTCTTGCCGACGCCGCCCACCCCGGTCAGGGTCACCAGCCGCGAACGCCGGCACGCCCTGCGCACCTGCTCCAGCTCCGCGCCGCGGCCGATCAGGCTCGTGAGTTCCGCTGGAAGGTTGCCCGCCTGCCACTTACCTGCCATCGTGATCGCCACCTATCGGATGAAGTTGTGACAGCAGCTTGCCGGAACCTGATGCACTGCGTGACTAAAAGTGAGAAAGTAGCTACTCACCCTGTTCGCCGCGTCCGGAAAGAAGAAGCCGATAACCGGAGACACACCATGCGTTCACAGCGAGGCTGGTTCCTGCTGTTCCTGCTGGTCGAAGGGGTTGTCGCGCTCTATGTCACCTTCGGGCGCGCCGGTTTCGACCCGCTGACGGGGCTGCTCGTCCTCGCCCCTGCGATGGGGCTTGCGTCCGTGGCCTACCGGTTCCAGTGCGAGCAGGAGCGCGAGTTGTCCCGGGTGCGGGAGATCGCCGAGCTGGCCCAGCAGGCGATCGTCCGGCCGCTGCCGCCCCGGCTCGGCGGCATGAGCCTGGCCGTCCACACCCGTTCTGCCACCGACCAGGCGCTGATCGGCGGCGACCTGCACGACGCGCTGGTCGCGCCCTCCGGGGTGCGGCTGATCGTCGGCGACGTCAAGGGCAAGGGCATGGAGGCCGTCCGCCTGAGCGCCGTCGTGCTGGCCTCCTTCCGGCGGCACGCGCCCGACGCGCCCGACCTGGTGACGCTCGTCACAGCGCTCGACGCCGACCTCGTCCCGCACCTGGGCGAGGAGGACTTCGTGACCGTCCTGCTGGCCGAGTTCGTGCCCGGCGAGGTGCGGCTGGTCAACTGCGGCCATCCGGCTCCCCTGCGCATCGGCCACCGCCTGGAGGCGCTGGAGCCGCCCGAGCCCTCGCCGCCGCTCGGCCTGGGCCCCGAGCCGCGGATGCGGCGCGCCGGGCTCGGCCTGTCCCAGCGGCTGCTGCTCTACACCGACGGCCTGAGCGAGGCCAGGGACGCCGACGGCGTGGAGTTCCCGCTCGACCAGCACGTCCGGCATGCCCTGGCCGCGCCCGGCCTCGACCACGCGCTGCCCAACCTGCTCGACCTGCTGGACGAGCACGCCGGCGACCTGCGCGACGACCTGACGCTGGTGCTGGTGCAGCCGGTGCCCGCGCCGGACCCGGCCGAGCGCGCGGCCGGTCCCGCGCCGGACGGCCCGGCCGCCACCGCCCTTCCGGCCGACTCCCGCAGGGACGGCTTCTGAGGGAGGACCGCGGCGGGGCCGCCGGGATCGGACCCCCTAAGGTGGGGACGTTCGTTGGCGGCGTCCCCGAGAGGAAGTTCCGGTGAGTGGTACCGGTGAGCTTGCCATACCCGAGTCGGTCGAGAGCGCGGGCCGTACCGGGCCGCCTTCGAGCCGGCCGGCGCGATGGTTGCTGCGGCACCAGGTCCAGCCCGTCGGCCCGGAGTCGGCCGAGGGCCACGGCGAGCCGCAGCCCTGGTGGAAGGTCATGTGCCTGACCGGCGTCGACTACTTCTCCACCCTGGCCTACCTGCCCGGCATCGCCGCGCTCGCGGCCGGCGCGCTGTCGCCGCTGGCCACGCTGCTCATCGTGGCGCTGACGCTGCTGGGCATGTTGCCGATGTACCGGCGGGTGGCCAAGGAGAGCCCGCACGGGCAGGGGTCGGTCGCCATGCTCGAACGCCTGCTGCCGTTCTGGCGGGGCAAGCTGTTCGTGCTGGTCCTGCTGGGCTTCGTGGCCACGTCGTGGATCATCACGATCACGCTGTCGGCCGCCGACGCCTCGGTGCACATCCTGGAGAACCCGTACTTCCCGAGCTTCCTGCACGGGCACGCGGTGATCATCACCGTGGTGCTGCTGGTGGTGCTCGGCGGGGTGTTCCTCATGGGCTTCACCGAGGCGGTCGGCGTCGCGATCCCGCTGGTGGCGCTGTTCCTGCTGCTCAACGCGGTCGTCGTGGCCGTCGGGTTCGCCGACGTGGCGGCCGAGCCGGAGACCCTGTCGCGCTGGACGGACGCGCTGCTCAACGGGCGCGGCGGCTTCACCGGGCTGGTCGGCCCGGCCGTGCTGGCCTTCCCGCTGCTGGTGCTGGGCCTGTCCGGGTTCGAGACGGGCGTCAGCATGATGCCGCTCGTGGCCGCCCAGGGCGACGACCCCGAGCAGCGGCTGCGTTCGCGCATCGGCAACACCCGCAAGCTGCTGACCGTGGCCGCGCTCATCATGAGCGTCTACCTGATCGCCACCAGCTTCGTCACGACCGTGCTCATCCCGGCCGAGCAGTTCGCGCCGGGCGGGCAGGCCAACGGCCGGGCGCTGGCGTACCTGGCGCACGAACGGCTCGGCGAGGGCTTCGGCACGGTCTACGACGTCAGCACCATCCTCATCCTCTGGTTCGCCGGCGCCTCGGCCATGGCGGGCCTGATCAACATCGTGCCGCGCTACCTGCCCTCGTACGGCATGGCGCCCGAGTGGGGCAAGGCCGTCCGGCCCGTCGTGCTGGTCTACACGGCCATCTGCGTCCTGCTCACCCTGGCCTTCAACGCCGACGTCGACGCCCAGGCCGGCGCGTACGCCACCGGCATCCTGGCGATGATGGTCTCCGGCGCGGTGGCGGTGACCATCTCGGCCGTCCGCCACCGCCAGACCCCGGCCGTCGTGGGCTTCGCCGTCCTCACTCTGGTGCTGGTCTACGCGCTGGTGGAGAACATCAGGGAGAAGCCCGACGGCATCACCATCTCGGCGTTCTTCATCCTCGGCATCGTCGCGATCTCGCTGATCTCGCGGGTGTCGCGCACGACCGAGCTGCGGGCCGACCGGATCGAGTTCGACGCGGCGGCCCGCCGGTTCGTCACCGACTCGCTGAACCACGACGGCGCGCTCAACATCATCGCCAACCGGCGCGGTCCCGGCGACGCGGCCGAGTACCTGGCCAAGGAGAGCGAGCAGCGGTCCATGAACCCGGTGCCGGGCCGGGCCGACGTGCTGTTCCTGGAGATCGACGTCATCGACCCGTCCAGCTTCAGCGACGTGCTGCGGGTGCGCGGCGTCGAGGTCGACGGCCATCGCGTGCTGCGCGCGGAGAGCCCGGCGGCGCCCAACGCGATCGCGGCCGTGCTGCTGGCGCTGCGCGACGGCACCGGGGTGCGTCCCCACTGCTACTTCGAGTGGGCCGAGGGCTCGCCGATGGTCCACCTGCTGCGTTACCTCATCCTGGGCCGCGGCGACACCGCGCCGGTCGTCCGCGAGATCATCCGCAAGGTCGAGCCCGAGCCGCAGCGGCGGCCCGGCATCCACGTCGGCGGCTGACCCGTCCAGAGGCGCTCAGGGGCCGGTCCAGGGCCCCTGTCAGGCGCCGGTTCGGGGGCGCGTCAGGGCCAGCGGGTGCGCAGCCAGGCGAGGGTGGTGCGGCGGGAGCGTTCGCGACGGTCGCGCAGCGCCGGCGGCGCGGGCTCGGTGGCCGAGCGCGTCCAGTAGCCGAGGAGGGCGACCAGGAGGGCGTCCACCTGGTCGGCGGGCGCCCGGCGGCCGAGCGGGTGCGCGGTGAGCAGGCGCTCGGGGTCGCGCGGCCCGAGGTCCGACTGCAGCAGCAGGCAGACCAGGTCGGCCCAGGCCGGGCCGGTGCAGGCGCGTCCCCAGTCCACCAGGCGGGCGGTCCCGTCGCGGGCGATGAGGATGTTGTCGAACCGCGGGTCGAAGTGCAGCAGCGTGCCGCCGGTGACCAGGGCGGTCCAGCGGCGTTCGACCGCGGCAAGACGGGGCAGGCGGGCGCGTTCCCAGGCTCCGGCGCGGGCGGGGTCGAGGGTGTTCCACAGCTCGCAGCGTCCCGACATGCGCCCGGCCAGCGTGGGCAGGCCCTCCAGCGGGGACGGGGTCAGCTCGCGGGCGCACGCGGTGAGCAGGGCGAGCGCGGCGGCCAGTTCGTCGTCGTGCCAGGGCTCGTGCGGGACGCGGCCGGGCGCGACCTCCGAGCAGAGCAGGACCCACCCCGCCGCCTCGCAGGAGAACAGGAACCGGGGGGCGGGCACGCCCGGCGGCAGGGCCGCGCCCACCACGGCCTCCGCCCGGTAGTCGGCCGCGTGCGGCGAACCGGCGGGCACGGCCTTGACGAACACCCGGCCGCCGCCGGCGAGCGTGAGCACGCCGCGCACGCCGCCGGTGAAGCCGCCGTGCCGCGCCGCGAAGCCGGCCGCCGCCCGCCCGAGCCGCCGCTCGACCTCCCGGACAAGAACACCGGGCAGGTCCTCCCACCCGAGCGGCCCGCTCCGGGGGCCAGGCGGGTCGTGCCGTTCGGGCGGAGTCGTCCGGGGGCCGGGCGGGTCGTGCTGTTCAGGTGGTGTCATCCGGTTGCCGGGCCTCCTGGAGGTCGGGCTGGGCGGCGTCGCGGTCGAGGCCCAGCAGGGCGAGGCGGAAGCGGGCGCAGCGCGCTTCGAGCTCACGCTCGTCTTCGAGGATCCACTGTTCGATCATGGTCATCCAGTGAACACACCGGCCGCCGGGGGACGGCCGACTTGGCGCAGTCTTTTCACTGGAGCAACTCGACCGTGCCGCGCTCGCCGTCCACGCGGACGCGGTCGCCGTCGCGCAGCCGCATGGTGGCGTTGCCGGTGCCGACCACGGCCGGGATGCCCAGCTCGCGGGCCACGATCGAGGCGTGCGACAGCGGCGCGCCCATGTCGGTGACGACGGCGGCCGCGCGCGGGAACATGGGGGTCCAGCCGACGTTCGTCAGGGTCGTCACCAGGATCTCGCCGGGCGCCAGCCGGTCGCCGTCCTCCGGGCCGGCGATGACCCTGGCCACACCCTCGACCACGCCCGGCGCGCCGGGGAACCCGGTCACGGTGTCGCTGACCGGGACGTCGAAGCCGCGGGCGTCGTAGACGTCGGCCCGACGACCCGGGTCGGCGGCCCACCGGACGGGGTCGAACCGGCCGACGATCACCGTCGGGTACGGCGGCAGCGCGGCGTACCGGTCGTGGGTCGCCCGCCGGACCGGGACCCGGGCCAGGGCCGAGGCGTCGCCGCGCAGCACGTCGAGGATCTCCTCCAGGTAGAGGTGGAACAGGTCGTCGCCGTGCCCGGTCAGCTCCCCGGCACGCACGACGAATGCCCTCAGCACCCAGAAGGCCCGGATGTTCTCCGAGCGGGCGCTCTCCCGGTCGCGGACGACCGCGTTCCACCGCCGTACCCGGGCGCGCATCCGGGCCTCCTTGCCGGGGTGGCGGGCGGCGAACCGGGCCCACGCCTCCTGCCTGGCCTTCTCCTGCCGGGCCAGCAGCGCCTCGGTGCCGGCCCGCAGGTCGCGCAGGCCGGCGAGCTGGGCGTCGATCCAGGCCGGGTCCTCGCCGGGCCGGGGCCTTGAGACCTCGAACTCGTGCGGGCCGCGGTGCCCGTAGGCCAGCGCGAACTCCTCCCTGCTGATCTCGCCCCTGGCCAGCCGGCCCAGGCCCAGGACCGGCCCGAGGCTGGCCAGCTCGCCGTCGGCGTTGACGCCGGTGAGCATGGCCTCGGCGTCCGCCTCGCCCATCAGCCTGCGCAACCGGTCGCGGGTCCAGACCAGCGTGGCGCCGCCCTGGCGGCCGGCGGCCTCCAGCATGCGGCTGGAGGTGACCAGGTGGGGCTCGATGGCGGACGTCCACAGGTCCGCCAGCTCGGGGCCGGAGGACGTGGCGGCGACGCGTTCGCGCAGCTCCTCGCAGCGCTGCCGGGAGGTGGCGAGGAAGGCCGGCAGCTCCTTGATGTTCCGGCGCACCCGCCGCTGGAGGGTGACGGCCATCGGCAGGACGCGCCGGACGATCTCCCAGCGCGACAGCCGCACCAGCGGCACCTCCAGGCCGGCCGGCAGCCTGCCGAAGACCTGCTCGACCGCGCCCAGCCTGCTCCGCATGCCCAGGGCCGCGGCGATGGAGTGGACGACGCTGAGGTTCATGTAGAAGCGGCCGCCGATGTTGCCCACCAGGTCGAACCCGGGCAGCGCCGAGGCCGACATGGCCTCGTGGATGAAGATCCGGACGAACGACCAGGTCGCCGGCGTCATCACGTCGGGGATGGCCTCGCCCAGGTTGCCCGCGGTCCACAGGTAGTCGCCCTTGAGGCTGTCGTTCCACTCCTCGGCCTGCGGCTTCAGGCCGGTGATCGGGCGGGCCTGGAGGATCGCGAACGTGCCGTCGCGCCTGGCCCACTCGACGTCCATGGGCATGCCGTACAGGGCCTGGACGCGTTCGCCGAGCGCGGCCAGCTCCACCGCCTGCGCCGGGTCGAGGACGGGAGCGCGCCGCAGCTCCTCGGGCACGGGCTCCTCGCGGGTGCCGCTCGCGGTGCGCACGGTCATGACGGTCTTGTCGGCGACCCGCGAGCCGGTGACCCGGCCGCCGGACAGGGTGATCGTGTCCGGCGTGACCTGCCCGCCGACGACGGCCTCGCCGAGCCCCCAGGACGCGTTGACCACGATCTCGTCGCGCGCGCCGGTGACCGGGTCGGCGGTGAACATGATCCCGGCCGCGTCGGCGTCCACCAGCTCCTGGACGACCACCGCCAGGGCCACGTCGTCGTGCGGGACGCCGTTGCGCTCGCGGTAGGCGACGGCGCGCGGGTTCCACAGCGAGGCCCAGCAGCGGCGGACCGCCTCCAGCAGGCCGTCGGCCCTGACGTTGAGAAAGGTGTCCTGCTGCCCGGCGAACGACAGCTCGGGCAGGTCCTCGGCGGTGGCCGAGGAGCGCACGGCCACCGCGACGTCGTCGCCGAGCGCGGCGTGCGCGGCCCGGATCTCCTCGGCCAGGCCGGCCGGGATCTCGTGCGCGGCGAACAGCGCGCCGGGGTCGCCGCTGGAGGCGATCTCGGCGCCGAACGCCGTCACGAACGACCGGTACGCCAGGGTCGTGACGACGAACCCGCCGGGCACCGGCAGCCCCGCCCTGACCAGCCGGGCCAGCGAGGCGCCCTTGCCGCCCGCGGTGCCGAGGTCGGCGGCGGCTTCGTCGTCGAGGGGAATGACTGCTTTCATTGCACGCGCTCCTTGGCCGGGCTCATGGATGTCGCCAGTTTGCGCCGGGCGACGTCGGCGAGGGCGTCGATGAGGTCGAGCGTGGCCCGCGCGACGGCGGCGGCGTCGTCGGGCGGCAGCGCGCGTCCGGTGCCCACCGCGCGTTCGACGGTCTCGGCCAGCAGCTCGGCGACGCGGTCGTCGGGCAGCCGCTCGGACTCCGGGCGCGCGCCGGGCAGGAACATGAAGCCGTAGAAGATCGAGCCGATCACCGTGACGTGCTCGGCCGGCTCCGCGCGCACGGCGCCCAGCCGGACCAGCTCGCGCAGGTAGGCGTCGAAGGGGCCGCCGAGTTCGAGGCCGCCGGCCGCCGGGCCCTGCCGCTTGAGCCGGGTGAGCTTGCCGAGCACCTCGGAGTCGTCGAGCAGCACCGCGTGCAGCAGCGGCCGGTGCAGCAGCGCCGAGGCCAGGCTCCCGAACAGCTCGCCGAGGGTGGCGGGCGCACTGTCGCGCACCCGGTCCATCATGAGCACCCGCTCGCGCCGCAGCAGCGCGGCGAACAGCTCCTCACGCGTCTTCCAGTGCAGGTAGATCGTGCCCTTGGCGACCCCGGCGCGCCTGGCGACGTCGTCGACGGTGGTCTTGTCGTAGCCCCAGCGCAGGATCAGCTCGGCGGCGGCGTCGAGGATCCGGTGGGCGCGCTCGGCCTGCCGCGCGGGGTCCTGCGGCGGCCTGCCCGCTCTGGCCATACGTCATCCTCCAATTGTTTGACCGGATGAGCTTAAGCGGTCATCTAATTGATGGCAAGGCCGGATCTCCCGTACGCCGCCGGGAAGGTGCCGCCGGGCCGTAGCGTAGGGGGCATGGGCAAGGCGTTCTGGATCGACCAGGAGTTCGACAGGGACCGTGACGGGCGCTACGCCGTGCACGTGCGCAAGAACCTCGACGAGTTCGAGTGGGGCGACATCGCGCCGGTCAGGTTCGCCTGCGCGGCCTGGCGGCTGGCCACCCCGCCCGCCCTCACCCCCGGCTACGTGCGCTGGGACCGCCGCGTCCTGGAGGCCACCTGCCACCGCAACACCTGGGACGGCACCCTGTTCGCGCGCGTCCGGATCGTCTCGCCGCCGCCCGCCGAGCTGACCAGGTCGCGCGCCTGGTGGCGCGACCGCGGCTGGCTGGGCTGGCAGGAGACCTTCGGCCAGTACGTCGAGCCGAGCCAGCAGGACCTCGCCCGCATCCCGTTCCTGCGCGCCACGCTGCTCGTCGAGGCGCCCGTGCCGCTCGGCGACCTCCCGCCGGAGCCCGAGGGGCCGCACGACGAGGTCGAGCAGCGCGCCCACCGGGCCGTGCTCGTGCTGGTCCGCGAGCTCAACGCGCTGGTCGCCCCGGTGCTCGACCAGCTCGGGTAGCTCGCCGGCCAGCATGCCCGCTGCCCCAGTGGGTAGCGGGAGGCTCATGAGATTTCCGTTCGTCGTGACGGCGCTCCTCCTGGCGGCCGTCGGCTGCGCCGTGGACACGACGTCCCCCGCCCGCGCGGCCGAGCGTTTCCACGCGGCCCTGGAGGCTCACCAGGAGGACGCCGCGTGCGGGCTGCTGGCCCGGACCACCGCCGAGAAACTGCCCGACCGCGGCCAGACCTGCGCCCAGGCGCTGGGCGACCTCAAGCTGGGGCCCGGCGGCGCGGTCACCGAGGTGAACGTGTGGGGCAAGGAGGCCCAGGTGCGGCTGGCCGGCGACACCCTGTTCCTGCACCGCTTCGACGACGGCTGGCGGGTCAAGGCCGCGGGCTGCCGGCCCGTGCACGACCTGCCCTACGAATGCGAGGTGGAGGACTGATGCGGGTGATGTTCACGCTGACCCTGCTCGTCATCGCGGCGGGGCTGGCCTGGTTCCTGGCCATAGGGTGGGCGCGGTTGTGAAGTGGTTGAAGGAGAACTCCCTCTCGCTGGCCTTCCTGGTCATGTTCCTGCTGGCGCTCGGCGGGCAGGCGGTGGCGGGCATGCTGCAGTTCAACGACGTGCAGCTGGTCCAGGGCGCCGACCCGGTGTCGTTCGCCGAGTACGTGACCTCCTCCGACTTCGCCGTGGACGTGGCCGAGAACTGGCAGTCGGAGTACCTGCAGTTCTTCCTGTACATCATGCTGACCGTCTGGCTCGTCCAGAAGGGCTCCCCCGAGTCCAAGAAGGTGGAGGACGCCGGGGCCGAGTCGGACGAGGAGCAGCAGGTCGGCGCGCACGCCACCAGCTACTCCCCCGCCTGGGCCAAGGCCCGCGGCGCCCGGCTGTGGCTGTTCAGCAATTCGCTCGGGCTGGTGATGGGGGCCATCTTCGTGCTGTCGTGGCTGGCCCAGTCGGTGGCGGGCCAGGCGGCCTACAACTCCGGACGGCTCGGCGACCTGCGCGACCCCGTCTCGTGGGGCCAGTACGTGACCTCCGCCGAGTTCTGGAACCGCAGCCTGCAGAACTGGCAGTCTGAGCTGCTGGCCGTGTTGTCGATGGTGGTGCTGTCGGTCTACCTGCGTCAGCGCGGCTCGCCCGAGTCGAAGCCGGTCGGCGCCCCGCACGCGGCCACGGACGTCGAGGGCTGACCGGTCAGCACGGCCACGACGCGGGTGCCCGGCGCGAACGCCCCCCGCCGGGCCAGGTCGAGGACGCCGTAGAGCATCTTGGCCACGTAGACGCCCTCGACCCGGTGCTCGGCGGCGAACCGGTCGAGGGCGGGGGTCGTACGGGCGTAGCCGCCGAAGTGGTGGTCGAGGTCGAGCGACCAGTTCGTCCAGGTGCGGCCGTAGGCCTCGCGCTGGAGCCGGGCCACCTCGCCGGCCAGGAAGCCGGCCCCCTTGAGCACCGCGAAGCCCAGCGCCCGCCTGCCCTCGGGCAGCCCGGCCGAGATGCCGGCCAGCGTGCCGCCGGTGCCGACCGGGCAGCAGACGACGTCGTAGTCGATGTCGATCTCGGGCGGCAGCTCGGCGCAGCCGCGCACGGCCGCGGCGTTGCTGCCGCCCTCGGGCAGGATCGTGACGTCGCCCCACCGCTCCCGCAGCCGGGCCTGCACCTCGGGCGTGTGCTTGAGCCGGTAGGTGGCGCGGTCGAGGTAGGTGAGGGTCATCCCGCAGGAGGCGGCGAAGGCGAGCGTGGGGTTGAGCGGCAGGTGCTCCTCGCCCCTGATCACCCCGATCGTCTCGATGCCGTGCAGCCTTCCCGCCTGCGCCACGGCCCTGATGTGATGGGAGTACGCCCCGCCGAAGGTGAGCAGCCGCCGATGGCCCAGGTTGTACTTGAGCTTGCGCCGCTTGTTGTCGTCGTGCATCAGGAACACCCGGACCTGGCCGAGCGCTGGATCCAGGAGCTCCTCCATGGCGCTAGTCTACGGTCGGGCCTTTGTTGAGGAGTGTTGGATTATGCGCGTTGCTGAAGCTTTTCGTGCCGCCTTCGGTGCCGATCCCCGGACGGTCTGGCGCGCGCCCGGCCGGGTCAACCTGATCGGCGAGCACACCGACTACAACGACGGTTTCGTCCTGCCCTTCGCGGTGCCGTGGGGGGTGAGCGCCGCCGTCACCCCGCGCGCCGACCAGACCGTCCGGCTGCTGTCCCTCCAGTCCTCCGGCGGCCCGATCGAGCTTTCGGCCAGGGAGGAGGCGACCGGCTGGGCCCGCTACGCCGTGGGCGTCCTGGCCATGCTCGGCGACCGGGTCGCCGGCGCGGACATCGCGATCGACGGCGACGTGCCCCAGGGCGCGGGGCTCAGCTCCAGCGCCGCGCTGGAGGTGGCCGTCGCCTCCGCGCTGAACGACGTCCACGGGCTCGGCCTGACGCCGATGGAGATCGCGCTGCTCAGCCAGCGGGCCGAGAACGACTTCGTCGGCATGCCCTGCGGGATCATGGACCAGGCCGCCTCGGCGCTGTGCGAGGAGGGCCACGCGCTGTTCCTCGACTGCCGCTCGCTCGGCTCCAGGAAGATCCCCCTCGACCTGGCCGCCGAGGGCCTGAGCATCCTCATCATCGACACCCAGGTCCACCACGAGCACGCCGGCGGCGAGTACGCCAAGCGCCGCGCCGAGTGCGAGTCCGCCGCCCGCAAGCTGGGCGTGGCGTCCCTGCGCGACGTCACCGACCTGGCCGCGGCCCTCGACCGGCTCCAGGGCGACGAGCGCAAGCGCGTCATGCACGTCGTCACCGAGAACCACCGCGTCGAGGCCCTGGTCGGCCTGCTGCGCGCGGGCAAGGTGACCGAGATCGGCGCCCTGCTCAACGCCTCCCACCTGTCGCTGCGCGACCAGTACGAGGTCTCCTCGCCGGAGCTCGACGTGGCTGTGGAGGCCGCCTTCCGCGGCGGGGCCCGCGGCGCCAGGATGACGGGCGGCGGCTTCGGCGGCTCGGCCATCGCCCTGGTCCCGGACGACCGCCTGGACGGCGTGCGCGAGTCGGTCTCGGCCGCCTACGCCGAGCGCGGCTTCCAGGCCCCGCGCTTCCTGGCCGCCACCGCCGCCGAGGGCGCCCACCGCCTTGCCTGAGCCGGTCAGGGCGTGCGGGCCGCTCCCGCCCGTGCCAGGTTGACCCCGCTGGCGATCACCCCGATGTGGCTGAACGCCTGCGGGTAGTTGCCCGCGAACGCGCCCGTGGCCGGGTCGATCTGCTCCGGGAGCAGGCCGAGCGGGCCGGCGCGGGCGCACAGGGAGGCGTACAGCTCCTCGGCGCGGGCCCGGTGGCCTTGCAGGATGAGGTTGTCCACCAGCCAGAAGCTGCACAGCAGGAAGGCGCCCTCGTCGCCGGGCAGGCCGTCCGGCGACCGGTCGTGCAGGTAGCGGTAGAGCAGGCCGTCACCGGCGGACAGGCGTTCGGCGACGGCGGCGGTGGTCGCCGCCATCCGCGGGTCGTCGGCCGGCACGACCTTGCGCAGCGGCAGCGCGAGCAGGCTGGCGTCCAGGCCGCCGCCGCCGTCGAGGTGCTCGCTCAGGCACTGCGCGTCCTCGTCCCACGCCTGCTCCAGGATCAGCCGGCGCAGCTCCTCGGCGGTGGCACGCCACCTGGCGATCGGACCGGCCAGGCCCAGCCGTTCGCCGATGGCCGCGGCCCGGTCGAGCGCCACCTGGCACATTCCCGCCGAGTAGGTGAACACCCGGCCCTGGCTGCGTACCTCCCAGATGCCCTGGTCGGGCTGCCGCCAGCTGTGCGCGGCGGCCTCGGCCAGCGCCGACAGCCCCGACCACAGCGCGGGCTGCAGGTCGCGGCCGGGCAGCAGCCACTGGTCGGCGCAGTCCAGCACCTCGCCGTAGACGTCGTGCTGGCGCTGGTCGGCCGCGCCGTTGCCCCACCGCACCGGCGCCGAGCGCCGGTAGCCCTCCAGGTCGGCGTCGACGACCTCCTCGGGTACGGGGTCGCCGCGCAGCGTGTACATGATCCGCGGCTGGCCGCTCTGTTCGAAGGCGTCGAGGACCCAGCCGAGGAAACCGTCGGCCTCCTCCGCGAAGCCGACGCGGCGCAGCGCGAAGACGGCGTAGGCGGCGTCGCGGATCCAGGTGTAGCGGTAGTCCCAGTTGCGCACCCCGCCGACGGGCGCCGGCAACGAGGACGTCGGCGCCGCGACCAGCGAGCCGTTCACCCAGTCGTCGCACAGCTTCAGCGTGATCACCGAACGCCGGACCAGCGCCTCCTGCGGCCCCTGGTAGGTGCACGCGCCCATCCAGCGCCGCCAGGCGTCGGTGGTCTGCCGCACCATCGCCTCGGGGTCGAACCGGTGGTGACGGTGGATGCGCCCCCACGACAGCACCAGGTCCAGGCGCTCGCCCTCCTGGAGGTCGTGCACGGTGCGCAGCCCGGTCAGCGGCCGGTTGGAGCGCAGGTGCAGCCGCAGGTCGGGCCGGCGGGACGCGCGCACCTCCAGGCCGCTGCCGAGCATCCGGGCCTGCCCGCCGCCGCGCGGCGCCAGCTCGGCCCGCAGGCGCACGTCCCCCGCCAGGACGACCGCGGACCTGACCAGCTCGCCCCGTCCGCCGCCGGCGTCGTCGCTGAGGTCGGCGCCGGCGCGCAGGGCCAGCGCGTCGGTGATCCGGACCACGCCGGACGGGCCGCGCAGCTCGGTGACCAGCACGGCGGTGTCCGGCTCGTAGTACTGCCTGGCCTCGCGCAGGTCGTCGGCCGTCAGCGTGAAGCACCCGCCGCGCTCACGGTCGAGCAGGCCGCACAGCAGCGGGTCGCTGTCGAAGCGCGGCAGGCACAACCACGGGATCGAACCGTCGAGGGCGACCAGCGCCGCCGTCGTGCCGTCGCCGATGAGCCCGAGGTCCTCCAGCGCCGGGTAGCCCTCCCGGTGGCGCACCGGGCGGAAGGGTGGATCGAGATCGAGCATGGCCGCCGTTCTCCTCCGAGGTCCTCACGTGAAGGTGATCATCACCTTCACCACGTCGTCGAGCTTCTTGTCCGAGACCTCGAAGGCGCGTTCCATCTCCGCGAAGGGGAACGTGTGGGTGGTCAGCGGCGTGGGATCGACCCGGCCGCCCTCCAGGACGCGCAGCAGGCGTTCCATGCGCAGCCGCCCGCCCGGGCACAGGCCGGTCGTGATCTTCTTCTCGGCCATGCCGACGCCCCACTCGACGCGCGGGATGCGGACGAACTCGCCCTGGCCGTAGTAGCCGGTGTTGGAGACCGTCCCGCCCGGCTTGGTGATTTTGATCGCGGTCTGGAAGGTGGCGTCCGCGCCGAGCGCCTCGATGGCGGTGTCCACACCCTGTCCGCCGGTCAGGCGGAGCACGCCCTCGACGACGTCCTCGGCGCTGAAGTCGACGACCTCGTCGGCGCCGAAGTCGCGGGCCAGCTGCTTGCGGCGGGGCACCGACTCGACCCCGATGACCAGGCCCGCGCCGCGCAGCCGGGCGCCCGCGGTGGCCATGAGGCCCACCGGGCCCTGGGCCAGCACGGCGACCGCCCCGCCGATGGGGATGTCGCCGTTCTCGGCGCCCATGAACCCGGTCGAGAGCATGTCCGCGCAGTAGACGGCCGTCTCGTCCGGCACCCCGGCGGGGATCTTCGCCATGTTGGCGTCGGCCTCGTTGACGTGGAAGTACTCGGCGAAGACGCCGTCCTTGGAGTTGGCGAACTTGAACCCGCCGAGCGGGCCGCCCGACTGCGACGGATGGCCGTTCTGGCAGGCGAGATCACCCCAGTCGGGGGTGATGGCCCCTACCAGGACGCGGTCGCCCGGCCGGAAGTCGCGCACCTCCTCGCCCACCTCGTGCACCACGCCGACGCCCTCGTGCCCGAGCGTGAGATCGGTGCGCGGCCCGATGCCGCCCTGGACGGTGTGGGAGTCGGAGGTGCAGATGAGGGCGGTGGTGGTGCGGACGACGGCGTCGCGCGGACCCGGCCGCGGCACCGGTTTGTCCATGAAGCCGACCCGGCCGATCTCCTTCATGACGAAAGCCTGCACCGCGCCCCCCGAACGTGCCCCCGCTGGACGTCCCCCACGCCCCGGCCTGGCCGCGGACCCTTCGGACACGCCCAGCCCTACCCGGCGGGGATCGCCGTCTAACCTCGGCGCGCGCCGCTCGTACCCCCTCCGGCCTGCGGTTTCACAGCGCCGGGAAGTCCGGCGGGCGGCACTCCAGGAAGCTGGCGACGCCCTCGGCGAAGTCGGGCCGCCCGAAGGAGGCCAGCATCTCGTGGACGGCCTTCCTGGCCGACTCCTCCAGGGTGACGTCCCAGTCCTGCCACACCTGCCGCTTGATCACCGCCATGGACGCCGGCGAGCTGTGCACGGCCAGTTCCCTGGCGTACTCCTGGGCCTGCGCCAGCAACGACTCCCCCGGCACCGCGCGGTTGGCCAGCCCCAGCTCGTACGCCTCCCGCCCGCTGAACACCCGGCCCGACAGCAGGACGTCCATGGCCCGCTGCTGGCCCATGACCCGGGGCAGCACCCAGGACAGGCCGTACTCGGCGACCAGGCCGCGGCGCGGGAAGGCGGTCGTCCACTTGGCCTCCTCGGCCGTGAAGACCAGGTCGCAGACGAGCGCGTGCACCATGCCGAGCCCGGCGCAGGCGCCGTTGACCGCGGCGATGATCGGCTTGCCGATGGTCGTGGGGAAGGTGTTGGGACGGGGGTCGGGGGTCTCGTCGTAGGAGCCGGTCTGGATGGCGGCGAGCGTCCTGAAGTCGGCGCCGGCGCAGAAGCCCTTGCCCGCGCCGGTCACCACGATCGCCCGGACGCCGGGGTCCTTCTCGGCCTCGGCCAGCAGGTCGAAGTAGCGCCGGCCCATGGCGTCCGTCCAGGCGTTGAGCGTGTCGGGACGGTTGAAGGTCAGCGTGAGCACGCCCCGGTCCGACGATGAGAGCACGAGTTCCGCCATGCGCTAACCGAACCATGTTCTGGGCGGGGCTGGCAAGCGCGTCAGCGGGCGGGGTGGCGGTGCACGTACGCGGGGGTCAGCTCGCAGGTGTCGTAGTAGCGGTGGAAGACCGGGGTCGCGCCGCCCGACAGCGGCGGCACGATCCACGACCAGTCGGCCGGGCAGCGCCGTCCGGCGCGCTCCTCGCGTTCCAGGTGGGTCAGGAAGCGCCGGGACTCGGTGTGGTGGTCGGTGATCGTCACCCCCGCCCGTTCGAACGAGTGCAGCACCGCCACGTTGAGCTCGACCAGCGCGTGGTCGCGCCAGAGCGAGCGCTCGGTGGAGGTGTCCAGGCCGAGGTGCTTGGCCACCTCGGGGAGCAGGTCGTACCGGTCGGAGTCGGCCAGGTTGCGCGCCCCGATCTCGGTGCCCATGTACCAGCCGTTGAACGGCGCGCACGGGTAGCAGACGCCTCCGATCTCCAGGCACATGTCCGAGATGACCGGCACGGCGTGCCAGCGCAGCTCCAGCTCCGCGAACCACGCGTACTCGGGATGCAGCAGCGGCACCTCCAGCACGGCGTCGCCCGGCAGGTTGCACACCAGCGGGTCGCCGAGCCCGGCCCGCACGACCAGCGGCAGCACGTCGAACCGGCCCGGCCCGCCGCGCCAGCCCAGTTCCTTGGCCAGGTCGGTGAGCTCGGCGTTGCGCGGGTCGCCGAGGACGCCGCCGCCGTTCAGCCGGTGCCCGGCGTAGCGGACGAGCTGGTCGTTGAGCACCCGGGGGCCCGGCATGGCCGGGGTGTCCGGGGCGAAGACGGTGACGGTGGGCCTGATGCGCCCCTCCCCCGTCGCTTCGCGCAGGTGCGCCACGCACTCCACCGCCACGCCCTCGGCCGTCGTCACCTCCCGCCGGTCGCGCACCTTCAGCGAACGCCAGTACAGGCGTCCGATGCACCGGCCGCTGTTGCGCCAGGCGACCCGGGCGCCGAACTCCAGCTCCTCGAAGGTGTGGACGTAGGTGCCGTGGCGGGCGACGTCTCTGGCGACGTCGCGCAGCCGGGCGGCCAGGCCGCCGGCGGAGGGGTTCTCGGCGTGGAAGAGCCTGATGAACCGCTCCGCCTCGCGGAGGTCCGTGGTGCGCTCGAACAGCGCGTGCACGGCATGCACATCGAAGGGACGCAGTGACCTGATCCAGGTACGCACGCGGCAACCAACATTTCGCTCAGCGGAGCGCCCCGCCGATTCCGGGTCGGCGGCACGTCCTGCCGGCGGCGCCCTCTCCACGCCCCCGTCACGACTTCCCGCGGCTGCCGGCCACACCCGGCCGGCTCCCCCATCTTGCCGCCGCGAACGCCCGTTGTCCCGCGTAACGCCAAAATCGGTAACTCACCCACTACAACGCGTGAATCCCTCTCCTTTCAGGACATGCCCTGCCAGGCCAGCAGCGCGGAGGCGAACGCGCCAGGGCGCCCGATCCGGCCAGGACGACCGCGAGGCCGAGAACATCGGTCATCGGCCCGCCGCCCATCCGACGCAGGCGGCACCAGTTCCCCCACCGCCGCGGCGGCCGGCAGCCCAAGATCACCCCGAACGCCACCCAGAGCGTGAGACGCCCGACGATCTGCCGCGCCCTGGCACGCGTCAGGCCCGCCGGCGGAGTGCGGCCCCGCTCCGGGCTGAGGGGTGCTTCAGACGTGGTCAACGGCCTCTCGCGGAGTGAGGAGGACGTCACTGGAACCGCTGCGGATGGACAACTTCCCGATGAGGGTGTCAGCGAGATGACTCCCTGGAGCCCTCAGCGACGGAACGTCCCATGGAACGCCTAAGGCCCTCTCACCTGTCTCGGTGAGAGGGCCTTAGTTGCTGTCTGACTACAGCTCCCGCGATAGGACTCGAACCTATAACCTGCCGGTTAACAGCCGGCTGCTCTGCCGTTGAGCTACGCGGGATCGAACGTTCGCCCTGCTGGTCGGGCTTGTTGGGCCCTTCCGTCGTGCGCAGGAATAGATTAGCGCACTCTTGGAGTGCGTGTCGCATCGCAACTGGGGTAGGCCGGGAGACAGCGGAGGTGCAAGATGCGTTATCGGATGACATTCGCGGTCGGTCTGGCTGTCGGTTACGTGCTCGGCAGCAGGGCGGGCCGCGAGCGGTACGAACAGATCAAGCGGGCGGCCCAGCGTGTGGCCGACAGCCCGAGGGTCCAGGAGGCCGCGGGGGTGGTCGGCGCGCAGGCGTCGAGGCTGGCCGGGGCGGCCAGGGAGAAGGTGGGCGGGACGCTTCAGGAGAAGATCCCGTTCCTCGGCTCCGACGGCCACCACAGGTCCGGCAGTGGCTGGCCCGAGGAGGAGGATCTCGCGGAACGGAAGTCCCGCGAGACCGGCATCCCCTACTGACGGCCCGGCCTGAGATCCGGCCCCGAGATCCGGCGCGGCACGGACGTGTGATCCCTCACACGCCCATGCTGCGCCGGACGCCTTCCAGGGCCTGTTCGGCCTGCGCGCGCAGGCCCGGGTCCGTCGGATCGAGCCCGTCGTCGAAGACGAGCGTCCAGCCCAGCACCTCGCCGCCCGGCGGACGCCTGGCCACCAGCCGGACGCCGCCGCGCCCCGGCAGGCTGACGCGCTTGTTGACCACGATGGTGGAGTTCACCCGCTCGCGCACGGTCTCGGGCACCATCCGCGGTTCGGCGACGCGCTCGAAGTGGCGGGCGCCGCCGGTGGTGACGACCCGCAGCCCCTCGTCGTCCCAGGACGCCTTGTCGATCTCCTCGTACGGCACCCGCGTCCCGTCCGACAGGAACAGGGCGAGGTTGGTGGCCACCAGGTGACCGTCGGCGGTCTCGGTGAACGTCAGCACCCGCTCCCCCGGCCGGGTGTCCAGGGATCGGCGCACGTCGGCGGGCAGGCGGCGAAGAATGCTCATATCTCCACGGTATCGGCGAGCAGGTCGAGGGTGAGCGCCGCGCTCCAGGAGAAGTCCCTGCACCCGCGCCCGCTGCCGTCGAACGGGTCGAAGCACTCGCGGAACCCGGCCTGCCGGACCAGCCGCAGGGTGCCGTTGGCGAGCTGCCGGCCGAGCTGGTCGAGCGAGTGGACGGCGGCGGCCCGGCGTAACAGCCAGTTGGTGTTCACCCAGGACGGCCCGCGCCAGTAGCGGGTGCGGTCGAACTGGGCGGCGCGGATCTCGCAGCTCGGCACCGGGTAGCCGGTCGCGCCCATGAACCGGGCCGACTCCAGCACCTCGACGCAGGCGTGCAGGTGGTCGCTGGGCAGCCCGGGATCGAGCAGCGGCCCGAACGCGCCCACCGTGCAGACCTTGATCAGCCGGCCGGAGCGCAGGTCAAGGGGGTAGAAGCAGCCGTCCCAGAGCCGGTCGAGCATGGCCTGCCTGATGCGTTCGGCCTGTTCGGCGTGGGGTGCGGGGTCGGCCCCCGCCACCGGCGCCAGCTCGGCCAGCGCCTGGCAGGAGGCGAGCCAGATGCCGTTGAACATCGGGTCCTCGACCGCGAAGGGGTGCTCGTCGCGCAGGTACTCGGGCCGGTAGCCGGCGTCGCGGTACCGCATGGCCAGCCAGACGTAGCGGTCGTGGTCGCTGTCGGGGTGGCGGTCGGCCAGCTGAACGTTGCGGTAGCCGTAACCGATGGCGGGCAGCGCGGCGAGCGGCTGGTCCCAGGCCGGGCTGTCGTCCATGCCCGACTCCCAGGGATGGACGATCGCCGCCAGTCCGGCGCCGCCGAGGTCGCGGGCCGAGGCCAGGTAGTGGTGCTGGGCGACGAGCAGCGGGAACGTCCGCCGGACGAACGCGACGTCGCCGGTGTGCCGGTAGAGCCACCGCAGCGCCAGCGCCTGCAGCGGCGGGGAGGTGAGCCCGGAGGTGTAGACCCGGGGCGCGGAGGCGTGCTCCTGCGAGCGCCAGACCGACGGCCCGGGGAAGTACGCCTCGCGGGTGTGGAAGACGATGTGGGGCACCATGCCGGTCGCCCACTGGCCGCTCAGCAGGCTGAGCAGCTCCTCCCGGGCGCGCTCCGGACGGTGCCTGGCCAGGCCGATGACGACGAACGCGGAGTCCCAGCTCCACTGGTGCGGGTAGAGACCCGGCGCGGGCACGGTGCCGCTGCCCGTCCAGTTCGCCTCGAGCACGGCCAGGGCCTCGCGCCCGAGCGCGGCATCGTCAACCGCCGGCCGCGCCTCCATTCACTCACTATGCCTTGGGAAGCGGGCGGAAGCTACGGCCTCTTGGCCCACTTCGCGACGAACGTGACACCGAGGACGACGGCGCCGATGATGAGAGCCCACTTGAGAAGCGTGAAGACGAAACCCACGAGCGGGCCGACGAGAAGCAGTGCGACGATGATCGCGGCGATGATCAGAAGGATGCGTGCCATGTCTCCACCGTAGGAGATCCGTTAAGCCGTTTGCAGGTGACCGAGGGTTGAATCAGGGACAAGTCAGGGTCACCCCTACCCTTTGGAACCAACCGGTCAAGACTCCCGTTGAGCCGGTAGGACACGGGGCATCGGGGGCCCTCTTCACGGGGAGCGTGATGAGTCTGGGACCACCCATGAGCAGGGAAGGCGCCGAGTACGCGCTGCGCGCTCGGGCCGACGAACGTGACCGGATCTCCGGCGACCTGCTCGATCTCGAATCCCACACCACGTACCAGCTGCTCAAGGGCGCGACGCTGGACGGGGTGACGCGGCAGCGCTGGGCCGCCGTCCAGGCCGCGCTGACCCGGCTGTGGCTGCTGAACGACGCCTACCGGGCCGTGCTGCGCGACGCCGAGCAGGTCAGGGCCGCGCGCGCGAAACTCGGGGCCGAGCAGCTCGACGAGCTGACCCGGCTGCTGTCGGGCACGTCCGTCGTGCTGCGGGCCGCGGCCAAGCCCGTCGAGCAGCGCTCGCTGCTGCCCGAGGCCGACGAGCGGCTGACCCTCGACGAGACCGTCGCCCGCATGGACGGCGCCTTCCGCGAGGTCACCTCGGCGCTCAACGACATCGACGCCGTGTGGAACGCCGTCCTGCCCCGGCTCGACGACGCCGACCGCGTCCTGCGCGAGATCCGCGACCTGGAGCGCGAGCTGGGCGAGAGCGCCGGCCTGGAGGCGCAGGAGGCGGAGCTGCGGCGGATGCGCGCGGCCCTGCTCGCCGACCCGCTCGGCGCGGGCGTCGGACCCGATCTCGGCGGGGTCGCCCGCGTGCTGGCCGAGGCCCGCGCGGAGATCGACCAGGCGATCGTGGTCAAACGCGAGTACGCCAGGCGCCGCGAGGACCTGGTGGCCGCCCTCGACCGGGTACGCGCGGCCGAGAGCGAGGCCAGGCTGGCCCACGGCGCGGTCGTGGTCAAGATCGCCCTGCCGCCGCAGGCCCGCCCGCGCAGCCGGGTCGAGGAGCTGACCGGCGAGCTGGCCGCGCTCGACGCCTCGGCCGACGCCTGGCTGGTGCGGGCCAGGCGGCTGGCGAGCGTGGAGAGCGAGGCGGAGAAGGCCGCCGACCGGGCGCGGGCCACCGCCAAGGCCCTGTACGGCCTGGTCGGCAGGCGTGACGAGTTACGCGGCCGGCTCGGCGCCTGCCAGGCCATGGCGGTGCGCAAGGGCATGGCCGAGGACCCCGACGCCACCGCGTGCTTCGAGCGGGCACGATCCCTGCTGTGGAGCGCTCCCTGCGACCTGACCGAGGCGGCGGCCGCGGTCGACACCTACCAGCGCGCGATACACGGAGGTAAGCCATGACCCGCTGCGCGCAGCCGGGCTGCACCGGCACCATCGAGGACGGCTACTGCGACCTGTGCGGCAACGCGGCGGCCGCGCCGCCCCCGGCGGCGGTGTCCGTCCCCCGGCAGGCGTCGGCCCCGGCCTCGGGGACGCCTTCCGGGTCGCTCTCGGGGCCGCTCTCGGGCCCGCTCTCGGGGCCGGTGAACACCCAGCCGGTGAGCCGGTCGCTGACCTCGCCGGTGAGCAGCAGCGGCAGGTCGCGGGCCGGGGTGCTGGGCGGCATCGCCGACCTGCCGTCCGTGCCGTACCGGGATCCGGCGACGGCCGTGATGGCCGATCCGCAGGTGCCGGAGGAGAAGCGGTTCTGCGCCAACCCGGCCTGCGGGGAGCCGGTGGGCCGGTCCCGGCAGGGCCGTCCGGGGCTGACGGAGGGGTTCTGCCCGCACTGCCGCACGCCGTACTCCTTCACCCCGAAGCTGGCCAAGGACGACATGGTGGCCGGGCAGTACCGGGTGCTCGGCTGCCTGGCGCACGGCGGCCTCGGCTGGATCTACCTGGCCGCCGACGAGGCCCTGGACGGCCGCTGGGTCGTGCTCAAGGGCCTGCTCAACACCAACGACGCCGAGGCGCTGGCGGCGGCCGAGGCCGAGCGCAAGTTCCTCACCACGGTCGACCACCCGAACATCGTCAAGATCCTCAACTTCCAGCTCTCCGGCGGCCTCGGCTACATCGTCATGGAGTACGTCGGCGGCCAGTCCCTGCACGAGCTGCGCCGCCAGGGCCCGCTGCCGCTGCGCGAGGCCCTGATCTACGGCCGCGAGATCCTGCACGCGTTCGGCTACCTGCACGAGAACGGCCTGGTCTACTGCGACCTCAAGCCGGCCAACGTGATCCGGGTCGGCCGGCGGCTCAAGCTGATCGACCTGGGCGCCGTCCAGCCGGTCGGCTCGCCGCCCGGCACGTCCTGGGCGACGGTCGGCTACCACGCGCCCGAGCTGGACACCCACCCCTCGTCCGTGGCCTCCGACCTCTACACGGTGGCCAGGACCCTGGCGGTGCTGACGATCCCGTCCTGGAGCCCGGCCAAGGGCGGCGTGGCCAGCCCGCTGCCGCAGGACTGCGGGCACGAGTCGTTCGCGCGGCTGCTGCGCAAGGCCACCGCGCCCAACCCCGCCGACCGGTTCCAGAGCGCGTGGGAGATGGAGGAGCAGCTCGTCGGGGTGCTGCGGGAGATCAGCGCGGCCGAGGAGGGCGTGCCGTTCCCGGCGCCCTCGACCCTGTTCGGGCCCGAGCGCTCGGCCGTGTGGACGGCGCTGTCGGACTCCCGCCAGGAGGTGTTCGGGCCGCTCGACCCGGCCGCGGTCGCGGTCGAGCTGCCGGTGCCGCACGTCGATCCGCTCGACCCGGCGGCGGGCGCGCTGGCGGGCCTGCTCGGGTTCGACGGCAAGGAGCTGTTCGACCAGCTCTCGGCCATGCCGCCGACGCCCGAGACCCGGCTCATGCGTGCCAGGCTGCTGGCCGAGGCAGGCGCCGCCGAGACCCCGGTGGCGCTGTCGGAGCTGGAACAGCAGCTCCCCGGCGACTGGCGGACGACCTGGTACCGCGGCGTGCTCGCACTGGCCACGCGCCAGACGGACACCGCGGTGACGATGTTCGACGCCTGCGTGTCCGCGCTGCCCGGCGAGCTCGCGCCCAAGCTGGCGCTGGCGTTCGCGCTGGAGTGCGCCGGCAGGCAGTCGGCCCACTGGTACAACGCCGTCTGGCGGACCGACCACTCCTACGTCAGCGCCGCGTTCGGGCTGGCCAGGACGGGCCGCGTCAACGTGCTGGACGAGGTGCCGCCCACCTCCAGCTACCGGGTGGCGGCGCAGGTGGCGCTGGCCGCCTCGGTGTTCCGCCGGACCGACCTGAGCACGGTGTCCGCCCCCGACCTGGTCGGCGCGGCCGGACGGCTGGCCAACCTGGCCGACCTCGACCCGCGCCGCCGCGACCTGCTCACCGCCGAGCTGCTGCGCTGCGCGCTGGCCTGGCTGGACGACAACCCCGCGCCGCCCGGGACGAAGCTGGCCGAGGCCGACTTCACCGAACCGGGGCTGCGCAGGCGGCTGGAGTCGATCTACCGGAAGCTCGCGGTGGCGGCCGGCTCCCGCCATGAACGCCACGCGCTCATCGACGAGGCGAACGCCGTACGACCGAGGACGTGGCTGTGACCGAACCCACCCCCCAGAACTGCCCGATGTGCGCGTCCCCCGTCGTCCAGGGGGACGTCTACTGCGAGCGGTGCGGGCACGCGCTCGGCGCGCCGGTCTGCACCTCCTGCGGCGCGGCCGCGGTGGACGCGGAGGGCTACTGCGAACGGTGCGGCGCCCGCCAGCCCACCGGCCGCGACCACGCCGAGATCGTCCTGGACGGCGGTGCCGCCGCCGTGACCGACAAGGGGCTGCGACGCGCCCGCAACGAGGACGCCATGGCGCTGCTGACCACCGGCGACGCCGTGATCACGGTGGTGTGCGACGGCGTGGGCAGCTCGCCGCGGGCCGACGCGGCCTCGGCCGCGGCGGTGGAGACCGCGGGCGCCGCCCTGGCCAGGGGGGCCTCCGCGCAGGAGGCGTTCGAGCTGGCCGGAAAGGCGGTGACCGCCCTGGCGACCTCCGTGGACGACGCCCCCGCCTGCACCTACGTCGCCGCGGTCGCCGGCCCCGGCGGGATCACGCTGAGCTGGGCGGGCGACACGCGGGCGTACTGGCTGCCCGGCGAGGCCCCCGGGCAGGGCGTGCTGCTGACCGAGGACGACGTGGTCCCGACCGGCGAGATCACCGCGTGGCTCGGCGCGGATTCCGGCGAGGTGTCGCTGCATGTGCGCACGCTCGCCCTGGGGGCGCCCGGCCTGCTGCTGGTGTGCAGCGACGGGCTGTGGCGCTACCTGGACGGCTACCGGTTCCCGCAGCCGGGAACCCCCCTCGACATGGCCCGCGAGATGCTGCGCCACGCACTGGCCTCCGGCGGCCAGGACAACGTGACGATCGTTCTCATCCCCCTAGGAGAAACGCATGGGTGACCAGCCCACGTTCACGCTGAACATCGACCAGAACAAGTACCTGTCCACCGACGCCCGGGAGGTGCACGCGATCCTGACCGTGGCCTCCTCCGGCGGCGGCTTCGCCCAGGCCGCGCCCACCGAGGCGGCCGAGGTCATCATCGTCGACACCTCGGGCTCGATGAGCGGCGGCAAGATCCGCGAGGCCCGGCAGGCCGCGGCGGCGGCCGTGCACGCGCTGCGCGACGGCGTGCACTTCGCGGTGATCGCCGGGACCGAGCGGGCCAAGGTCGTCTACCCCGGCGGCAACGCCAACCTGGTCAGGGCCACGCCCGCCACCCGCGCCGAGGCCGAGCGGGCGATCAGCAGGCTGCTCGCGCACGGCGGCACGGCCATCGGCGAGTGGCTGAAGCTGGCCGGGCACCTGCTGAGCGGGTACCCGAACGCGATCAGGCACGCGCTGCTGATGACCGACGGGCAGAACAACGAGCGTCCCGAGGTGTTCGGGGCCGTGCTGCAGGGGTGGAGCGGCAAGTTCGTCTGCGACAGCCTGGGCGTGGGCGACGACTGGGTGCCCGCCGAGCTGCGGAAGGTCGCCGAGGCGATGCTCGGCTCGTTCGAGTTCGTACGGAACCAGAGCGATCTGGCCGAGTTCTTCCGCCGGGTGACGCAGACGTCGATGAGCAAGACCGTGGCGGACCTGTCGCTGCGGGTGTGGGTGCCGCAGACCGCCAAGCTGAAGTTCGTCAAGCAGGTCTCCCCCACGCTGCTCGACCTGACCGGCAAGCGCACCGACGTCAACCCGCTGACCGGCGACTACCCGACCGGCTCGTGGGGCCAGGAGGAACGCGAGTACCACCTGTGCGTCGAGGTGCCGCCGGGCCAGATCGGCCAGGAGATCAGGGCGGGCTGGGTGAAGCTGGTGCGCCCCGACACCCAGGACGTCGTGGCCAGCGGCAACGTGCTGGCCCAGTGGACCGACGACCTGGCGCAGTCCACCCAGATCAACCGGAAGGTCGCCCACTACACCGGCCAGGCCGAGCTGCACGAGCTCATCCAGGACGGCCTCAGCGCCCGCGCCGCCGGGGACGTGGAGGCCGCCACCGCGCGCCTGGCCAAGGCCAGGGAGCTGGCCGCGGAGTCGGGCCGCGAGGACACCGCCCGGCTGCTGGAGAAGGTCGTGGAGATCGATCCCGCGACCGGCACCGCACGGTTGCGCAGGAACGTGGACAAGGCCGACGAGATCGAGCTGGACACCGGTTCCGTCCGCACCAGCCGGCTGCGTAAGGGCGAGGGCTGATGGCGACCTGTCCCCAGGGGCACGCCTCCGGCTCCGACGACTACTGCGACGTCTGCGGCGCGCAGATGGCCGGGACGCCCGCCGCGTCCCAGCCCCAGCCGGCGGCGGCCGCCGGCGGAGGCGACGACGCCTGCCCGGTCTGCCAGACGCCGCGCGCCGGGCAGTTCTGCGAGGTGTGCGGGCACGACTTCACCGGCGGCGGGGGCGGCGTCCCGCTCCCGGTGCGGGGGGCGCGGTGGGAGGCGGTCGCCGCCGCCGACCGCACCTACTACGAGAAGGTGGTCGCCGAGGGCGGTCCCGACGCGGCGCGCATGGCCTTCCCGCCGTACTGTCCCGAGCGCTCGTTCGGGCTGGTCGGCGAGCAGGTGCGCATCGGACGGCGCAGCAAGGCCAGGAACCTGGCGCCGGAGATCGACCTGACCGGCCCGCCCGAGGACCCGGGCGTGTCGCACCTGCACGCCGTGCTGCTGGCCCAGCCCGACGGCACCTGGACGCTGGTGGACCCCGGCTCGGCCAACGGCACCCAGGTCAACGGCAGGGCCGTGGAGATCAACACGCCCGTCCGGGTCGGTCCGGGCGACCGGATCCACCTGGGCGCCTGGACCGTCATCACCATCAGGGAGGGCACACCGTGACCCTGGTGCAGAACCCGGGCGCCGTCGTCCCGGCGGGCGCCCCCGCCCCCCTGCCGCGCCGCAGCGTGCCCGGCCGCATCCGCGTCATCTCCGGCGTCACCGTGGCGGCGCTCGCGCTGCTGTTCGCGGCGCTCGGGGTGGGCAGCCTGACCGCCGGCGACGGGCTGCAGGTCATCGGCCGCGACGCCGGGCCGCAGGTCGTCGCCACCGCTGGGCTCTACCTGGCGCTCAGCGACATGGACGCCCAGGTCGCCAACGCGCTGGTCATGGGCGACCAGTACGGCCAGCAGCGCCGCGAGGCCGTCGACCGGTACGAGCGGCGGCGCACGGAGGCCAACCAGGCGCTGCTGAAGGCGTTCGAGCTGGCCGGCGACAACGCCGCCGAACGGCGGACCGTGCAGTCGGTGCTCGACGGCCTCGGCCGCTACGAACGGCTCGCCGGGCAGGCGCTGCTGCTGAACGAGCAGTCCCGGCACGCGCCCGGCGCGCCGCCGGACACCGTCGTGGGCACCTACCGGCAGGCCACCGACCTGATGCGGCTGGTGCTGCTGCCGCAGGCCTACAACCTGACCCTGGAGAGCGGCACGATCGTCCGCCGCACCTACGACGACAAGAACGCCATGGTCCCGCTGCTGCGCTCCGCGGTGCTGCTGGCCGGGCTGCTCGCGCTGGGCTGCCTGATCTGGCTCCAGATCTTCCTGGCCCGGCGGTTCCGCCGGGTGTTCGGCCCGGCGCTGCTGGTCGCCACGCTGGCCACCGTGGTCTCGCTGATCCTCGGCGTGAACGTGCTCGGCCAGGACCAGACGGACCTGCGCACGGCCAAGACACAGGGCTTCGACTCGGTCCTGACGCTGGCCAAGGCCCGCGCGATCAGCAACAGCATGCAGGGCGACCAGAGCCGGTACCTGCTCGACAAGGACCGCGCCGACACCTACGAGCACACGTTCCTGGACAAGTCGCAGACGGTCGTCTACTTCGAGTCGGGCAACCTCACCCAGTACCACGCGAAGGTGGCCGCCGACGCCGGCGCGGCCCGCGGCATGCTGGGGCCCGAGCTGACCGGTCCGGAGGGCACCCGGGTGCTGGACGCGTACCGGGCCTTCCAGCAGGCCGACACCTCCTTCCGGGCGCTGGCGCTGGACGGCAGGACCGCCGAGGCCGTGACCGCCAAGCTCGGGCCGGTCACCGCCGCGTTCGACGCCTACGACCGGGCCCTGGTGGCCCTGGCCGAACGGCACGAGCGCACCTTCGACCAGGCCATCGACGCCGGCGAGAACGCACTGGACAACCTGTGGCGGCTGCTGCCGTTCGCGATCGCCGGGATCGGGCTGCTGATGATCGCCGGGGTGTGGCCGAGACTCAAGGAGTACCGTTGAAGCGGGCACTGATAGCGGCCCTGGCCCTGACCGCGGTGGCCGCCGCGGCCTGCGGGACCGGCGGCCGGGAGTCGATCCTCGACAAGGACTCCATCGTCATCGCCGTCCGCCCCGACCTGCCGTCGGTGGGCTTCCGCAAGCCGGACGGCACCTTCGAGGGCTTCGACGTCGACGTCGCGCGGTACGTGGCCAAGCGGCTGGGCAAGGACTTCAAGCTGATCCCCGTGCTGGCAGGCGACCGGGACAAGGTACTGGTCCAGGGGCGGGCCGACATGGTGGTGGCGACGTACACGATCAGCATGGACCGCAAGGCGAAGGTGCTGTTCGCGGGGCCGTACCACATCTCCTACCAGGACATCCTGACGCGGCCGGACGACAAGGTGGACAACGTCCGGCAGCTGAAGGGCCGCCGGATCTGCGCGGTGGAGGGCTCGAACGCCGCCGAGCGGGTCGTGGAGGAACGCAGCGTGGCGGCCAAGCTGGTGCCGTTCAAGGACTACGCGACGTGCCTGAGCGCGCTGAAGAACCGGCAGGTGGACGCGGTCACCACCAACGACGTGATCCTGGCCGGCCTGGCCAACCAGGACGGGTCGGGGCTGCGGCTGGCCAACGCCCAGTTCAACGAGCAGCGAAGCGGGGTGGGCCTGCACAAGAACGACGTGCCGGGCTGCGAGGCGGTGAACCGGGCGATCACCGACATGTACCAGGACGGGACCGCGGGCAAGCTGCTGCACAAGTGGTTCGGCAAGGCGGGCCTGGACCTGACCAACATCGCCGTGCCGCAGTTCGAGGGCTGCTCCTGAGCCCGCCGCCCGGCATGCGTTCGAGGGCTGCTCCTGAGCCCGCCGCCCGGCATGCGGACGGGCCCGGCACGCTCGCCGGGCCCGTCGCGGGGTCGAAGGGTCAGTCCAGGTAGTCCCTGAGCATCTGCGCGCGCGTCGGGTGGCGGAGCTTGGCCAGGGTCTTCGACTCGATCTGCCGGATGCGCTCGCGCGTCACGCCGAACTCCCTGCCCACCTCCTCCAGCGTGCGCGGATGCCCGTCGGCCAGGCCGAAGCGGAGCTGGATGATGCGCTGCTCGCGGTCGGACAGCGTGGCCAGGATGTCGTCGAGCTGGTCCTGCAGCATGATGAAGGCGGCGGCCTCCATGGGCACGACGGCGTCGGCGTCCTCGATGAAGTCACCGAGGTCGGAGTCCTCCTCGCCGATCGGCGACTGCAGGGACACCGGCTCCTGGGCGATGCGCTGGATCTCCACCACGCGGTCGACCGGGAGGTCCATCTCCTTGGCGATCTCCTCGGGGATGGGCTCGCGGCCGAGGTCCTGGTGGAGCTGACGCTGCACTCTGACGAGCTTGTTGATGGTCTCCACCATGTGCACCGGAATGCGGATGGTGCGCGCCTGGTCGGCGATCGCCCGGGTGATCGCCTGCCTGATCCACCAGGTGGCGTAGGTGGAGAACTTGTAGCCCTTCGTGTAGTCGAACTTCTCGACCGCCCGGATGAGCCCGAGGTTGCCTTCCTGGATCAGGTCGAGGAACAGCATGCCGCGGCCCACGTACCGCTTGGCGATCGACACCACGAGCCTGAGGTTGGCCTCGATCAGCCGCTGCTTGGCCCTGGTGCCCTGCCAGACGAGCTCCCTGAACTCCGGGAAGGCCAGACGCGAGACCCCGTTGGCCAGCTTGTCCTCGGCGAACAGGCCGGCTTCGATCGACTTGGCGAGCTCCACCTCCTCCTCGGCGGTCAGCAGGGGGACGCGGCCGATCTCCCGCAGATAGATACGGACGAGATCGCTGGTCGGCGCCCGCTTGCCTACGTCCTCCTCATCGGCGCGGGTGGACTCCTCGTCGCCCTGGGGCTCGAGGACCTCCACGCCGTTCTCTGCGAGCATCCGCACGACGCGTTCCAGCGCGTCGGACGGCAGCTCGGATCGGTCAAGCGCGGCGGCGACGTCATCGACGGTTACGCTTCCGCGCTCCCTTCCCTTCGCGACGAGGTCCGCCACCTGATCTACCGATGGCGGCCCGCTTGGCAGCACCGATGCACCCACGGGAGACAGTCTGCAGTATTGGTTCCATCAAATGGCAGACCCATTTTTGTTGCGGAAGGTAAGACGATCAGCATTACCGAATTGAGATCGAGTAAAGGTTTGGCCCGAGTTTGATCAGGAAAGAAAAGTCAATTACGCGGTCTGGAATCCCACGTCCGGCGACGTCCGCCGGCCGGACGTATCTCTTTCGCTGCCCGGAAGACGCCGGAGATGCCCCATTACGGCAGCGCGGACCGGCCGGGATTCCCCGCGAACCACCCGGTTCACCGCCCGTCCCCGCTGCCGAACTGTTATCAAAACGCCCCGGCGGTCAGCTTCCCGCGGCGCGCTCGCGCAGCACCCGGCGCTGCTGCTCCAACGCCACCAGCTCGCCGAACAGCTTGTTGTACTCCTGCTGCTCCTCCACCGGATTGAGGCGCTGCATGCGGGACTTGGCCTGGGCGATGGCCCGGTCGACCGCGATCGCCTCGATGGCCGCCAGCATGGCCCCCGCGTAACGCTCCTCGGCGTGCGCGTCGGCCTGGACGGGCTCCACCGCGAACCGCGTCACCAGCGCCCTGGTGCCCTCGTCGTGAGCGTGCTCCAGCAGCCGGTCGACCCACTCGCGGCCGCCGTGACCGGCCGAGCCGGCGCCTCCGGCGGCCTGGATGACCTTGTGCAGCGCGACGTGGTCGGGCGCGGTGAACGCCTGCGGGTCGAGGGCGTCGAAGCGCGGCCCGAGCAGCGCCGGCCGCTGGACGGCCAGCTTGAGCAGCTCGCCCTCCACCCGCACGCTCGGATCGACGGGAGCCGCCTTGGGGGCGCGCTGGGGGCGGCCCTGCTGGGTGTTGGCCACCTCGCCGATGCGCTGCATGACGAAGCGCTCGTCCATGAACCCGAGCCAGCGGTCGAGGTCGATGGCGTAGCGCTTGCGCAGGCCGACGTCCTTGATCCCGGCCACGATGGGCGCCGCCGCGTCGAGGGCGGCGATCTTGCCCTCGTTGCTGCGCAGGTCGTAGCGGGAGATGGTGCTCCTGATGGCGAACTGGAACAGCGGCTCGCGGCTCGCGATGAGGTCGCGCACCGCCGCGTCGCCCTGCTTGATCCGCAGGTCGCACGGGTCGAGGCCGTCGCTCTGCACCGCGACGTAGGTCTGCGTGACGAACTTCTGCTCGTCGGCGAAGGCCCGCAGCGCCGCCTTCTGGCCGGCCGCGTCGCCGTCGAAGGTGAAGATCACCTCGCCGCGGAACTCGGCCTGGTCGAGCAGGAACCGGCGCAGGATCTTGATGTGCTCCTCGCCGAACGACGTGCCGCAGGTGGCCACCGCGGTCGGAACTCCGGCCAGATGGCAGGCCATCACGTCGGTGTATCCCTCGACGATCACCGCCTGGGCGCGCTTGCTGATCTCTCGTTTGGCGAGATCAATGCCATAAAGGACCTGGCTCTTCTTGTAAAGCGGCGAGTCAGGCGTATTCAGATATTTCGGACCATCGTCGGAATCGAGCAACTTGCGTGCGCCGAATCCGATCACGTCACCCGTGGCGTCCCTGATCGGCCAGATCAGCCGCCCCCTGAACCGGTCGATCGGCCCCCGCCTGCCCTCCTTGGCCAGGCCGCCCTTGACCAGCTCGTCGGCGGTGAACCCGCGCCCCATCAGATGGCGCGCCAGCGCCTCCCACTCGGCCGGCGCGTACCCGACGCCGAACGTCTCGGCGTCGGCGCGCTCGAACCCGCGCTCGGACAGGAACCGCCGCCCCGGGGCCGCGTCGGGCCCGAACAGCTTCTCGGCGTAGAACTCGGCGGCCACCCGGTGGGCCTCGATCAGCCGGGCCCGCTCGCCGTGGTCGCGCTTGGGGACGTAGCCGCCCTGCTCGTACTGGAGCTGGATGCCGGCCCGCTGGGCCAGCCGCTCGACCGCCTCACCGAACGGCAGATGCTCGATCTTCTCGACAAACGTGATCACATCGCCGCCTTCCCCGCAACCGAAGCAGTTGCCGGTGAGGAGGTTGTCCTCCAGGACGAAGGCGTGCCCGTGCTCGACCGTGGCGCAGAAGACCTCCTCGACCCGGTCGGTCTCCTCGACCGACTGGACCACCCAGCCGCGCCGCGCGAACGCCTTGGAGGCGCCGGAGAACCGCAGCCGATGCTCGTCGATGAGGAAGAAGTCTTCGGTCAGGTCGTCGTTGACGAAGTGGACGCGGAAGATCGAACTCGGCTCGCGGCCGGGGAAGCCCACACGGACCTGCTCCGTGACGCCGTACGTGCCTATGCCAAGCCTTGTGCAGATCGTCCGGACGTATTCCAGCGTCTCCCGGTCGGCGCAGTTGAGCATGATCGTGCCGTCTTTGGCGACGTGCCCGTCGGCGGCGAGGTAGCCCGCGAGCCAGCCGTAGAGATAGGAGACGGACTCGTCGAGCGCGGGCAGCTCCTTGAAGAACCGTGGCAGGTGGTGGACCAGGAGCTGGCTCCTGCCCGACTTCCCGCCCCGGCCCTCCGTCACGAAGCTGAGCGGGAACCACTTGAGCAGCTGGGCGTCCTTGACGCTGTCGAGCGTGGCCCTGCTGCCCGAGCCGGCGCGGGTGCCGTCGCCGAAGGTGATGCCGTGGGCCACGCCGAACGGGGACGGGGTGGTGCGCTTGATGCGCGACCCGGGGAACACCGAGGCCAGGCGGTGCCCCTGCTTCAGGTCTTTGGTGATGACCTCGGCGCGCTTGTCGCGGCGCCGCCCGGATCGTACGAACCAGCGGTGCTCGGGGGTCGCGAAGATCTCCTTGCGCTGCCCGTTGCGGGTCACCACGATCTTCATCAGCGATTGCACGCCGAACGACCTGAACGGCGCGTCGACCCAGGTGCCGTCGGCGGCCAGCACCCGGTGCACGCCGCCCGCCAGTTCGGCGATGGGGCGCACGCCCTCCCACGTCATGACCCGCGTCTCCGCGGCGAGGCAGAAGTACATTCCGCGCTCGGGGGTGACGTTGAACGACGGGCTCTTCTCGTCGTGGAAGGGGCACAGGCCCTTGAGGTTGCCCCCTCCGGCGTTGCGCAACTGGATGTGCTCGCCGATCACGTCGGCGATGGGGGAACGCTCGCGTACGAGCGCGATGTCGACATCACGGATCCGGCCAGCCACGCCGGTGAGTCTATTCCGCCCGACCGACGGTTCCGCCCCGCGCGGGGTGTGCCGCGGCCGGTGAACGGCGTGGCACGGGCTGTCGACGGCCGGGGAAGACGCGCGTCACCTCTGGGTTGCTAAAGCGGGAAACTGGTGATGCGGAGTCCCGTGGTCGGCTACAAAGGTGAGGGTTGTCGGTGGAAACGGTGACACGGGTGAGGAAGACTATGCATTCCGGGCA
This sequence comes from Nonomuraea sp. NPDC004702, assembly GCF_053601695.1. Classification (NCBI taxonomy): domain Bacteria; kingdom Bacillati; phylum Actinomycetota; class Actinomycetes; order Streptosporangiales; family Streptosporangiaceae; genus Nonomuraea; species Nonomuraea sp. NPDC004702. Next base: position 278,562 of record NZ_JBSGCE010000004.1, read on the forward strand.
TATCGTGCGGTGGGCGGTTGTGGCCGGCGCCGTGCTGCTCACCGGCGCCTGCGCCCAGGCGACCGGGGTGGCGGGCGTCAGCGCCCAGTCGCCCTCCACGGCCCCGCCCACGGGCACGCCCACCGTCACCCCGGCGGTCACCGCCACCATCCCCTCGCCCGGCCCGTCCGGCCAGGACGGCGAGCAGCAGGCCGAGCAGCCGCCCAAGGGGGACGACCCGGTCAAGGTGCCGCCGCCCAAGCTGTCGAAGTTCACCTACACGTTCCCGGTCAAGGGCTGCGGCACGACCTACCAGCGCAGCCTGCTGGTGCTGCCCAAGACGACGATCTGGGCCCCGCAGGGCTGCTCGTTCGTCGCGCCGGTGGACGGCGTCGTGGACGAGGTCAACGTCAAGAACCGGTGGGCGCCCTCCACCGACAAGGGCGCCGACCGCGAGGGCCGGTTCGTCACGATCATCGGCGACGACGGCGTGCGTTACCTCGGCGGCCACCTCGACTCCGTCGCCGACGGCGTGCGGCCCGGCGTGCGGGTCAAGGCCGGGCAGCTGCTCGGCCGGGTGGGCAGGTCGGGCAACGCCCGCGACGCCGGCTCGAACCTGTACTTCGCGATCTCCTGGAAGACCGGCCCGGCCTACTGGTGGGTGCGCCGGGGCATGGTCGAGCCGTGGGACTACCTGGACGCCTGGCGCTCCGGCAACCGCACGCTCTCCCCCCGCAAGGAGACGCTGGCGCTGCGCGGCAAACTCGGCGAGACGCCGCGCTGCGCGGTCCAGTGCACGTCGAAGAAGGTGCCGCAGGCCACCAAGCAGCCCAGGAAGCCGCGCAGGACCGCCGAGCCCAAGGACGACAATCCGATCACGGCGGACCCGTCGTCAACTCCTTTCGGTCAATGACGACGCCCGACCTGATCAGCTCCTGGATCTCCGGCACGGCGTCCCGGGTGTTGACGCTCATGCCGGCGACCACCCGGCTCTCGCGCAGCCAGAAGGCGACGAACCGCAGGTCCTCCAGCGAGCCCCGGCAGACGATCTCGTCGTGGCCGTCGGTGTCGCCGGTGAACTCCATGCTCAGGTCGTACTGGTCGGTGTAGAGGTAGGGGATGTCGTCGTGGACGACGTCCTGGCCGAGCATGGCGCGGGCGGCGGCCGGACCGCCCTTGAGCGCGCCCGACCGGTGCTCGACGCGGACGTGCCGGCCGTACAGGGGGTGGAAGGGCTCGGCGGCGTCGCCGGCGGCGTAGACGTCGGGGTGCGAGGTGCGCAGGGAGGCGTCGGTGCGGATGCCGTGCCGCACCTCCAGGCCCGCGTCGCGGGCCAGCTCCACCTCGGGCGCGACGCCGATGCCGGCCACCACGAGGTCGGCCGTCAGCCGCTCCCCGGTGCTGAGCCGCACGCCGGCGCCGGTGACCTCGGCGACGGCGGTGCCGAAGCGCAGGTCCACGCCGTTGCGGGCGTGCAGGCGGGCGAACACCGCGCCCAGCTCGGGGCCGAGCGCCCGGTTGAGCGCGGTGGGCTCGGGCTCGACGACGGTGACCGGGCAGCCCGCCGCGCGGGCCGCCGCCGCGCTCTCCAGCCCGATCCAGGACGCCCCGACCACGATGACGCTGCCGCCCTCGGCGAAGCGCCGCCTGAGCGCCTCGCAGTCCTCGACGGTACGCAGGTAGTAGGCGGGGCCGGGCAGGCGTCTCGGCGTCGCCCCGGTCGCGATCAGCAGCTTGTCGTAGGCCCGCCGGGACCCGTTGGCGAACCTGACGACGTGGTTGCGGGGCTCGATGCGGGTGACGGGCAGGCCGAGCCGCAGCTCCACGTCGTTGTCGGCGTACCAGCCGGGGGCGTGGACGTAGATCTTCTCCCGCTCGCCGCCGCCCCGCAGGTACTCCTTGGACAGGGGCGGCCGTTCGTACGGGGGTTCGCTCTCCGCGCCGGCGAGCACGACCTCGCCGGCGAAGCCCTCCTCGCGCAACGTCTGCGCGGCCTTGGCTCCCGCAAGGCCCGCGCCGACGATGACATATGTAGCCATGCGCGCAGTATCCGCCGACGAGGCAGGTCCGCAAAGCCGCTCGTGGGGGCGGTTTCACCGGCCTCGGCGGCCTGCCGTCACTTCGACAGGCGCCGGTGCCAGGCCACGGCCGAGGTGTCGGTGAGCGAGGCGATCTGGTCGATCACGACGCGCACCCGGGCGGGGTCGTCGGGGGCGTCCAGGAAGGCGGGGCGGAAGGCGGGTTCGAGGGTGGCGGGGGCGCCGAGCGTGATCAGCGAGGCCAGCTCGGTGATCAGCTCGCGCTGCCTGGCCTGGTTGGCGTGGTGGCCCTCGGTGGTCATCACGTAGTGGGCGGTGACGCCCTTGAGCAGGGCGCACTCCAGCAGCGTGGCGCGCGGCACGACGAGGTCGGCGCGGTGGCGGGCGCCGTGGACCTCCTTGGTGGCGGTCTGGGCCGAGCGGCAGAACCGGCCGATCAGGCCGCTGGTGAGCGCCTTGAGGCCGGCCAGGTCGGCGAGCGTGGCCTCGAAGCGGCGCGGCCACAGCGGGTCGGCGATCAGTTTGGCGAAGACCTCCTCCAGTTCGTTGAGGTCGGCGCCGGGCGCGTACCAGGCGCGGGTGACGCGGGCCACCGCGCCGCGCTCCACGGGCGACTGGAGCGCCTCGGGGGTGACGTGGCCGGAGTGGAGCGCGTCCTCCAGGTCGTGGACGGAGTAGGCGACGTCGTCGGCCCAGTCCATGATCTGGGCCTCGAAGCTCACGCGGCCCTCCGGGGCGCCGTCCCTGATCCACTCGAAGACCGGCAGGTCGTCGTGGTAGACGCCGAACTTCGGGGACTTCTCGCACGTCCAGGGGTATTTGACGGCGGCGTCGAGTGCGGCCCTGGTGAGGTTGAGGCCGGCGCTGCGGCCGTCGTCGGTCAGGACCTTGGCCTCCAGCCTGGTGAGCAGGCGCAGGCTCTGGGCGTTGCCCTCGAAGCCGCCGCACGAGGTGGCCAGCGCGTTGAGCGCGACCTCGCCGTTGTGCCCGAACGGCGGATGGCCGAGGTCGTGGGCCAGGCAGGCGGTCTCGACCAGGTCGGGGTCGACGCCGAGCGTGGCGCCCATCTCCCTGCCGACCTGGGCGCATTCGAGGGAGTGGGTCAGCCGGGTGCGCGGGATGTGCTGGCCGCCGCCGAGGGTCTCGCCGGGGCCCACGACCTGGGTCTTGGCCGCCAGCCTGCGCAGCGCGGCGCTGTGCAGGACGCGGGCGCGGTCGCGTTCGAACGCACCGCGGCCGGGGTTGCCGGGTGGTTCCGGGACCCATCGTTCCTGGTCGTGCTCGTCGTAGTACGACATTGGTGCAGTGATTTTATCCAGTTTCCTGTCTCCGCTAGTGTCGAGCCTCGCGAGAACCCCTTCCCCGGGAGCCCTCCCCCATGACGACAGCGTTCCGAGCGGTGCTGGCCTTCAGTCTGCTCGCCGGCTTCTACGTGCTGGTCGGCGTCATCCTGGTGGCCGCCGTGTTCTTCGACGTCCTGCTGCTGGTGGACTTCCACGCCGCGGCGCTGAAGGTCGCGATCGTGCTCACGCTGGCGGCGGGCGCGCTGGTGCGGGCGCTGTTCATGGTGGGCAGGAACCAGGGGGGCGAGCTGCCGGGCGTGCCGGTGGGGCGCGAGCACGAGCCCGCGCTCTGGCAGGCGGTGGAGGACCTGGCCCGGCGGGTGCGCACCGCGCCGCCCGACGAGATCCGGCTCGTCCCCGAGGTGAACGCGGCGGTCTCGGAGGACACCCGGTTCCTGGGGCTGCGCGCGACGCGGCGGCGCATGTTCATCGGGCTGCCGCTGCTCCAGACGCTCACTGTCGACGAGCTGCGCGCCGTGCTGGGGCACGAGCTGGGCCACTACAGCGGGGCGCACACGCGGCTCGGCGCGCCCGTCTACCGGGGGCGGGTCTCGCTGATCGCGACCGTGCAGGGGCTGGGCAACCATCCGATCATTCAACGGCTCTTCGCCGGGTACGCCAAGCTCTACCTGCGGGTGTCGCAGGCCGTGTCGCGCCGCCAGGAGCTGGAGGCCGACGAGTTCGCGGTGGCGATCGGCGGGCGCCAGGCCATGTCGGGCGCGCTCCGCAAGATCCACGACACCTCCCTGGGGTGGGACCTGTACGCCGGCGACTACCTGTCGCTGACCGGCGTGGGCGGCACCCGGCCCGCCTCGGTGTTCGGCGGCTTCCACGCGCTGATGAACGACCCCGGCCGGCGGGCCGAGATCGCCCGGCTGGGCGAGCGGCCCGAGGAGGTCTCGCCGTACGACTCCCATCCCAGCCTGGCCGACCGGCTGGCCGCCATCGCGGTGCTGCCCGAGCCCGAGCACGTCCCCGACCCGCGTCCGGCGCTGACGCTGCTGCGCGACCCCGACGTCGCGGCCGAGGCGGTCGAGCGGTCGATGTGGACGCCGGAGGCGCTGGCCGGGCTGCGCCCGGTGCCGTGGGACGAGCTGGTGGCCCAGGGCATGTACGCCGCGCGCAACGCCGAGGCCCTGCACGACCTGGCGGTGGCGGGACAGCGGGTGATGGGGGCGACGCGGCCCTACCTCGACGCGGCCTTCGAGGCGATCGCCAGGGGCCGCCAGGCGGAGCTGGCCGAGCGGCTGCGCGAGCTGGGCTGGAAGCCGTCGGAGACGCTGCTCGCCGGGGTGCTGGGACAGGCGCTGGAGGCGGTGCTGATCCAGCTCGGCGAGGCCAGGTGGACGCTGTCCTGGTCGGGCCCCGCCCGGCTGCTGTTCGAGGACGGCGAGGAGGTGGCCCTGGCCGAGTACGCGGCCAGGGTGGCGGGTGATCCGGAGGCCGTGGCCGGGCTGCGGCAGTGGCTGGGCGACCACGGGATGCGGCACGACTACGTGCCGGCCGAGGAGGCCCTGCCCCGCTAGCGGGTCGCGGGCTGCCCGGCGTCCGGCCGGCGGACCATGAGGACGTCGACCTGGTCCTCGCCCTCGACGGTGAAGCCGTGCCGCGCGTAGAGCCGCTGGGCGGCGCTGCCCCGCAGGACGACCAGGCGCACGGTCGCGCGCTCGGCGTCGGCGCGGTCCAGCAGCGCCCGCAGGACGGCCGAGCCGAGCCCGCGTCCCTGGACGGCGGGGGCGAGGTAGAAGTGCTCCAGCCAGTGCCCGTCCTCGGCGGGGCGCAGGGTGACGCAGCCGGCGAAGGCGCCGCCGGCCAGGATGACGGAGGTGTGCCCGGGAGCGAAGGAGTCGCGGAAGCGCTGTCGTACCCGGTGCTCGTCGAAGCGGCCCAGCCGTTCCAGGTCGGGGCGCATCACCGTGGCCCGCAGCTCCGCGATGGCCTCCACCTCGTCCGGCCCGGCGGGCCGCAGCTCCCATTCCAGGAGATCTTTCATGGCGGAAAGTATCCCAAAAGCCGCTTTTCGCGCGATCTCCGGGGTTCATGGACAGGAAATCAACAGATCTTCAACCGGGCGCTCCTACGATCCGTCGCAAGGAGCGCTCCTCCAGGGGGCGCCGGCAGGGAGGGAACCCCCGTGAACTTAGGCGTCCCGGAGATCATCATCGGTTTCGTGCTCTTCTTCCTCCTGATCGGGATCGTGGTGTTCACCGCCGTGGCGCTGGCCAACCGGCGCCGCGGGTAGGCGCGGCCGGGGCAGGGGCCCCGGCCGCCGCGCTCGTCAGCGGGTGTCGGAGTCGGTGTCGGTCAGCGCCGCGCGGCCGGCCTCCAGCCGGGCCACCGGGATGCGGAACGGGGAGCAGGAGACGTAGTCGAGGCCGACCTCGTGGCAGAAGTGCACCGAGTCGGGGTCGCCGCCGTGCTCGCCGCAGATGCCGACGTGCAGGTCGGGGCGGGCCGCGCGGCCCTCCTCGACGGCGATCCTGACCAGCCGTCCGACGCCGTCGCGGTCCAGGGTCTCGAACGGGCTGACGCCGAAGATGCCGAGCTCCAGGTAGCGCGAGAAGAAGGCGGCCTCGACGTCGTCGCGGCTGAAGCCCCAGGTCATCTGGGTCAGGTCGTTCGTGCCGAAGGAGAAGAACTCGGCGGCCTCGGCGATCTGGCCCGCCGTCAGCGCCGCCCTCGGCACCTCGATCATGGTGCCGATCAGCGCCTCGACGCCGGTCTCCGCGAGGATCCTGGTCGCCTCCTCGCGTACGGACTCCAGCTCCTGGACCGACGCCACCAGCGGGATCATGATCTCCGGACGCGCGCCCGGGACCTCGGCCGCGGCCTGGGCGATCGCCCGCACCTGCATGGCGAACAGCCCGGGGATCACCAGGCCGAGCCGCACGCCGCGCAGGCCCAGCATCGGGTTCTGCTCGTGCAGCCTCTTGACGGCGGACAGCAGCCTGCGGTCCTTGTCGGTCACGTCGGGCGAGGTGGCGACCTTGACCGACAGGTCCACCAGGTCCGGCAGGAACTCGTGCAGGGGCGGGTCGATGAGCCGGATGGTGACCGGGTCGCCGCCCATGGCCTTGAAGATGCCGATGAAGTCGGCCTTCTGCAGGGGTTCGAGGGCGTCGAGCGCGGCCTGCCGCTCCTGGTCGCCGTCGGCCAGGACGAGGTCCTCGACGAGCTGGCGGCGCTCGCCGAGGAACATGTGCTCGGTGCGGCACAGGCCGATGCCCTGGGCGCCGAAGCGGCGGGCCCGCGCGGCGTCCTCGGGGGTGTCGGCGTTGGCGCGGACGCGGAGCCGGCGCACGGAGTCGGCGTGGCCCATGATCCGGTCCACGGCCCTGACCAGGTCGTCGTCCGGCTGCGCGCCCTCGAAGTACTCGACGACGGCCGAGTCCACGACCGGGACCTCGCCGAGGTAGACCTCGCCGGTGGTGCCGTCGATGGAGATCACGTCCCCTTCGGCGACGACCTCGCCGCCGGGGGCGGTGAACCTGCGCTCGCCGGTGGAGACCTCCAGCTCCTCGGCGCCGCACACGCACGTCTTGCCCATGCCGCGGGCGACCACGGCGGCGTGCGAGGTCTTGCCGCCGCGGCTGGTCAGGATGCCCTTGGCGGCGATCATGCCGGCCAGGTCGTCGGGGTTGGTCTCGCGGCGGACGAGGATGACGTCCTCGCCCTGCCCGGCCAGCTCGACGGCGCGCTCGGAGGAGAAGACGACCTTGCCCACGGCGGCGCCCGGCGAGGCGTTCATACCCTTGGCGATCTTCTTCTTCTCGGCGCCGCCGTCGAAGCGGGGGAACATGAGCTGGGCGAGCTGGTCGCCGTTGACGCGGGTGACGGCCTCGTCGAGGGTGATCAGGCCCTGGTCGACGAGCTGGGTGGCGATGCAGAAGGCGGCCGCGGCGGTGCGCTTGCCGACCCGCGTCTGGAGCATCCACAACTTGCCGCGCTCGATCGTGAACTCGATGTCGCACAGGTCCTTGTAGTGGTTCTCCAGCGTCTCCATGATCTGCAGCAGCTCGTCGTAGGAGCGCTTGTCGAGGCGTTCGAGTTCCTGGAGGGGGATGGTGTTGCGGATGCCGGCGACGACGTCCTCGCCCTGGGCGTTCTGCAGGTAGTCGCCGTAGATGCCCTGCTGGCCGGAGCCGGGGTCGCGGGTGAAGGCGACGCCGGTGCCGGAGTCGTTGCCGACGTTGCCGAAGACCATGGCCACGATGTTGACGGCGGTGCCGAGGTCGGCCGGGATGCGCTCCTGGCGGCGGTAGAGGATGGCGCGCGGGGCGTTCCACGAGTCGAAGACCGCCATGACGGCCAGCCGCATCTGCTCGCGAGGGTCGGCGGGGAAGTCCTTGCCGGTCTGCTCCCGGACGATGCCCTTGTAGGTCTCGACCAGACCCTGCAGCTCGCCCGCGTCGAGGTCGGTGTCCTGGCGGCGGCCCTTCAGCTCGTCGAGCGCGTGCTCGAACAGGTCGCCGTCGAGGCCCAGCACGGTCTTGCCGAACATCTGGATCAACCGGCGGTAGGAGTCCCAGGCGAAGCGGTCGTTGCCGCCCGCCTGCTTGGCCAGGCCGTGCACCGACTCGTCGTTGAGCCCGATGTTGAGGACCGTCTCCATCATGCCCGGCATGGAGAACTTCGCGCCCGACCGTACGCTGACCAGCAGCGGATCGTCGGCCTGACCGAGCCGGCGGCCCATCTGGGCCTCCAGGGCGTCCAGGTGCTCGGCGACCTCGCGCTCCAGGCCGTCGGGAAGAGCGCCTTCCGTCAGGTAGTGACGGCAGGCTTCAGTGGTGATCGTGAATCCGGGGGGTACGGGCAGCCCGAGATTCGTCATCTCGGCGAGATTCGCGCCCTTTCCACCGAGAAGATCCTTGAGATTCCTGTTGCCCTCGGTGAAGTCGTAAACGTACTTGGCCACCACAGCTCCAATCCAACGCTTCTGCCCGGGACTCTACCGGCGAAATTGATGATGAAACTGCACTCCTCGGTTAAGTCATCGTTTTTGCAGGTCAACCGCCCGTGACAGGTCTAATCCAATTATAGGACCGCTGCCCGATAAATTGGTTTATACCAATTGGTTTACACCAATTCTTGAGAAAGAGGAGCGAGAGGTGGGGAATCGGATCCGGCCCCGCCAGGAGACGCCCATGGCGGCTCGCGGCAAGCCAAAGCGTCGTGCAGGCTTCGTCGCGGGATCGGCCAAGCCCTCCGCGGACACGGTGATCTACCTGGACCTCCGGCCCCCGCGACCGGCGGCGGACGTCGTGATCGCTCAACGTGACCCACCTCGGGTCGTTCCGCGATATGGACGTGATCGAGGCATGACACTCTGCTCGCATGCCCCGCACGACGCCCCGAGGTCTGATGGCCGCCTGCCTGGTCCTGGCGCTGTCCGCCTGCGGCTCGGGAACGCCCGAGCCCTCCGGGGGGTCGACGGTGCCGGGAGCGGAACAGCGGCACGCGACCCAGCTCCGGCCGGGCGACTGCCTCGTGTCCATCCCCGACGACCTGATCGCGACGCTCGTGCCGTGCGGCAACCCGCACGCGGCCGAGTTCGGCATGATCTACGTCGTGCCGGAGGGGGCGTGGCCGGGCGCCGAGCAGGCCAGGCGGCAGGCCACGGACTTCTGCGCGCCGCGGCTGCGGATCGCGCCGGGCAGGCGGGGCGAGGTCAAGGTGACCGCGTTACCGCCGCTGGAGGAGGAGTGGCCGCGCCATCGCACGGCGTACTGCGTGGCGGTGGCGCGGGACGGGCAGCTCGTCGGGCGCGTGGTGGAGTAGGACGCACAGGCCCGCGCCGGCGCGGACCCCCCGGCGCGGGCCCACGACGCGGGCCCCGCGAGGCGGTCGGGAAGGGCGGGCGGGCGGTCAGGCGGGGGCGGTCGGGAAGGGCGGGCGGTCAGCCAGGCGGGGGCGGGCGGTCAGGCGGGGATGGGGTTGGTCTCGGGCGCCGGGCCCGGCGCGCCGTCGCGCGGCGGCAGCCACAACACGAACGTGGCCCCCTGCCCGAGCCTGGAGAACACCGCCACCCGTCCCCCGTGCGACTCCACGATCTGGCGGACGATGGCCAGGCCGAGCCCCGTGTGCCGGTCGCGCCGGCTGGCCTCGCCGCGCCAGAACCGGTCGAAGACCCGCTCCTGCTCGGCCACGCCGAGGCCGGGCCCGTCGTCCCTGACCGCGACCCACAACCAGCCGCCCGACCGGCCGGCCTCCACCCGGACGCCGCCGCCCGGCGGGGTCAGGCGCACCGCGTTGGACAGCAGGTTGGCCACGGCCCGGCGCAGCGCGTCCTGGTCGCCGGTCATCTCCAGGTTCCGGTCCAGCCCGCGGGTGATCGTCAGGCCGCGGGCGGCGGCCGGCGCCGCGTACTCCTCGCACGCCTCCCGCGCCACCCTGCTCAGGTCGAGGTCGGCGTCGGCGAACGCGGTCGCCTGCCGCCGGGCGCTGGCCAGCAGGTCCTCCACGAGCCTGGTCATGCGGGTGGTCGCCCGGTCCACGATCTGCACGGCCCTGGCCCGCTCCGCCTCGCTGGCGTCGGGCGAGGCGAGCACGGCGTCCACGTTGGCCCGGATGATCGTCAGGGGGCTGCGCAGCTCGTGCGAGGCGTCGTCGATCAGCCGGCGCTGCGCGCTGAACGCCTCCTCCAGCCGGTCGAGCATGGTGTCGATGGTGTCGGCCAGGTCCTTGAGCTCGTCGCGCGAGCCGCCCAGCCTGATCCGCCGCGTCAGGTCGGTCGCCTGGATCTCCTCCGTCGTCCGGGTGATCGACCGGACGGGACGCAGCACCCGTCCCGACAACACCCACCCGATGCCCAGGGACGCCAGGTAGAGCCCGGCCAGGGTGGCCAGCGAGTAGTCGCGCAGCGTGGCCAGCGTCCTGATGTTGACCTCGTTCTCGACCTCCTCGATGAAGACGACCTCCTGCTTGCCCACGTACTGGTTGCCGCGGTACGCCTTGGCGTACTCGGTCGAGTACGGGCGTTCCTCGGTGGTCTTGGAGACCGCGACGTAGATGCCGCCCAGCACCAGCGCGGCCAGCACGAACAGCAGCCCCGAGTAGAGCACGGTGAGCCGGAAGCGGATGGTGTGGATCACGCCGGCTCCCTGAGCCGGTAGCCGCGGCTGATCACCGTCTCGATGAGGCCGTCCTCCTGGAGCTTGCGGCGCAGGTTGCCGACGGTGACCCGGACGGTGTTGGTGAACGGGTCGGCGTGCTCGTCCCAGACGTGTTCGAGCAGCTCCTCGGTGGAGACCACGTGGCCGGGACGGGTCATCAGGTAGTGCAGCACGCCGTACTCCTTGGGGGTCAGGGCCAGGGAGCGGCCGTCGAGGGACACCTCCATGCGGGCGGTGTCGATGCGCAGCCCGCCCACCTGGAGGACGGCGGTGCCGCCGGTGTCCCTGCGCAGCAGCGCCCGCACCCTGGCCAGCAGCTCGGGGAAGGCGAACGGCTTGACCAGGTAGTCGTCGGCGCCCTCGTCGAGGCCGCGCACCCGGTCGTCGAGGCGGTCGCGGGCGGTGACCATGATGATCCGCACCCCGCGGCCGGCGGCCCGTACCGAACGGCAGAGCTCGAAGCCGTCGCCGCCGGGCAGGTTCAGGTCGAGCAGCACCAGGTCGTAGGTGTTGACCTCCAGCTTCTCGTGCGCCGACGGCGCGTCGTAGGCCACGTCCACCGCGTAGCCCGCCCGGACCAGACCCACCCGTAACGCGTCGACCAGGTCTTCCTCGTCCTCGACCACCAGCAGTCGCATGATCTTGACCATAGTTCCGGATGAGGGGTCACGCCATGGGGCCGGAGCGGCGTTCCCGGTTCCAGCACCACCTCACCAAACGCCAGCGAAAAACCACATAACTATCGCCTTTACACGATTTTTCGGTGTTCACGGTTAGATCTTTCGACCATGACGCCCTTCCAGCGATATTTGGCAGAAGAAGTGGCACTCGACCACGTAGAGGGCCTGATCTCGCGGCGCGAGGCCCTGCGCCGCCTGGGCCTCCTCGGGCTCACCCTCCCCGCCGCCACTGCTCTCCTCGCCGCCTGCGGCGCCACTCCCGACACCGACCCGGCGAGCACGCCTCCGCCGCTCGCGGCCTCGCCGTCCGGCACGGCCTCCCCCGCGGGCCCGGCCCCGCTGCCCACGCAGGAGATCACGTTCCCCGGCCCCGACGGGACCACCCTGCGGGCCGCCTGGGCCCCCGCCGCCGTCCCCAAGGGCGCGGTGCTGGTCATGCACGAGAACCGCGGGCTGACCGACCACATCCGCTCGGTCGCCGGCCGCCTGGCCGCCGGCGGCTACTCGGCCCTGGCGCCCGACCTGCTCTCCCGGGACGGCGGCACGGCCGCGTTCGCCGACACCGCGCAGGTCACCGCCAAGCTGGGCGAGATCCCCCAGGAACGGCTCGTGGCCGACATGAAGGCGGCCGTCGACGAGTTGGAGAAGCGGGCCGAGGGCGCCGGGCTGGGCATGATCGGGTTCTGCTTCGGCGGCGGGATGACGTGGCTGCTGCTGTCGTCCGGGGAGACCCGGCTGGCCGCCGCGGCGCCCTTCTACGGCCCGCTGCCCGACGACGCGGACCTGACCGAGGCCAAGGCGTCCGTGCTGGCGATCTACGCCGAGCACGACGACCGCGTCAACGCCACCAGGGACGCGGCCGAGGCGGCGCTGACGAAGGCCGGGCTCACCCACGAGCTGGTGACCGTCCCCGGCGTCGGCCACGCCTTCTTCAACGACACGGGCCCCCGCTACGACGAACGGGCCGCCTCGCAGGCCTACGACTACGTGCTGACCTGGTTCGGGCGCCACCTGTCCTGACCGACCCGGCGTGTCCTGCGGTCTGGCTGGAAAATGCGAGCGCCGCCCGCGGCAGGAGAGCCGGGGCGGCGCTGACAGGTGAGGCCGGGGTCAGTCGTTGAGACGCTGGCGCAGGTAGGAGTCGACCTGGTCGATGGCGATGCGCTCCTGGGCCATGCTGTCGCGCTCGCGGATCGTCACCGCGTGGTCTTCGAGGGTGTCGAAGTCGACGGTGATGCAGAACGGGGTGCCGATCTCGTCCTGGCGGCGGTAGCGGCGGCCGATCGCGCCGGCGTCGTCGAACTCGACGTTCCACCGCCTGCGCAGCTGCGCGGCCAGGTCGCGGGCCTTCGGCGACAGGTCGGCGTTGCGCGACAGCGGCAGCACCGCGGCCTTGACCGGCGCGAGCCGGTGGTCGAGCCGCAGCACCGTGCGCTTCTCCAGGACGCCCTTGGCGTTGGGCGCCTCGTCCTCGGTGTAGGCGTCGAGCAGGAAGGTCAGCGTGGCCCGGTCGACGCCGGCGGCCGGCTCGATGACGTAGGGGACGTAACGCTCACCGGTGTCCTGCTCGAAGAAGCTCAGGTCGACGCCCGAGGCCTTGGAGTGGGCGGTGAGGTCGAAGTCGGTGCGGTTGGCGATGCCTTCGAGCTCGCCCCACTCCGAGCCCTGGAAGTTGAAGCGGTACTCGACGTCGACGGTGCGCTTGGCGTAGTGGGACAGCTTCTCCTGCGGGTGCTCGTAGAGGCGCAGGTTGTCCTTGTTGATGCCCAGGTCGGAGTACCAGCGGAACCGCTCGTCGATCCAGTACTGGTGCCACTCCTCGTCGGTGCCGGGCTTGACGAAGAACTCCATCTCCATCTGCTCGAACTCGCGGGTGCGGAAGATGAAGTTGCCCGGGGTGATCTCGTTGCGGAAGGACTTGCCGACCTGGCCGATGCCGAACGGGACCTTCTTGCGCGCCGACTGCTGCACGTTGAGGTAGTTGATGAAGATGCCCTGGGCGGTCTCCGGGCGCAGGTAGGCCAGGCCCGACTCGTCCTCCACCGGGCCGAGGAAGGTCTTGAGCAGGCCGCTGAACTGCCGGGGCTCGGTGAAGGTGCCCTTGTTGCCGCAGTTGGGGCAGGTGATGTCGGCCAGGCCGTTCTCGGGCTCCTTGCCGTTCTTCTCCTCGTACGCCTCGACGAGGTGGTCGGCGCGGAAGCGCTTGTGGCACGACTGGCACTCGGTCAGCGGGTCGGTGAAGGTCTCGACGTGGCCGCTGGCCCGCCAGACCTCGGGGGCCAGGATGACGCAGGAGTCGAGGCCCACCACGTCGTCGCGCGACTGGACCATCGACAGCCACCACTGCCGCTTGACGTTGTTCTTCAGCTCGACACCCAGAGGACCGTAGTCCCACGACGCGCGAAGTCCGCCGTAGATCTCGCTCGACGGGTAAACGAGCCCGCGGCGCTTGGCGAGGCTGACGATGGTGTCCATGACGTCGGTGCGTCGTGCCATTTTGGTTGCGTCTCTTTCCGGCTGGAGGTCGGCGAGTGAATTCGGTGAGATCCCAGCTTAGGGGACGCTCACCCGGTCCCGCGCGCGAGTATCGCTACGCACCCTCTTGCGTGTACACGTCCTCGTACGCGCTGGGTTCGTTGACCATGAGGATCATCAACGGGTACATGACCATCCTGGAGGCCGACAGCGCCCTGCGGTAGAACCCGGCGCCCTCCCATTCGCTGACCAGCGCCCACAGGTTGGGCTCGTCGACCGAACGGGCCAGCCGCCCACGGTGGAAACCCGGCTGGGCGGCGAAGGTGTCGAGGATGGCGTGGCCCTGCTTGAGGAAGTCCTGGGACTGGGACTCTGGCACGGTGTATCGGATCACGGCGAGCACCAGCCCAGCCTAGAGGTGCGCACCCTGCTGTCAGGCGAACTCCCATAGGCTCTCGACGTGGCCTCCAAAAACAAGCGCCCGCTGCCCCAGGGCGAGCAGTTCTTCACGCCGGGCGCGGGCGGCGCGCGCAAGGCCGTCGAGCGGCGCAGCGCGGTCCCGATGACGTTTCTGTTCACGCAGGTGCCCAGGTGGGCGGCCCCCACGGTGCTGGTGATCCTGCTGCTGGCCGCCTTCGCGCTGGCCAACTGGCTGGGCGGCGTGGCCGCGTTGGTGGTGCTGGCGTTCGTCGGGTGGCTGGCGTACCTGTCGTGGCCGTCGCTGGGCATCGGCGGGCGGCTGCTGCGGGTCGTGATGCTGGTCTTCCTGGCGCTCCTGGCGGCTGACCGGTTTGGGGCGTTCTAGTCCGGCCCGCCGTTCTAGTCCGGCCCGCCGGAGATTTTGACAATCATTTTCATTTTCTCCATACTTGAGGGCGTGATGTCCCGTACGCCCCCAATGCGCGCCGTAACCTTCCTCGCCGGAGCAGCCCTGCTGGCCACGTCCGCCTGTGGCGCCGGGGCCGCGGAGAGCACCGAGACCGCCGCGGGCGGCAGGCCCGCGGTGATCGCCGCCTTCTACCCGCTCCAGTGGCTCACGGAGCAGGTGGCCGGGCCCGACGCCGACGTGACCGTCCTGACCGCGCCCGGCGTCGAGCCGCACGACCTGGAGCTGGGCATCCAGCAGATGACCAAGCTCCAGGACGCCGCCCTCACCGTCTACGTCAAGGGCGTGCAGCCGGCCGTCGACGACGCCGTCTCCGCCGACACCGCCTTCGACGCCGCCGCCGTCGTCACGACGATCCCGGCGGGCGGGCACGCCGATGAGGAGGGCCACGCGGAGGAGCACGGCGTCTCCTACGATCCGCACATCTGGCTCGACCCGTCCCGGCTGGCCACGGTCGCCGGAAAGCTGGGCGAGCGGCTGGCCGCCGCCGACCCCGCCCACGCGCAGGCGTACAAGGACCGCGCCGCCACGGCGGCGGGCGTGCTGGGCGGCCTCGACCAGGAGTTCGCCAAGGGCCTGGCCGGCTGCGCCGGCAAGACGCTGGTCACCGCGCACGAGGCGTTCGGCTACCTGGCCGACCGCTACAAGCTCAAGCAGGTCGGCATCACGCTCGACCCCGAGACCGAGCCGTCGCCCAAGCGCCTGTCGGAGGTGGCCGCGCTGGCCAGGGCCGAGGGCGCCACCACGATCTTCACCGAGTCCCTGGTGAGCCCGAAGGTGGCCGAGGTGCTGGCCGGCGAGGTCGGCGCGAAGACGGCCGTGCTCGACCCGCTGGAGAGCAAGCCCGCCGGCGACTACCTGACGGCCATGCGCGACAACCTCAAGACCCTCCGGACGGCTCTGGGGTGTGCGGCATGAGCGAGACGGCCTTCGCGATGACCGGCGGCCGGGTCAGCTTCGACGGCCGGCAGATCCTGCGCGGCGTCGACCTGACCGTCTGCCCCGGCGAGGTGGTGGCCCTCCTGGGGGCCAACGGCTCGGGCAAGTCCACCCTGGTCCGCGCGCTGCTCGGCCTCACCCCGCTGTCCGGCGGCCAGACCCTCCTGTACGGCTCCCCGCCCGCCCGGTTCCGCGACTGGTGGCGCATCGGCTACGTGCCCCAGCGCCTCCAGGTCGGCGGCGGCGTGCCCGCCACCGTCCGCGAGGTCGTGGCCTCGGGCCGCGTCGCCAGGCAGAGCCGGCTGCGCAGGACCAGCGCGGCCGACCGGGCGGCGGTCGCGCACGCCCTCGACGCGGTCGACCTGACCGGCCGGGCCGGCGACCCCGTGCAGTCGCTCTCGGGCGGCCAGCAGCAGCGCGTGCTCATCGCCCGCGCCCTGGCCGGGGAGCCCGACACGTACGTGATGGACGAGCCCACGGCGGGCGTCGACGCCGAGACCCAGCAGCTCCTGGCCGACACGCTGGGCGGCCTGGTCCGCGACGGCAAGACGATCGTCCTGGTCGCCCACGAGCTGGGCCCGCTGGAGCCGCTGATCACCCGCGGCGTCGTGGTCCGCGAGGGCCGCGTCGCGCACGACGGCGAGCCGCCGCGGCCCGAGGGCGAGTGCGCCAGGCCGGGACACGAGCACCAGCATCCGCACGCTGAGGAGCCGCCAGCCGGCCCGCTGACCGGCTGGCAGGGAGAACCGCGATGATCGACCTTCTGCAGGAGAACCTCTTCCAGCTCGCGCTGATCGCCGCGCTGCTGGTGGGGCTGTGCGCGCCCGCGGTGGGCACGTTCATCGTGCAGCGCAGGCTGTCGCTGCTCGGCGACGGCATCGGGCACGTCGCGCTGACCGGCGTGGCGCTGGGCTTCCTGACCGGCACGGCGCCGGTGCTGACGGCCGTGGTCGTCTCGGTGCTGGGCGCGGTGGCGATCGAGCTGGTCAGGGCCCGGGGCCGGACCAGCGGCGACGTCGCGCTCGCCCTGCTGTTCTACGGCGGCATCGCGGGCGGCGTCATGCTCATGGGCATCGCCCCCGGCGGCAGCAACGCCAAGCTGAACTCCTACCTGTTCGGCGCCATCGCCAGCGTCACGCGGGAGGACATCTGGATCATCGGCGCGCTGGCCGTGGCGGTCATCGGCGTGGTCGTCGTCTTCGGCAGGGAGCTGTTCGTGCTCTGCCAGGACGAGGAGATGGCCAAGGCCAGCGGCCTGCCGGTGCGCTTCCTCAGCCTGCTGATCGCGGTCACCGCCGCGCTCACCGTGGTCATCGCCATGCGCGTGGTCGGCCTGCTCCTGGTCAGCGCCCTGATGGTGATCCCGGTGGCCACGAGCCAGCAGCTCACCAGGGGCTTCCGGGCCACGATGGGGCTGGCGATGCTGTTCGGCGTGCTGGCCTCGGTGGGCGGTCTGCTGGCCTCGACGATGTCGTCGCGGGTGCCTCCGGGCGCGGCGATCGTGCTTCTCGCCCTCGCCGGCTTCGTCCTGGCCCTGGCTGTCGGTAAATTCGTACGGCGAGGCCGTATCCAGGAGTCCCCAGTGAGCCGGCGACCACATGTCCGTGTCGAGGAGGTCGCATGACGACGAGGCGCGATGCCGTGCACGACACCCTTCGCCGCAGCGAGGGGTTCCGCAGCGCCCAGGACGTCTATGCAGAGATGCGCCTGCACGGCGCCAAGATCGGGTTGACCACCGTCTACCGGGCGCTGCAGGCGCTGGCCGACTGCGGCCAGGTCGACGTGCTGCGCACCGACGAGGGCGAGTCGGTCTACCGGGCGTGCGCCAGCGACGACCATCACCACCACCTGGTCTGCCGCCGTTGCGGGCACACGGTCGAGGTGGCCGGGCCGGCCGTCGAGCGCTGGGCGGAGGCCGTCGGCAGCGACCACGGCTTCACCGAGATCACTCACACGGTCGAGGTCTTCGGCACCTGCTCGTCCTGCTCGGCGCCGGCCCGCGTGGGCTGAGGGCCGCGGGAGCCGTACAGCACGCCGAGCACGACGGCGGCGCACCCGGCGAGCTGCAGCGCGGAGGGCCGCTCCCCCAGCGTGAGCGTGGAGATGGCGACCGTGGTCATCGGCTGCACGAGCAGCAGCAGCGCCGTGAGCGCCGCGGGCTGCCTGGGCAGCGAGTACGTGATCAGCAGCCATCCGGCCACCTGCGGCCCCAGCGCGAGCAGCAGCAGCCACCCGTGCGCCGGCCATTCCGGCGCCAGGTCGGCGCCGCCGAACAGCGGGCTGAGCACGGCGATCAGCACGGTGGCCACGACGGTCGCGTGCGCCAGGGGCCCGGCCGTCCGGCCCGGCCCGGCCTTCATGAGCAGCAGGTAGGCCGCGTACACGACGGAGGTCGCCAGCCCGGTGACGGCGCCCATGACGGGGTCGAGCCCGTACGCCGCGCCGTCGAACACCCCGGAGATCAGCACGACCCCGCCGAAGACGATCGGCGTGCTCGCCATGAGCCGGTTGGACGGGCGCTCGCGGAACAGGCCCCAGGCGGCGAAGGCCACGATGAACACCTGCAGGTTGCCCAGCACGGTCGCCAGGCCCGCGCCGACCAGCTTGATCGACTGGTGCCAGAACAGCAGGTCGAGGGAGAACAGCACGCCCGCCGCCCAGGCCGGCAGGGCGTTCCCCCAGGGCAGGGGCCCCAGCTTCCGCCGTTCGAGCCAGGCGAGCAGCAGCATGGGCGGCGCCGCGTACGCGCAGCGGAACAACGCCGACGTCGCGGGCGACGCCCCGGACAGCCGCACCAGGGGCGCGGAGGTGGAGATGATCAGTGCTCCGGCGATCGCGATCAGGACGATACGCCGATATGCACTCACGGAAACCCCCGGAGTCCCATGGGAGAGATACGCTGCGACCACGCTAGAACCGGCCCCGACAGGAGTCAACATGCCGTTTGGCCATGACATGGTGCATTCTTTGGCGACCGTTGTCGACCTGGTCAACACCTCGCCGTCCACCGGCGGCGACGACGGTCTGGCCAGCCTGGCCGAGTTGCAAGCCTTCGTGGAGTCCCGGCAGATCAGCGGCATCGGCGCGCTGACGGCCCGCGACCTCGGCCAGGTGCGCATGGTGCGCGAGGCGTTCCACCGGGTGTTCACGGCCTCCGACGTGGCGAGCGCCGTGCGCACGCTCAACGCGTTGCTCGCCGAGACGCGCATCACGCCCAGGCTGACCGAGCACGACGGCCACCCCTTGCACGTGCACTACTTCGCCACCGACGCCTCCCTGGCCGAGCACGTGGCCGCCGACTGCGGCGTGGCGCTGGCGCACCTGCTGGTGGAGGGCGAGATGGAGCGCCTGCGCACCTGCTCGGCCCCCGACTGCGACCGCGTGTTCGTCGACGAGTCCCGCAACCGCTCGCGGGTCTACTGCGACAGCCGCACCTGCGGCAACCGCATGCACGTCGCCGCCTACCGGGCCCGCCGCCGCGCCTGACCGTCCCGCACGCGAACCGCCCGTCCCCGCGACGATCGGGGGACGGGCGGCAGGTGCGGGTGATTCAGGGTGCTTCGCTGGACGTCTGCCACCACGGCGGCTTGGCGGTGGCGAAGACGTCGGAACAGTTGCACGAGCCGCAACCTGGGATCATCGGCCCTCCTTCATCGTGGGGGAACGGGTTGTACCCGCCTTCACCGGCTCTCAGCCTGACCCTCGTGCCAGAATTCCGGATACCGCCGCGACGCCACGTCTCCTCAGCCGGCGTCGCGCCGCCGCAGGGCGAGCAGCCCGCCGGCCGTGAGCGCGGCCGTCAGCGCGAGCAGCGTCAGCTCCGGCGCCGCGCCGAACGCCTGCCCCGCCATGATGTTCGGCAGGTAGTGGAACGGCTCGAACGGCGTGCCGCCCCACACCCCGTAGAAGGGCGCGACGACCTGTCCGAGCAGGACGGTCAGGATCCAGGCCGCCCAGCACAGCGGCACGCTCGCCCGGGGCAGCAGCCCGTAGGCCGCCACGCAGACCGCGCCGACGCACCACGCCGCCGGGGCCTGGCTCAGGGCGGCGGCCAGGAAGCGCGGCGCGGTGCCGGCGAAGTCGCCGAGGAGCGCGGCGTACACGGCGCTGAAGACGAGGGCGGCGAGCGCGAGCAGCGCGACCGTGCCGAGCGCGGCCACCGCCAGGTGCCCGGCCGCCCAGCGGACCCGGGTCAGGGGCGTGGCCTGCACCTGGGCGGCGCGGCCCGAGGTCTCCTCCGTACGCAGCCGCACGACCATGAGCACCGGGTAGAGCGCGCTGCCGTAGGCGAGGATCAGCAGGTAGTACCACATGTAGCCGTCGAGGGCGTCCGCCGCGGGGACGCCGAGCAGGTTCGTGATGTTGGCGACCACGACGCTCGGGTGGGCCAGCACGTCCTTGGCCAGCGGGCCCATCGCGCCGCCCATCGCCGCGAACGCCGCCGTCCCCGCCGCCCACTTCAGCAGCAGGCCGCGGTGCAGCCGCCAGGCCAGGGAGACCGGGCCGCGCAGCCGGGGGGCCTCCTGCTTGCCCGGCCGTTCCGGCAGCACGCCCGAGCCCAGGTCCCGGCGGCCGAGCAGCGCGTACGCCAGCGCGCACAACCCCCCGGCGGCCAGGGTGGAGACGCCGAGCAGCCACCAGCGGTCGGCCCGGTAGGCGTCCACCAGGTGGCTCCAGCCGAGCGGCGACAGGGCCTTCAGCCACGGCCGGTCGCTCGCGTCGGCGGCGTAGCGCAGGACGTAGGCCAGGCCGAGGGCGTACAGGCCGATGACCGTGGCGGTGCGGGCGTCGCGCGCCAGTTGCGCGGCGACGGCGCCGACGCCCGCGAACACCCAGCCCGCCACCACGACGGCGGCGCCGTAGGCGAGCGTGCCGACGGGTTCGAGACCGGCGGCTAGCAGGGCGGCGGCGGTCAGCGCCCCGCCGGTCAGGCTGCTCGCCCCGGCCACCAGCAGGGCCGCGCCGAGCGGCGCCCGGCGGCTCACCACGCCCGCGCGGACCAGCTCGGTCCGGCCCGCGTCCTCCTCCCGGCGGGTGTGCCTGATCACGGCCGTCAGGGCGGCGAACGCGTTGATCACGTAGAGGAAGCCGCCGCTGCGCCAGGTCGCCAGCACCTCCAGGCGCGGCTCGACGACCCCGCCGCCCAGCGCACGGAAGAAGGCGTAGCGGCGGACGACCTCGGTGTAGGCCAGCTTCAGCTCGTAGGTGCCCATGTTGCGGTTGATGTAGCCGACCATGGCCAGGCTCAGGGCCACCAGCAGCAGGAGCCACCAGGGGGCGATGGCGCGCTCGCGGCGCAGCGCCAGGCGGACGAGCGTCCACGTGCCGCTCATCGCACCGCCTCCGCCGGCCGGCCGGCCGCGTAGTGGCGCAGGAACAGCTCCTCCAGCGTGGGCGGGCGGCTGTCCAGGGTGCGCACGCCCGCCGCGGTCAGGCTGCGCAGCGCCGGGCCGAGGGCGTCGGCGTCCACGTCGAAGCGCACCCGGCCGCCCTCCGCGCGCAGGTCGTGCACGCCGGGGAGCCCGGCCAGCCCTTCGGCGGGCCGGTCGAGCTCGGCGTGCACGGTGGTGCGGGTCAGGTGGCGCAGCCCGGCCAGGGTGCCGCTCTCGACCGCGCGGCCGTCGCGGATGATCGTGACCCGGTCGCACAGCGCCTCGACCTCCGACAGGACGTGGCTGGACAGCAGCACGGTACGGTCGCCGCGCCGCCGCTCCTCCCTGACGACCTCCCGGAACGTCTCCTCCATGAGCGGGTCGAGCCCGGAGGTCGGCTCGTCGAGCAGCAGCAGCTCGGCGTCGGAGGCGAGCGCGGCGACCAGCGCGACCTTCTGCCTGTTGCCCTTGGAGTAGGCCCGGCCCTTCGTGCGCGGATCGAGGCCGAACCGGTCGAGCAGGTCCTTCCTGCGCCCGCGGTCGAGGCCGCCGCGCAGCCGGCCCAGCAGGTCGATCACCTCGCCGCCGGACAGGTCGGGCCACAGCGTGACGTCGCCCGGCACGTACGCCAGGCGGCGGTGGAGCTCGGCGGCCTCGCGCCAGGGGTCGCCGCCGAGCAGGCGGACGCTGCCCGCGTCGGCCCGCGCGAGGCCGAGCAGGATCCGGAAGGTCGTGCTCTTGCCCGCGCCGTTGGGGCCCAGGAAGCCGTGCACCTCGCCGGTGCGCACGCTCAGGTCGAGCCCGTCGAGGGCCCTGGTCCGGCCGTACGCCTTGACGAGTGCGGCCACCGAGATGGCGTCCCTCATGATGATCTGCCTCGTGACTGTTCGCTCGTACAGTTGACTACCCGAACGAGTAGGACGCTATATCGGCGTATAGTCACTGTCCAGCGCGGCAGCTCAGCAGGGGGGAACCCCGGGGTTTCGCTAGGCGCCGGTGACCTCGTTGGGGATCGCGCCGCCGTAGCGGCGGTCGCGCTTGGCGTAGATCTCGCACGCCGCCCACAGGTCGCGGCGGTCGAAGTCGGGCCAGAGCCGGTCGAGGAAGACCATCTCGGCGTAGGCCGACTGCCACAGCAGGAAGTTCGAGAAACGCTGCTCGCCCGAGGAGCGCAGGAACAGGTCGACCGGCGGGATCTCCGGCTCGTCGAGGTAGCGCGCGAACACCTTCTCGCTCACCTTCGACGGCTTGACCCGCCCGGCCGCGATGTCGGCCGCCAGCTTGACCGCCGCGTCGACGATCTCGGCCTGGCCGCCGTAGTTGACGCAGAACTGCAACGTCAGCTTGCTGTTGCCGAGGGTCATCTCCTCGGCGCTCTGCAGCTCGGAGATCACGCTCTTCCACAGCCGGCCCGGCCGGCCCGCCCAGCGCACCCGCACGCCCATGGCGTTGAGCTCGTCGCGCCGCCGCCTGATGACGTCGCGGTTGAAGCCCATCAGGAAGCGCACCTCGTCGGGCGAGCGCTTCCAGTTCTCCGTGGAGAAGGCGTAGGCGCTCAGGTAGGGGACGCCCAGCTCAAGGGCCCCCTCGATGACGTCGAACAGCGAGGACTCGCCCGCCTTGTGCCCTTCGGTGCGCGGCAGGCCGCGCGCCTTGGCCCAGCGGCCGTTGCCGTCCATCACGATGGCGACGTGCCGGGGCACGAGGTCACGCGGGATCGGCGGCGGGGTGGCGCCTGACGGATGAGGGGTCGGAGGCCGGACGTTCACGCATGCTCCCTTTCGACGTGTCGCAGAGAGCGTATTCCGTGTTCCAGATGCCATTGCAGATATGCGGCCACCAGACCGCTGCACTCGCTGCGGTGGCGCGACTCCGAGGCGTCGGCGGTGGCCCAGTCGCCGCGCAGCAGCGCCGTCATGAGCCCGATCGTCTCCCCCGCCGGCACCGCCGAGCCCGCCGGACGGCACGCCCCGCACACCACGCCGCCCGCGACGATGGCGAAGGCCCTGACCGCCGGGGCCTGGCACTTGGCGCACGCCTCCAGCGCGGGCGCGTAACCGGCCACCGCCAGCGAGCGCAGGAAGTACGCGTCGAGCACCAGCCTGGCCTCATGGGCGCGTTCGGACAGCGTGCGCAGGCCGCCGACCAGCAGCAGGAACTGCCGCAGCGCCGGCTCCTTCTCGCCGTGGGTCAGCCGGTCGGCCGTCTCCAGCATGGCGCTGCCGGCGGTGTAACGGGGGTAGTCGACGGCCAGCGCCTCGCCGTAGGGCCTGATGGTCTCCGCCTGGGTGATCACGTCGAGCGTGCGGCCGGTGTGGAGCTGGAGGTCGACGTGCGTGAACGGCTCCAGCCGCGCGCCGAAGCGTGACTTGGTGCGGCGCACGCCCCTGGCCACCGCCCGGATCTTGCCGGTGCGCTTGGCCAGAACGGTGACGATGCGATCGGCCTCACCGAGTTTCTGCGTCCGCAGGACGACGCCTTCGTCGCGGTAGAGACTCACTTGCCCATCTTACGGCCGCACGCGCGGCATGTTCCGGGCATGCTCTGGTGACGCGAGTTTGCCCTGCCGTCACTAGACTTTGACGTCTGTCCCCGCATCACCCGTTGTTCAACCCCCCGCTACTGCCTCGAAAGGGAGTCATGACCCGCGTGGTCCTGCTGGGCTCTTCGCCCGGCCCCGACACCTCTCCGACCGGCCTGAGGCTGGCCGCGCTGCCCGGCAATCCCACCGTGGCCGAGCGGCTGCGCAGCCAGCTCGTCTCCTATGACCCGCGGCCCGCCACGATCGAGACCGGTGACGTGGCCGCCGCCCTTCGCGCCCTGGCCGACGTCGCAGAATCGGCAACGGAGAGCCTCTTCATCATCCCCCAGAACTCGGTCGTCCACGACGAGCTGATCTACCAGATCACCAAGGCCAAGCGCGGCGCGCTGGCGCTCGTGGCCAAGGAGCCGCGTCTGGAGGTGACCGAGGAGGCGCAGGAGGACACCGTACCGATCGACGAGGCCGACCCGGAGATCGGTTACGGCCGGCTCGAAGGGCTGCCGGTGCGCGCGCGCGTCGGCAAGTCGCGCGTCGTGTCGGTCGGCACCGCCAACCACGCGGTGACCAGGCCCAACGCGGTGCTGCTCGGCCCGCTGCACATCAGCGCCCGCAACGCCCCCGTGCTCGCGCAGACCTGCCGCGAGCTGGCCCTCATGGCCGACCGCTTCGGCGCGGACGACGACCTCGTCCAGCTCGTGGTGTTCGGCCTGGTGCGCAACGGCGTGTCGGTCGGCGTGCGCGGCCGCCGCGACCTGTTCTACCGCCGGGTGAGCACGCCGGAGGAGGTCAACGAGGCCGGTGCCGAGATGGCCGGCATGAACGAGGACCGCGCCCGGCTCAACAACGCGGTCAAGGGCGCCGACGGCTTCTTCACCACCTACTTCGTCTCCACCTACTCGCGCTTCATCGCCCGCTGGGCGGCGCGGCGCGGGCTCACGCCCAACCAGGTGACGCTGATCTCGATCATGCTCGGCGTGGCCGCCGCCGCCTGCTTCGCCACCGGCGACCGGCCGTGGATGGTCGCCGGCGGCCTGCTGATCTACTTCGCCTTCGTCTTCGACTGCGTCGACGGACAGGTGGCCCGGTACGCCCGCAAGTTCGGCGTGCTGGGGGCCTGGCTCGACGCCACCTTCGACCGCTTCAAGGAATACGTGGTCTTCGCCGGCCTGGCCGTCGGCTGGGTCGTCTCGGGCAACGGCGACGACATCTGGATCCTGGCGCTGGCCGCCATCGGGCTCCAGTCCGTACGCCACCTGCTCGACTTCTCCTTCGGCATCTCCAACCGGCGCAAGCCGCCCGGGCAGCTCCCCACCCTCCCGCTCGACGCCCCCGACGACCGCGACCTGCGCAGGGCGCTGGAGCGGCGCAAGGTCGAGCGCAGCCAGGGCCTGCGCGGCGTGCTCAAGATGTGGACCAGGGCGGGCAAGTTCCGCGCGGTCCACTGGGCGCGGAAGATGATCGTGTTCCCCATCGGCGAGCGGTTCGCGGCCATCGCGATCACCGCCGCCCTCTTCGACGCCCGGATCACTTTCCTCACCCTCGTGATCTGGGGCTCCGTCGCCGCCGCCTACACCCTCACCGGACGCCTCATGAGGTCGCTCGTATGATCACTCAACCGCAGGCCATGGCCACCCCCACGCCGGACCCCGACGAGGAACGCCGCCGCATCCAGACCGCCCGCCTGCTCGCCTACCGCGACGACGGCCCGCTCGTGCACGCCCTCGCGGGCAAGCTGGGCAAGGGCCTGCCGCCCGTGCCCGCCACGCTCGTGGCGCTGCTCGCCGTCGTCGCCGTCACCGTCGTCGGGCTGCCCGACAAGGGGCCGCTGCTGCTCGTACCGGTGGCCATCACGCTGCTGCTCGTGCTGCCGACCGCGCCGCGCGACCACCTCGGCCGCTTCGACTGGCTCACCCCGCCGCTGCTGCGCGGCACCGAGTTCCTCGCCATGATCGCGATCGGCCTGGCCGCCGGCGCGCCGAAGTGGCTGCTGTTCGTGCTGGTCTACGTCGTGGGCTACCACACCTACGACACCGTCTACCGCACCCGGCAGAGCATCTGGCCGCCCGCGTGGGTGTTCCACGCGGGGCTCGGCTGGGAGCTGCGCCTGCTGATCATCGGTGCCGGTGCGGCGCTGGGCTGGCTGACGCCGGTGCTCGCGGTGCTGACGGCGTACCTGTTCGTGCTGTTCGCGGTGGAGAGCGTGACGAGCTGGGTGCGCCTGGACAAGGCCTCTGCGCAGGCCGGCGCCGACGCCGAGCAGGACCTTGAGGCCTCGCCCGAGGACGCGCTCGAACAGGCCACCGGCGAGGCGGAGAAGGGCTGAGCGGCCACCTCCCCCTCCGGACACGACGGCGGTCACGGGCTCCCGATCAGGGCGCCGGTGGCCGCCGTTTCGCGTGCGGGCGCCGATTCGCCCCGCCGAAAAAGGACATGACGGACTAGTCTGAAATTCAGGGACATTCGAGCCGAGGTCCGGTCCGGCCGGAGCCAGGAGACGCGGATGGCGTTCTTGTCGCGGCCGTTCAGCCGAGGAAACCCGCCGGACGGGCGCGCCGACTTCCCCGGCCGGAGGGCGCCGATGACGGGCCTGTCCGGGCGGGTCGTGGTGGTGCTGGCGCTGGCCGCGGGCCCGGTGAGCGGGTGCGGCACGGATCCGGGCCCGGTGTGCGGCGCGGTCGTCGACTCGACGGGCTACGCCGACCCGGTGACCGCCGGGAACGACGTCGAATCCGAGTTGCCGGGGTTCGCCAAGGGCTGCGACTGGATCGGCTTCGCGGCGGTGACCGGCGACTCGGAGAGCAGCGCGTGCCGCGAGGACCCGGTGCCCATCGCCGCCACCCGCACCGAGAACCCCGGCGACGACCCCGCGGTCGAGGACCGGGTCAGGGCCCGCCGGATCACGCAGGTGCTCCCCCGGGCGGCCGAGCTGCTCGACTGCCCCAAGGAGGGCCGGGGCTCGGACGTCCTGGGCGCCCTGCGGTACGCGGTCAAGCAGCTCGGCGCGCTGCGGCAGCCGGACAGGGAGCACCGGCTCATCGTGTTCAGCGACCTGCTCAACGACCACGGCGACCTGGACGTCGGCGAGCTGGACCTGAGCGAGGCCGCCCGCGGCCGGAAGATCGAGGAACTGCGGGACGCGCGGCTGCTGCCCGACCTGTCCGGGTACGCGGTGGTGGTGCACGGATTCCTGCGGGCGAAGAAGTCCGACCCCGACCGGTTCCTGCTGCTGGAGAGCTTCTGGCGGGCGGCGTTCGAGGCCGCCGGAACGTCGTCCGTCGACCTGCTCTAGAGCGCTCTCCCATATTGACACGCGGTCAGCAGCGTGTTTACGTCGCGTCAAGAGAGCGCTCTCTCACTCGACTCCACCACCCCCCATGGAGCAGGGATGACAACAGAGATCCGGCACAGGCGCCGCCTGGTGGCCGTGGCGGTGGTGCTCGTGGCACTCACCGGCCTGCTCGTCAAAGTGGCCGTCAGCGCCTCGGCGTCCGTGCCGTCCACGCCGTCCGGCTGGTCGCTGGTCTGGTCCGACGACTTCAACGGCTCGGCGGGCACGCCGCCCTCGTCCGCCGAGTGGATCATCGACACCGGGCACGGCTACCCCGGCGGGCCGGGCAACTGGGGCACCGGCGAGATCCAGAACTACACCTCCAGCACCTCCAACGTCAGCCTCGACGGCTCCGGCAACCTGCGCATCACGCCCCTGCGCAGCGGCTCGGGCGAGTGGACCTCGGCCCGCATCGAGACCAGGCGGGCCGACTTCAAGCCGGCCGCCGGGCGCGTCCTGCGGATCGAGGGCCGGATCCAGATGCCGGACGTGACCGGGCAGGCGGCGCTCGGCTACTGGCCGGCGTTCTGGGCGCTCGGGGCGCCGTACCGGGGGAACTACTGGAACTGGCCGGGCATCGGCGAGTTCGACATCATGGAGAACGTCAACGGCATCAACTCGGTGTGGGGCGTGCTCCACTGCGGCGTCAGCCCCGGCGGGCCCTGCAACGAGACGACCGGCCTGGGCGCGAGCCGGGCCTGCCCCGGATCGTCCTGCCAGTCGGCCTTCCACACCTACCGCTTCGAGTGGGACCGCGCCGCCAGCCCGAACCAGCTCCGCTGGTACGTCGACGGCCAGCAGTTCCACAGCGTGAGCCAGAACCAGCTCGACGCCACCACCTGGACCAACATGACCGGGCACGGCGGCTACTTCCTGCTGCTCAACCTGGCCATGGGCGGCGCGTTCCCCAACGCCCTGGCCGGCACCGGCACGCCGACGGCGGCGACCGTCCCCGGCCACCCGCTGCTGGTGGACTACGTGGCCGTCTGGCAGAGCGGCACGGTCTCCACACCGACGGCGACCCCGACCGTCCCGGGCGGCGTGGACGCGCGCTCCACCATCCAGGCCGAGCGCTACCAGGCCCAGTCGGGCACCATCGTCGAGACCACCACTGACACCGGCGGCGGTCAGAACGTCGGCGCCATCGCGAACGGCGACTGGCTGCGCTACGACGGGGTGAACTTCGGCTCCGAGCCCGCCCGCCAGTTCAAGGCCAGGGTGGCGTCAGGGGCGGCGGCCGGCGTGAGCGGGCTGGTGCAGGTGCGGCTGGACAGCCCGTCCGCCCCGCCGATCGGCGACTTCGCGCTGGCCAATACGGGCGGCTGGCAGAGCTGGCGCACGGTCCCCGCCAACATCAGCGGGGTGACCGGGACGCACACCGTCTACCTGACCTTCAGCAGCGGCCAGCCCGCCGACTTCGTCAACGTCAACTGGTTCACCTTCTCGACGACCTAGACCTCTCAGGGCCTTCCTCGGGGGCGGCGGGCGTACCCAGGGCCCGGCCCGCCGCCCCCGGGCTGGGGGACAATGAGACGGTGCGCGAATTGCCGGTGATCGACATCTCCCCCTTGCTCGGCGACACCCCGGGCGGCGACAGGCAGGCCGTCGGCGCGGCGATCGGCGCCGCCTGCCGGGACAGCGGCTTCTTCTACGTCCGCGGGCACGGCGTGCCGCAGGAGCTCCTCGATCGGCTCGACGCCGCCGCCAGGCGCTTCTTCGCGCTGCCCGAGGAGGTCAAGGACGAGATCTCGATGGACCGCGGCGGCCCGGCCTGGCGCGGCTTCTTCCCGGTGGGCGGCGAGCTGACCTCGGGGCGTCCGGACCTGAAGGAGGGCGTCTACTTCGGCGCCGAGGAGCCGCCCGGTCCGCTCCCGCTGCACGGCCCCAACCAGTTCCCGGTCCAGGTGCCCGAGCTGCGCGAGGCCGTGCTCGCCTACCTGGACACGATGACGGGGGTCGCGCAGGCGGTCATGTCGGGGATCGCGCTCAGCCTGGGCCTGGACGAGGGCTACTTCCGCACCGGCTACACCGCCGACCCGACCGTCCTGTTCCGCATCTTCCACTACCCGCCCGCGCCCCCGGACGACGACGAGACCTGGGGCGTGGGCGAGCACACCGACTACGGCCTGCTCACCCTGCTCCTCCAGGACGCCAACGGCGGCCTCCAGGTCCGGACGGCGGACGGCTGGATCGAGGCGCCGCCGCTGCCGGGCACGTTCGTCTGCAACATCGGCGACATGCTCGACAAGCTCACGGGCGGCCGCTACCGCTCGACCCCGCACCGCGTGCGCAACCGCAGCGGCAACGAGCGCCTGAGCTACCCGTTCTTCTTCGACCCCGGCTGGGACAGCGTGGTGCCGCCCCTCCCCTACGCCGCCGGCGAGCGCTGGGACGGCCAGGTCGACTTCACCGGCACCTACGGCGAGTACCTGCTGTCGAAGGTGTCCAAGGTCTTCCCGAGCCTGTTCGAGCGGCAGATCTAGGCCGACTCCCGCACGATCAGCCGGGTGGGCAGGACGACCGGCGTGGTGCTCCGGCCCTCCAGCCGCGACAGCAGCAGCCGCGCCAGCGCCAGCGCCTGCTCGGTCACGGGCACCCGGACGGTGGTGAGGGCCGGGGTGGTGGCCGAGGCGGCGTCGATGTCGTCGAAGCCCACGATCGCCAGGTCGTCGGGCACCCGCCGGCCCGCGGCGCGGGCGGCCGACAGGGCGCCGATCGCCATCTGGTCGTCGGCCGCGAAGATCGCGTCCAGGTCGGGGGCGTCGCCGAGGAGCTGGCCGGCCGCCGCCGTGCCGGAGGCCCGGGTCAGGTCGCCGATCGCCAGTCTGGGTCGCAGCCCGGCGCGGTCGAGGGCCGCGCGGTGGCCGGCGAGCCGGTCCTGAGTGGCGACCAGGTCCATCGGGCCGCAGATCATGCCGATCCGGCGGCGGCCGGTGGCCAGCAGGTGCTCGGTGGCCGCCGCCGCGCCCGCGGCGTTGTCGGCGTCCACGTACGGCACCAGCGAGGCGACCGGCGGCCGGCCCAGCAGCACGAGCGGCACGCCGGTGCGCGAGAGCCGTTCGGCCAGGGTGTCGCCCCGCTCGGGCGGCAGCAGGACGACGCCGTCCACCAGGCGCGCCTCGGCGTGCCGGACGATGCGGCGCCGGCTGTCGGCGGTGTCGGCGAGCATGAGGGTGATCTGCTTGCCCGCGCCCTCCAGCAGGCTCGTCACGTACTGGACGACGGCCGCGACCATCGGGTCGGCGGCGCGCCTGGGGGCCGACAGCACGAGCGCGACGGTGTCGGTGCGCCGCGTCACCAGGCTGCGGGCGGCGGCGTTGGGCACGTAGCCGAGCTCCTTGACGGCCCGCAGGACCGTGGAGCGCACCTCGGGGCTGACCGACGCCTCGCCGTTGACGACGCGGGAGACCGTGGCCCGGGAGACGCGGGCGCGGGCGGCCACCGTCTCCAGCGTGGGACGCCTGGGCGGGGCCTCGGTCAGGCCGTTGCGCCTGATGACGTCGCGGTACCACAATGCGCTGTCCTTGGGCCGCCTGCGCTGGGTGTCGAAGTCGACGTGCACGAGGCCGAACTTGCGCCGGTACCCCTCGGCCCATTCGAGATTGTCCAGCAGCGTCCAGGCGAGATATCCGCGGACGTTGGCGCCCTCCTCGACGGCGGTCCGCAGGGCCCGCAGGTGTTCCTCGATGAAATGCACGCGATCGACGTCGTGAATGCCGTCGGGAGTGACCGTGTCGACGAAGTCCGCGCCATTCTCGGTGATCATCAGTTCGAGTTCCGGATATTCGCCGGCGAGCCGCCGCAGTAACAGCGACAGGGCGTTCGGGACGATCGGCCAGCCCATCGCGGTGACCGCCGTGGGAATGGTGCTGAAAAGCACGCCCGCGCTTCCCGGATAAGCCGGGTCGGCCGGTTCGCCGGGCTGCGCCTGGACGACGGCCGGCGCGTAGTAGTTGACGCCGAGCAGGTCGAGCGGCTGGGCGATGTCGGCCAGGTCGCCGTCGTGGACGTGCCCGAGCCCGGCGTGCTCCTCGATGACCGGCAGCAGGTCGGCGGGGTAGGCGCCGCGCAGCATCGGGTCGAGGAACTGCCGGTGGACGAGCGCGTCGATCCTGGCCACGGCCTCGGCGTCCTCCTCCGACAGCGGCCGGTCGAAGTCGCCGACCTGGGCCGGCGTCAGCACGGGCGAGAAGTTGAGCACGGCCCCCACCTCGGCGGCCCCGGCGGCGCGCAGGGCCTGGGCGCCCAGGCCGTGGGCGAGCAGCAGGTGGTGGGCGCTCCTGAACGCCTCGGCGGCCGACCGGCGGCCCGGCGCGTGCACGCCCGAGCCGTGGCCGACGAAGGCCGCCACCCACGGCTCGTTCACGGTGAACCAGGTGCCGACCCGGTCGCCGAGCCGCTCGGCCACGATCGCCGCGTAGTCCGCGAAACAGCGGGCGGTGTCGCGGGACGGCCATCCGCCGCGCTCCTCCAGCGCCTGCGGCAGATCCCAGTGATAAAGGGTGGCCAACGGCGTGATGCCCGCCTCCAGCAGCGCGTCGACCAGCCGCTGATAAAAGTCGAGACCGGCCGTGTTCACCTTTCCCGAGCCGTCCGGAAGAATGCGCGGCCAGCTCACCGAGAACCGGTACGCGGCCATTCCCAGCTCTTTCATCAGCGAGACGTCCTCGCGATATCGGTGGTAATGGTCGCAGGCGTCGGGCGGGCCACCGGCGAAGGCGTCCCAAATGGACGGCCCGCGGCCGTCGGCGGCCGTGCCGCCCTCGATCTGGAAGGCCGACGTCGAGACCCCCCAGACGAAACCCTCGGGAAAACGTGCGATATTCATGTGGCGGCAATCCTCCGGCAGTGGACCGAACGCCCAGTCTCCCGCGCGGCGCTCGTCGCGCGCCAGCCTGGCCAGGCGGTATACAGAGCCCGTGGAACTGGACCGGCTCGATCGTGACATCATCGCGGCGCTCGTCGACGACGCCCGCGCGACCTACGCGGACATCGGCCAGCAGGTGGGGCTGAGCGCGTCGGCCGTCAAGCGGCGGGTCGACCGGCTGCAGAAGAGCGGGGCGATCACCGGCTTCAGCGCGCGGGTCGCGCCGCAGGCCCTCGGTTGGACCACCGAGGCGTACGTCGAGCTGTTCTGCCAGGGCAAGACCAAGCCGTCGGACATCGCCCTGGCCGTGGCCAGGTTCCCCGAGGTGGTGGCGGCGGCCACGATCACCGGCGAGGCCGACGCGCTGCTGCACATCAGGGCCACCGACGTGCGGCACGTCGAGCGGGTCATCGAGCGCATCGCGGCGGAGGCTTTCGTGGTGCGGACCAAGAGCTCGATCGTGCTGTCGCGGCTGGTGGACATCCCGCCGGGAGCCGCCCTGACGGACTCGCGCAACGGATCGCACGTCGCTGGCCGATAGACGCAACAGACCTGCGCCAACGCGCAATGCGCACCGCTTGGCCTGCGCAAACGTCAATTCTTAGGCTGTCCCCGTCTCCCCCGACACGGGAACTTCCCCTGAACTGACGACGACGGAGCCCTGCATGCCCAAACACTTCCTCATGTGCCGCCCGGACTACTTCGCGGTCGAGTACGCCATCAACCCGTGGATGGACCCCGAGGCCGGCGCCGACCGTGAGGTGGCGATCCGGCAGTGGGAGGGGCTGAAGTCGGCGTACGAGGAGCTCGGGCACCAGGTCAGCCTCATCGACCCGATCGAGGGCCTGCCGGACATGGTGTTCGCCGCCAACGGCGCGCTGGTCGTCGGCGGCCGGGTCTACGGCGCCCGCTTCACCTTCCCCGAGCGCGGCCCCGAGGGCCCGGCCTACCTGCGCTGGTTCGTCGAGCGCGGCTACCCGACGCTGGAGCCCACGCACGTCAACGAGGGCGAGGGCGACTTCCTCACCCTCGACGACGTCATCCTGGCCGGCACCGGCTTCCGCACCGACGTGGTCGCCCACCAGGAGGCGCAGGAGTACCTGGGCCGCCCGGTCGTCTCGCTGAAGCTGGTCGACCCGCGCTTCTACCACCTGGACACCGCGCTGTTCCCGCTCGACGGCCGCAACGTCGCCTACTACCCCGGCGCCTTCTCCCAGGGCAGCCAGGAGGTGCTGCGCGCGATGTTCCCGGACGCGGTGATCGCGACCGCCGAGGACGCCGAGGTGCTCGGCCTCAACGCGGTCAGCGACGGCCGGAACGTGGTGATCAACTCCGAGGCGTCCGGGCTCCAGCTGGAGCTCAAGCGGCACGGCTACGAGGTGATCCCGGTCGAGCTGTCGGAGCTGCGCAAGGCGGGCGGCGGTCCCAAGTGCTGCACACTGGAGATCAGGGGGGAGAAGTAACATGAGCACCAGCGCAGAGCTGATCGAAGTAAGCGAGCGCCGCAGCGCGCACAACTACCATCCGCTGCCCGTGGTCATCCACGAGGCGCACGGCGCGTGGGTCACCGACGTCGAGGGCAAGCGCTATCTCGACTGCCTGTCGGGCTACTCGTCACTGAACTTCGGCCACGGCAACCCGAAGATCATCGAGGCCGCCCAGGAGCAGCTGAAGAACCTCACGCTGACCAGCCGGGCCTTCTACCACGACCAGTTCGCCCAGTTCTGCGCCGGGCTCGGCGACCTCACCGGCAAGGACATGATCCTGCCGATGAACACCGGCGCCGAGGCCGTCGAGACCGCGATCAAGGTGGCCCGCAAGTGGGGCTACGAGGTCAAGGGCGTCGCGCCGGAGCAGGCCAACATCATCGTGATGGAGGACAACTTCCACGGCCGCACCACCACGATCATCAGCTTCTCCACCGACCCCGACGCGCACGACGGGTTCGGGCCGTACACGCCCGGGTTCAAGATCGTCCGCTACGGCTCGGCCGAGGCGATCAGGGAGGCGATCGACGACAACACCGTGGCCGTGCTCGTCGAGCCGATCCAGGGCGAGGCGGGCGTGCTGGTGCCGCCGGACGGCTACCTGACCGAGGTCCGGCGCATCTGCACCGAGAACAACGTGCTGATGATCGCCGACGAGATCCAGTCGGGCCTCGGGCGCACCGGCCGCACGTTCGCCTGCGACCACGAGAACGTCGTCCCCGACGTCTACATCCTGGGCAAGGCGCTCGGCGGCGGCGTGGTGCCGGTCTCGGCCATCGCCGCGGACGAGGACGTCCTCGGGGTCATCAAGCCGGGCCAGCACGGGTCCACGTTCGGCGGCAACCCGCTGGCCTGCGCGGTCGGCATCGCCGTCATCGACATCCTGAACACCGGCGAGTTCCAGGCCAGGGCCGCCCGGCTCGGCGAGGTGCTGCACGCGCGGCTGCGCGAGCTGGCCGGCAAGGGCGTGGTGGCGGTGCGCGGGCGCGGGCTGTGGGCGGGCGTGGACATCGACCCGGCCCTCGGCACCGGGCGCGAGGTCTCCAAGGCGCTGATGGCGCGCGGCGTGCTCGCCAAGGACACCCACGGGTCCACGATCCGGCTCGCGCCGCCGATCGTGATCTCCGAGGAGGACCTGGTCTGGGCGGTCGACCAGCTCGCCGCCGTCCTCGAAGAGCTCTAGGTCTCCTACGGCTTCGCCTGGTCGGGCCGCCCGCCGTACCACGGCCGGCGGCCCTCCAGGAAGCGGCCGCCGACCCTGCGCGGGCGCGCCGCCGTGACGGCGCGCCCTGTGGGCCTGCTGGGGGTCACGAACCGGCGGGGGCGCTCTCCATCGGGGTAAGGGTGACGGTACGCGTCACCGTCGGCTCCGGCTCGGCGGTCGGCTCGACCGCGGGCACGCTGGTCGGCTCCGGGGTGAACGTGATCGTCGCCTCGGCCGTCGGCAGCTTCTCCGCCGTCGAGCCGGACTCCGACGGTATGGGCGTGGGGGCCTGGGTCTGCGGCATGCAGCTCGCGTCGGCCGCGGCGTCGGGGGCCTCCGGCAGGGCGTCCACCACGGAGACGTCGAGCTGGGCCGTCAACGCCACGACGCTGTCCTTGGGCGCGCCCGCCTTGGCGTCGACCACGACCTGCCGCTCGCCCAGGAACGTGTGCCCGGCCGGATCGAAGATCAGCTCCTCGCGCACGCCCCGGTCGGCGACCCGGCCCAGCGCCACGCCCACGCGTCCCGAGGAGTCGGCGACGCCCTCGGCCGCCTCGACTCCGGGGATCGCCTTCACCGCCTCGAACAGGGCGTCCCGCTGCGCCTTGGGCAGGTAGTTCTCCCTGACGAGGTCGCCGGCGCGGGTGAAGGCGACGGCGTCGGGATCGACGTCCTTGTCGCCCTTGGGGGCCGACTGGTAGAGGCGGTCGCGCATGGCCGTGGCGTCGGCCGGGAGCGTGCTCAGGTAGGCGTAGTCGTCGCGGTAGGGGCCGCGCAGGTCGGGGCAGGAGGCCAGCCGGCTCCACTCGCTGCCCCGCCGGCTCGTGGCGTCCGCCGGCAGCGGCTCGCCCGGCCAGGGGCGCGGCTCGCGGCCCTCGATCTGCAGCAGGCCGTCCTTGCTGCCGTCCACGGACTTCCAGATCCTGCGGTGCTGGCGGTAGAGGTAGCGGCTCTGCGCGCCGGAGCTGTCGATCGACTGCGAGCCGTACATGGTGTCGGACTCGATCAGGATGAACTGGTCCGGCCGGGGGTTCAGCTCGCCGGCCGACAGCATCACGGAGGTGGCCGGACGGGCGTCCGTCCCGCCCTGGCCGGACAGCGCCACCGCCACGCCGCCGACCAGGACCACCGTGGCGCCGAAGGCCGCGGCCGTCTGCCAGCCGAGCCTGGGCAGCCGCAGGCGTCGCCCGCCGCGCGCCTCGGCCAGCAGTCGTTCCCTGGCCCGCGCGCGGGCCTGCGGCTCGTACGGCGGCGCCGGCGGCCTGCCGTCGGCGAACGTCCGGATCTCGTCATCCATGCTGGGGCTCCTCTGCGAAGGGATCGATGCCGCCGAGCGCCCTGCGTACCTTGACGCGGAGCCGGTGCAGCCTGGACCGGACGGTGCCGACGGGCACCCCGAGGGCGCGCGCGGCGTCCTCGTAGGTCAGGTCGGCCCACGCCACGAGCAGCAGCAGGTCGCGCTCGCCCGCGTTGAGCCTGGTCAGCGCCCTGGCCAGGCGAGGCTGGAGCTGCTCGGCGGTGACCCGGTCGGCGCTGCGCTCGTCGAACGTGCCCGGACGCTCGGCGCCGACCCTGGCCATGGCCGCGGTGCGCCGCCGTTCGGCCCTGCGGTGCTGGGACACGACCTTGGTGGCGATGCCGTACAGCCAGGGACGGGCGTCGGGCAGGGTGCGGTCGTAGCGGCCGCGGCCGCGGAAGGCGACGAGGAACACCTCCCCCGTCACGTCGTCGGCCAGCTCGACGCCCAGGCGGCGGGCGGCGTACCTGTGGATCTCGTCGGCGTGCCGGTCGAACAGCGCGGCGAAACGCTCAGGATCGCTCAGCGAATGCCCGATCAGGGTCGAGTCATCCAGCGTTGCGGTTGTGTCCTCGACACTCACCACATCCGGTCCTCTCTCATGCGGTCACCCTGTTGTTGGCCGCACCCGGAAGCCCGGTTCCACCTTTTTCGGGCTATGCCGCCTTTCGCCGCTTTCGCCAGGCGGACAGGCCGTCGGGGGCCTCGTCCCCGACGAACCCGGCCGCCGTCAGCTCGGCGGCGAGCCGGTCGCCGCCGGGCCGGTGGGCCTCGCTGGTCACCTCGTCCTCGCTGATCACCACGCCGCGCTGCCTGATCCGGTAGAGGAAGCGGGAGCGCACGGTCTCGCCGGTGACGTCGAGCACCTGGCCCCAGACCTCGTAGGCGTGCCGCCCGACCTGGTAGGACCCCATGAGCTCCAGCTCACCCGGCGTGGGCGCGGGCCGCTCGCGCCAGTTGAACAGCAGCAGCCCGCCCGGTTCGAGCTGCCTGGCCAGCACCCGCCACAACTCCTCCCGCCGCCCGGCCGGGAACGCCTGCAGCACCGAGATCATCACAACGGCCTCGACCGGCTCCTCCACATCGACGTCGAGCGCCCCGCAGGCCAGCACGGTGACCCGGCGCCGGGCCTGCTCGCCGGCGGCCAGCCGCGACAGCAGCACCGACCGCATGGCCGGCGCCGGCTCGACGGCGTACACCTCGCCCTCCGTCGCGCGCACGATCACCTCGGTGATCAGGCCGGTGCCCGCGCCGATCTCCATGACGCCGCCCCGCACCCCCTTCAGCAGGGGCGGGAGCGACTCGCGGATCTCGGGGACGTGCCCGTCCTCGTGCCACAGGTCGTAGAACGG
Source organism: Nonomuraea sp. NPDC004702 (assembly GCF_053601695.1). Taxonomy (NCBI): domain Bacteria; kingdom Bacillati; phylum Actinomycetota; class Actinomycetes; order Streptosporangiales; family Streptosporangiaceae; genus Nonomuraea; species Nonomuraea sp. NPDC004702. Next base: position 315,464 of record NZ_JBSGCE010000004.1, read on the forward strand.
CACGGCCCTGGAGTACTGGTCATCAGTCATGGGTCATTTCTACGCCAGCCGGGCCGAGTCGATCGGCCTGACACCGTCGCCCGCCGACTCGTACCAGGTGATCGTGTCGGGGAAGGTCAGCGTGGCCAGCGCGTTCTGGAACAGCGGGCCCTTGGTCACCCGCCAGCGGAACGGCGGGCGCGGGATGCCGGCCAGCCGCGCCAGCAGGCCGCCCACCAGCGTCGCCAGCCCGAACTGGGTGAGCACGTTGGCCCAGCGCAGCAGCCGGCTGAGCGGGTTGCGGATCGGCGAGCAGACGACCTGGTAGATCTGCCCGGCCGAGGCCTTGGCCAGGTAGGAGTAGTGGACGTCGCCGGACAGGATCACCGCCGGCTTGCCGAGCCGGACCAGCAGCCTGCCCAGGTCCTCGAACGAGCGCCGGAAGGCCGCCCAGTGCTCCAGGTCGACGGCCTGGCGCAGCTGCTCCGACCACCGCTGCACCGTACGGCCCCACTTGCCGTCGCACAGCGCCTCGTTCCAGTTCTGGACGCCGTGCACGCCCTCGGGCAGCAGGAAGGGGATCGAGGAGCCGATGACCAGCCGCTCGGCCGGCGCGGCGGCCTGCTCCTGGAGCCAGGCCCACTCCTCGGGGTCGAGCATGCGCCGGTCGCCGGGGGTGAGCTGCCTGGCGCACCGGGTGTCGATCATGATGAGCCGGGTGTGCCCGAGGTCGCGGGTGTAGCTCCAGCGGTTGCTGCTCGGCTCGGCGTCGGCCTTGGCGGCGAAGGCGTCGAGGGCCGGGCCGCCGTCGCCGCCGCCCTCGGTGAGCTCGCGCACCAGCGGGTCGGCCGCGCGCTCGGCCGGCGTCAGGTTGCCGAGGTGCTGGTAGACGAAGTAGGCGCCGAGCCCGGCGACCACGCGGCGCGGCCACCAGCTCGTCAGGGCCATCTTCTCCCGCCAGGGCTGGGAGGTGTTCCAGTCGTCGCGCAGGTCGTGGTCGTCGAAGATCATGGCGGTGGGCACGGTGGACAGCAGCCAGCGGATCTCCGGGTCGGTCCACGCCTGGCGGTAGAGCTCGGCGTACTCCTCGTAGTCGGCGATCTCGCCCTGCGGCTCGGTGGTCCTGCGCGCCTGGATGTAGTCGAGCATCTGGGGCGAGGGGCTGTCGGCGTAGACCTGGTCGCCGAGGAGCAGCAGCAGGTCGGGCCACTCCTCCTCGTCGGCGCGCATGAGGCTCACGCCATAGGCGCGCAGCACGTCGTCGCCGTGGGTGCGGACGTGGGCCGAGTCGTGCGGCACGCTCGTGCGGCACGACCCGAACGCCAGCCTGCGGGGCCCTTCGGCGGGCAGCAGCCGCACCCGGCTGGCCGGGCGACCCGCCAGCGGCCAGACCTGGTCCCCGTCGAGGCTGACGGAATAGGAGGCGATATCCTGGGACAGGTCAACGAGATCCACGATCGCGTAGTGGTGACCGTGCACGGTGAAGGTGGGCGACCGATAAGCCCCGCCTGCCGTCTCGACGGTGACCGTGCAGGGCTCGCTGGTCTCCACCCAGATCGAGGCACTGACCGAGTCGACGTGACGCAACATCGGCCCAACCACGAGTGCGGGCATCCAACCCTCCGGTTTTCGACGATTCGGCACACTCTCGCTCGATAGCCTGCCAGAGTGGCACGTTCCCAGCACGTTGATCAACGGCTTGGATATCCCTTCATAACCTAGGCAAGGTCAAACTGCCCGGCCTAGGATGATCGAGACAACACGCCCAAGAGGGAAGGCAACGGCGCCTTCTCCCACAAAATGGGCGCGCATACAGGAGGAAACTCGACCATGAGCATCATGGTGCCGTCAAAGACGCCGGCGCTGATCACACCTGGTCAACAGGCGCTCGACTCCGCTCTTCACCAACTCAACCAGGCCGCCGCCCACCTCGGGCTCGACGACGGCCTCCGCACGATGCTGGCCACGCCCCGCCGCTCGCTGACCGTCTCGGTCCCGGTGCGCCGCGAGGACGGACGCATGGACGTCGTCCAGGGCTACCGCGTCCAGCACAACGTCTCGCGCGGCCCCGCCAAGGGCGGCATCCGCTTTCATCCCAGCACCGACATCCACGAGGTCACCGCCCTGGCGATGTGGATGACGTGGAAGTGCGCGCTGGTCGGCATCCCGTACGGCGGCGCCAAGGGCGGCGTGGCCGTGGACCCGGGCGCGCTGACCACGATCGAGCTCGAACGGCTCACCCGCCGCTACGTCAACGAGATCCTGCCGCTGATCGGCCCGGAGAAGGACATCCCGGCCCCCGACGTCGGCACCGACGAGCAGACCATGGCCTGGATCATGGACACCTACAGCGTCAACGCCGGCTACTCGGTGCCCGGCGTGGTCACCGGCAAGCCGATGACGCTCGGCGGCTCGCTCGGCCGCACCGGCTCGACCTCGCGCGGCGTGCAGATCGCGGCCCTGGCCGCGCTCGGGCGCTCGCCGGAGGGCGTCACGGTCGCCGTGCAGGGCTTCGGCAAGGTGGGCGCGCTGGCCGCGCAGTACCTGTCCGACGAGGGCTGCAAGGTCGTCGCCGTCTCCGACGTCACCGGCGCGCTCTACGCGCCCGGCGGCCTCGACGTCGCCCGCGTGCGCGCCTGGGTGGCCGAGACCGGCGGCGTGGCCGGCTACCCGCACGCCGACGCCATGGCCCACGACGACCTGTTCGAGCTGGACGTGGACGTGCTCGTCCCGGCCGCGCTCGAAGGCGTGATCACCGAGGCGAACGCGCCCCGCGTGCGCGCCCGGCTGATCGTGGAGGGCGCCAACGGCCCCACCACGCCGGAGGCCGACGAGATCCTGGCCGCGAACGGCACCACCGTCGTGCCGGACATCCTGGCCAACGCGGGCGGGGTGATCGTGTCCTACCTGGAGTGGGTGCAGAACATGCAGGCCTTCTCCTGGAGCTCCCGTGAGGTCGAGGTGAAGCTGCGCGACCTGATGGAGGGCGCCTTCGCCGAGGTCAAGTCGATGTCCGCCGAGCGCGGGCTGACGCTGCGGGAGGCGGCGCACGTGATCGGCGTGGGCCGGGTCGCCGAGGCCCACAGCATGCGGGGCCTCTACCCCTGACCTACTTTGGTCGCACGTGACCCGCCCAAGGTCGGATGCCGGGGCGGGTCCCGTTCTGCGACGGTCGTGGTCATGAGGGGTTTCATCGGGGTCATGGCCATCATCCAGGGACTCGGCGGGTTCGCCGGGCGCGTCTGGTTCGACACGGAGTGGGGGTTCGTGGGGCGGTTCGTGGAGCTGCCGCTGGCGGCCTACCTGGGGCTCGCGGTCGCGGGCCTGGCGTTGCTGCTGTGGTCCGGCCACGACGGGAAGAACCGCGAGAGCTGATCGCGGACGGGTCGGGCAGGATGGCCTCATGACCTATCCGGAACCACGCTATTCGGGCGACAAAGGCGAGCTGTCCGCCACGTACCGCCCCTACGAGCACGCCCCCGAGCTGACCTACCCGACCGGCAACACCGCCCACTACCTGGCCACCGGGGCCACCACCAACGGCCAGTTCGGGCTCTACCGCTGGGTGATGGGGCCCGAGCCGTCCGGCCCGAGCCCCCACTTCCACAAGTCGATCTCCGAGTCGTTCTACATCCTCGACGGATCGGTGCGGATCTACGACGGCAGCCGCTGGATCGACACCCGCCCCGGCGACTGGGTGCACGTGCCCGAGGGCGGCGTGCACGCCTTCCGCAACGAGTCGGGCGAGCCCGCGACCATGCTGCTGCACTTCGCCCCCGGCGCCCCTCGCGAGGGCTACTTCGAGGGGCTGCTCGACCTGGCCGGCAAGAGCGAGGAGGAGAAGGCCGAGTTCTTCATCCGCCACGACACGTACTGGCTGGACTGACGGGGGCCGGCGCCTGCGCCGAGGCCCGGTCGAGGGCCGCGGCCAGCTCTTCAAGCTCGCGCATCAGCCGCTCGGTGCGCTCCTGGCCGAACGCGGCGGCGACGGCCCGGTGGTGGTCGGCCACCGCGCCGTCCACCCGGGCCAGCAGGTCGCGCCCCCGGTCGGCCAGGAACACCGCCACCCGCCGCCGGTCGCCCGCCGACGCGCCCCGGTGGACCAGCGCCCGGTCGATCAGCCGGTCGACCGCCTTGGTGAGCGTCGGGTGCGGCATGAGCACCGCCTCGGCCAGCTCCCCCATCGAGTGGCCGCGGCCGTCGGCCAGCGCGCGCAGGATGCGCCACTGCTCGACGGTGACGTCCTCGCCGGCCAGGGTCGCCGCCAGGCCGCGCGTGACCTCGCGTTCGGCGCGGCTGAGCACGTACGCGAGTGAGGACCCCAGCCCGGATTTAGCCATGAGAGATCAGGTCCTTTCACCGGAGAGCTAGTTCGGAGGATACTCGTCGGCGTGGCGGCGATCGTCGATCCTTTCGAGGCCCGGCTCATCCCCTCGGACGCGGTCCGGATCGGCCTGGTCGTGCCCGTGTCGGGGGTGCTCGGGCTGGTGGGGCCGTGCGCGATCAACTGCGCGGTGCTGGCCGCCGAGGAGGTCGACGCCCGGGGCGGCGTGCTCGGCAGGCAGATCGAGCTGGTGCTGGTCGACGGCGGGCGGCCGGGGCGCGAGGTGGCGGCCGAGGTGGCCGGCCTGGTGGCGTCCGGCACGGTCGAGGCGGTGGTGGGCACGCACGCGAGCGACGTGCGGATCGACGTGGTCGCGGCGATCGGCGGGCGGGTCCCGTTCGTGTACGCGCCGCCGTACGAGGGCGGAGGGCACGCGCCGGGCGTCTACTTCCTCGGCGAGACCCCCGGCAGGCAGCTCGAACCGGGCATCGAATGGCTGGTCAGCGTCCACCGGGCACGCCGCTGGTACCTGCTGGGCAACGACTACGTCTGGCCCCGCCTGGTGCACGCGGGCGCCCGCCGCCGGTTGCGGGCGCGCGGCGCGACCGTCGTCGGCGAGGCGTTCGTCCGGTACGGCGAGGCGGCCTCCTGGCTCGGCCGGATCGCCGACGCCCACCCCGACGCGATCCTGCTCACGCTGATCGGCAGCGACCTGGTCGCCTTCAACCGGGCCTACGCGGCCGCCGGCCTCGGCGCGGCCCGGCTGTGCGGGGCGCTGGAGGAGCACGGGCTGCTCGGCATCGGCGGCGACGGCACCGGCGAGCTCTACGCGTCGATGGGCTACTTCCGCGACCTGCCGACCGAGGCCAGCCTGCACTTCGCCGAGCGGTACGCCAAACGCTTCGGCCCGCACGCCCCCATGCTCAACGCCCACGGCCATGGCTGCTACGAGGCCGTCGCGATGCTCGCCGCCCTCTCCGCGCGGGCGGGCAGCCTGGCCGTCCCCGCCCTCGACGCGGTGGCCGACGGCACCACGATCGTCAGCGCGCGCGGCCCGCTCACGCTGCTGAACCGGCAGGTGCGGCGCACGGTGCACCTCGGCAGGGCGGACGGCCTGGATTTCTTGCTTGAGAAACCTTTTCACTAGAAAGCTTTGGCTCTAAGGTGCGAAACGCCCCCCAACCTCAACAAGGAGCCGCGCAACATGAGCACCGTTGAGCAGTTCGGCTACCGCCAAGAGCTCAAACGCTCTCTGGGCTTCGCCGACCTGATGATCTATGGCCTGATCTTCATGGTGCCGATCGCACCGTTCGGCATCTTCGGCGGCGTGTTCCAGTCGTCCGGCGGCATGGTCGCGCTGGCCTACATCATCGGCCTGGTCGCCATGGCGTTCACGGCGCTGTCGTACTCGCAGATGGCCCAGGCGTTCCCCATGGCGGGCTCCGTCTACACCTACGCCGGGCGCGGCATCTCGGCGCCGGTCGGGTTCATCGCCGGATGGGCGATCCTGCTCGACTACATCCTGGTGCCGTCGCTGCTCTACCTCATCGCCAGCCTGGCCATGAACTCGTTCGTGCCCGGCATCCCGGTCTGGGGCTGGCTGGTCATCTTCGTGCTGCTCAACACGGCCGTCAACTACATGGGCATCCAGATGACCGCGCGCATCACGCGGGTGATGCTGGTCGCCGAGCTGGCCGTGCTGGCGATCTTCCTGGTGGTCGGCGGCATCGCCCTGGCGCAGGGCAAGGCCCAGGCGGGCGCGTTCACGCCGATCTTCGAGCCCTCGACGTTCACCTGGACGCTGGTGTTCGGCGCGGCGGCCACGGCGGTGCTGTCCTTCCTCGGCTTCGACGGCATCTCGACGCTGGCCGAGGAGAACAAGGAGGACGGCAGGCGGCTCGGCCGTTCGATGGTGGCGGCGCTCGGACTGGCCGCGGTGCTGTTCGTGGCGCAGACGTGGGTCGCGGCGCTGCTCATGCCGGACCGCGCGCAGCTGATCGCCAAGGGCGACGAGAACGGTGACGCCTTCTACCGCATGGCGGAGTTCGCCGGCGGCCACTGGCTGAGCGTGCTGACCGCCGTCGCCACCGCGATCGCCTGGGGCTTCGCCAACTCGCTGGTCGCCCAGGCGGCCACCTCGCGGCTGCTGTTCGCGATGGCCCGCGACCGCATGCTCCCCTCGTTCCTGGCCAAGGTCCACCCCAAGCACAAGGTGCCGGTGAACGCCACGCTGGCCGTCGCCGTGTTGTCGCTGGGCATCGGCCTCTACATGAGCAGCCTGGAGAACTACGGCATCCCGCTGCTCAGCCAGCTCGTGAACTTCGGCGCGATGACCGCCTTCCTGATCCTGCACGTGGCCGTCGTCGTCCACCACTGGTTCCGCAGGCGCAGCGGGAACGTGTGGGCGCACGTGGTCGCGCCGGCGATCGGCTTCCTCGTCCTGGCCGCCGTGGTGTACAACACCAAGCTGGTGACCCAGACGGTCGGCCTGATCTGGCTGGCGGTCGGGCTGGTCATCCTGGGTGTCAGCTATCTCGTCGGCCGCAGGCCCGTTCTTCCCTCGGAGGTCAAGTGAACGTCGTCTCCTACCACCCCACGCCGGAGGAGCTCAGTTACACCTTCGGCGGCCGTGCCGCCCTGGGCAGGGTGCGGCCCGGCACGGTGCTGGAGCTGTACACCGAGGACTGCTTCGGCGGCCGGGTGCGGACCGTGGAGGACCTGCCGTCGCGGGTCTGCGAGTTCCCGTACCTGAACCCCGTCACCGGTCCCTTCCACTTGGAGGGGGCCGAGCCGGGCGACACGCTGGCGCTGCACTTCGTCAAGATCACCCCGGCCCGCGACTGGGCGGTCTCCACCACGTTCCCGCACTTCGGCGCGCTGACCGGCACCCACACCACGGCGACGCTCCAGCCGCCGCTGGAGGAGCGGGTCTGGCGCTACGACATCGACGTGGACAAGGGCGTGGCCGTCTACCACGCGCGCAACAGCGACTTCAGCGTCGCGCTGCCGCTCGACCCGATGCACGGCACGGTGGGCGTGGCCCCGGGCGCGAACGAGGCCCGCATGACCATCACCCCCGACGCGCACGGCGGCAACATGGACACCCCGGAGCTGCGCGCCGGCGTCACCGTCTACCTGGGCGTCAACGTCGAGGGCGGCATGTTCTCGATCGGCGACGGCCACGGCCTGCAGGGGCACGGCGAGGTCTGCGGCACGGCCGTGGAGTCGGCCATGAACACGGTGGTCGCGGTCGAGCTGATCAAGGGCGTGGCCACGCCGTGGCCCCGGCTGGAGGACGACCTGCACCTGATGTCCACCGGCTCGGCCAGGCCCCTGGAGGACGCCTACCGCATCAGCCAGCACGACCTGGTGACCTGGACGTCGGAGCTGACCGGGCTCGACACGCTGGACGCGTACCAGCTCGTCAGCCAGGCCGGCCAGGCGCCGGTCGGGAACGTGTGCGACACCAACTACACCATGGTCGCCAAGCTGCCCAAGACCTACCTGGGCGCCCCCTCGGTGTACGAGGACGCCCACGCCCGCCTGCGCGCCCTGGGCGCCCAGTACGACGCATGACAATCCCCCACTTAGGTAAACCTTGGTGTCGCAGGTCAGGGCATTGATCATCTTCCCCGTAGAGTGGGAAAGTGCTCAGGTTGGTACTGTCTCTGGTCCTGCTCGATCCGGCTGGCGTCACCGATGTCGCGCAGCGCAGCGTCCCCGTCCCCCAGGTGCTGACCCCGGACGGCGACCGCCTGGGCTACGCGCCGGTCCCGCGCCCCTACACGGGGGCGCGGCGGCTGACCGGGGTGCTGCTCGGCCATGACCCCGTCACCCGCACCGACGTGTGGTGCGGCGGCGCGATCATCGGCTCGCGCAGCCGCAGCCTGGTGCTGACGGCCGCGCACTGCCTCTACCACGACGGACGGCCGCTCAAGCGGCTGGTCTTCATGCCCGGGTTCGACAGGGGCAACCCGCGGCACGGCGTCTGGTCCGCGGTGCGCACGTGGGCGCCGGACCGCTGGCGGGCGAACCCCGACTCCCCCGACGTGCTGCCGTACGACGTCGGCCTGGTCGGGGTCGTCAAGGGCAAACGCCCGCTGGAGGACGTGGTCGGCCAGGGCCTGCCGCCCCTGCGCACGAGCCGCGGCGCCGGGCTGCGCGGGCTCGAACTGCTCGGCTACCCGGCGGGCAAGCGCTACCCGGGCACGCAGATGTACCGCTGCCTGGGCGACGCGGTCGAGGGCTCGACGGTGGGCCCGGGGCTGATGGTCACCCGCAACTGCCATGCCGCCGCCGGAGGGAGCGGCGGCCCGGTGCTGTACGGCGACTCGGTGGCGGGCGTGGTCTCCTCCTCCAGCCCGCTGAGCGACACCGACGGCTACACGGTGCTCGCCCGGCTGGGCGGGACGACGTTCGACCGCATGTTCGCCAGGGCCGACGAGTCGATGCGGGTCAGGAAGCCAGGCTGACGGCCTCTTCGCAGATGGCATGGGTGATCAGGGCGTCCTCGGCGCTGATCACCCGGCCCTCGCGGACCGCGAGCAGGAACTCCTGGCAGATCTGCTCGATGCCGCGCTGCCGGGCGACCGGCACCCAGTCGGGCCGCCTGGTGAGCGTCTCGCCGCCCTCGTAGTCGAGGACGTCGCCGAGGTTGACCACCCGCCGTTTGATGCCGTCGCCCATGACCTCGCAGGTCTCCTCGGCCGCGCCGCTGACCCGGTTCATGACGCCGATCGCGGTGAACCCGGCGCCCGACAGCTCAAGGACGATGTGTTCGAGCAGGTCGCGGCGGACGCGGGTGCGGATCCTGGTCTCGGTGACCGGGCCGGGGGCGAGGAACCTGAGCGTGTCCACGACGTGGATGAAGTCCTCGAAGATGGCCCGCCGGGGCGCGTCGGGGTAGTTGTCGCGGTTCTTCTCCAGCAGCACGAGATGACGGGGAAGGGCCATGAGCCCCGCGTAGCCGGGGGCGTGACGGCGGTTGAAGCCGACCATCAGCGACCTGCCCTCGGACTCGGCCAGGCGCACCAGACGCTCGGACTCGGCCAGGCTGTAGGCGATCGGCTTGTCGACGTAGACGTGGATCCCGGCGCTGAGCAGCGGCTCGACGATCTCCGGGTGCGCCTCGGTCGCGGCGTGCACGAACGCGGCGTCGACCCCCGCCTTGATCACCTCGTCGACACTGGTGGACCGGTCGGCGACGCGGTAGGCGTCACCGAGCCGGTCGAGCCGCGCGGTGTTGCGGGTGCACAGGTGGAGGTCGAGGGACTGGGCGGCGAGCACGGGCAGGTACGCCTTCTCCGCGATGTCGCCCAGGCCGATCATGGCTATCTTCATCCGTCGAGCGTAGCCTTCAGCGCGGCCTCCACCGGCGTAGGCGCGACGCCGAAGACCTGCTGAAACGCCGAGGAGTCGAGCACGTAGGGCGCGGTGAACTGGTAGCGCACGTGCCGCAGCTCGCCGATCATGGGCGAGAACAGCCCGGACACCCGCAGCAGCGGCCACGGCAGCGTGGTCATCGTGGGCGCCGGCAGGTCCAGCAGGGCGGCCATCCGGGCGCCGACCTCGCGGAAGGTCATCGGGTCGTTGGTGGGCACGTGCCAGGGACGGCCCCACGCCCGCTCGTCGGCGCCGGCGACGATCAGGGCGTCGGCCACGTCCGGCAGGTAGGTCCAGCTGTGCGGGACGTCGGCGGGGAAGACGAGCCGGATCGTCCGGCCGGCCCTGAGCGGGGGGATGAAGCGGGTGCCCAGGTGGGACTGGTCGGTGGCGCCGGGGCCGAAGAAGTCCGAGCCGCGCACCTCGGTCACCCTGATCCGCCCTTCGCGGTGGGCGGCCAGCGCGTCGTGCCAGATCTTGGCCCGCACCCGGGCCTTGGGGGTGGTGGAGGCCAGCGGCAGGTCCTCGGTCATCGGGCCGGAGACGGGCCCGTACGGGTAGAGGTTGCCCAGGATGGCCAGGACGGCGCCGCTCGACTCCGCGGCGGCCAGGAACGAGGCGGCCATCGGCGGCCAGTCGGTCAGCCACCGGTGGTAGGCCGGGTTGACGCAGTTGTACAGGACGTCGGCCCCCTTGGCCAGCTCGGACAGCCGGGCCTGGTCGGCCACGTCGGCGGCCACCCTGACCGTGCCCTCCGGCCCGCGGCCCGACCGGGTCACGACGACGACCTCGTGCCCCTGCGCGGCGAGCTTGGCGGCCAGGTGCGTGCCGACCTGGCCGGACCCCACGACGACGTGCTTACCCATGATCAGACCTGCTTCCAGATGACGCGCAGCAGCGCGTTGACGACGAAGACGGCGGCGAAGACGATCGCCGGGGTGACCCGGCCGGCGGCGTAGAGCGCGAGCGCGCCGCCGCCGAACCAGACGATCTCCAGCGCGACGCGGGCCAGCCCGGTGAGCGGGATCGTGGCGTTCGCGCCGCCTCCCGCGCCGAACAGCGCCCACACGGCGATGAACAGCGCCGGGCCGCCCAGCCCCGCCAGGAGTTTGATCACCCAGTTGGGGCTGAGCGTGAAGCCCCAGTAGGCCACCGCGCCCAGCACGCCGAGCTCCAGGAAGAACATCAGGGCGGCGTTGGCGTTCTTGGCGAGGGCGAGCATGGGGATCTCCTGAGGGGGTGTGCGCTGTTCGCTTACGAGAGCAATGCTCTCTCAAGAGAGCGGCACTCGTCAAGAGCGGTGCTCTCGTTTTTTGCCAGTGCTCTGGTAACCTGCTGTGCATGACAGCCAGCCGTACCGCGCGAGAGCGCGTGAGAGCCGAGCTCACCAGGGAGATCACCGACATCGCCCGCCGCCAACTGGCCACCGACGGCGCGGGCGGCCTGTCGCTGCGGGCCGTCGCGCGGGAGATGGGCATGGTCTCCTCGGCCATCTACCGCTACTTCCCGAGCCGCGACGACCTGCTGACCGCCCTGATCATCGACGGCTACAACGCGCTGGGCCAGGCCGTCGAGCAGGCCGAGGCCGCCTGCCCGCGCACGGCCCACCTCGGCCGCTGGCTGGCCGCCGGCCATGCCGTCCGCGGCTGGGCGGTGGCCCACCCCCACGAGTACGCCCTGCTCTACGGCTCCCCCGTGCCCGGCTACCAGGCGCCGCAGGACACCGTCGCGGCCCGGCTGCGCGACGTCACCGTGCTCGGCGCGATCGTCACCGACGCCTGGAACGCGGGCGGGCTGCACCCGCCGGCCGCCCCCGAGCCGCCCGCCGAGGTGGCCGCGGACGCCGAGAACATCCGCGCCCTGATGCCCGGCGTGCCGGACGACGTGGTCTGGCGGGCGATGGCGTCCTGGTCGACGCTCTACGGCTGGGTCAACTTCGAGGTGTTCGGCCAGTTCAACAACACGATCGACAGCAGGCGGGCGGCCTTCGACCACGCACTGCGGCTGGCCGCCGCGGCGCTCGGCCTCGCCGCGTGACCGGAACGTCCCGGCACGGCGAAAGGGGCAGGAGTGAACGTGCACTCCTGCCCCTTGCGCGAGAACGTCAGCGCGTGGCGCGGTTGACCGCCGAGATGATGGCCTTGAGCGAGGCCGTGGTGGTGTTGGCGTCGATGCCCACGCCCCACAGCACCTGCCCGTCGACCTCGCACTCCAGGTAGGAGGCGGCCTTGGCGTCGGTGCCGGCGCTCATCGCGTGCTCGACGTAGTCGAGGACGCGCACCTTGATGCCGACGCCGGCGATGGCGTCGATGAAGGCCGAGATCGGGCCGTTGCCCACGCCCGCGATCTCCCGGATCTCACCGTCGAGACGCACGTCGGCGCCGATGCGGTCTTTGTCGTCGACGGTCGACTCGTGGCGGTGGGCCATGAGGCTCAGCCGGCCCCAGCGGTTGGCGGGGTTGGGCAGGTATTCGTCGCGGAAGATCTCGTACATGGCGGTGGGGCTGATCTCGCCGCCGCCTTCGTCGGTGCGGGCCTGCACGACCTTGGAGAACTCGATCTGCAGCCGGCGCGGCAGGTCGAGCTGGTGGTCGGCCTTCATGATGTAGGCCACGCCGCCCTTGCCCGACTGGCTGTTGACCCGGATGACGGCCTCGTAGGTGCGGCCGATGTCCTTGGGGTCGATCGGCAGGTAGGGCACCGCCCAGGTGAACTCGGCCACCGGCGTGCCGGCCGCCGCGGCGTCGCGCTCCAGGTGCTCGAAGCCCTTCTTGATGGCGTCCTGGTGGGAGCCGGAGAAGGCGGTGTAGACCAGCTCGCCGCCCCACGGGTGGCGCGGGTGCACGGGCAGCTGGTTGCAGTACTCGGTGACGCGGCGGATCTCGTCGATGTCACTGAAGTCGATCTCGGGGTCGACGCCCTGCGAGAACAGGTTCATGCCCAGGGTGACCAGGCACACGTTGCCGGTGCGCTCGCCGTTGCCGAACAGGCAGCCCTCGATGCGGTCGGCGCCGGCCATGTAGCCCAGCTCGGCGGCGGCCACGGCGCTGCCCCGGTCGTTGTGCGGGTGCAGCGACAGCACGATCGAGTCGCGGTGCCGCAGGTTGCGGTGCATCCACTCGATCTGGTCGGCGTAGACGTTGGGCGTGGCCATCTCGACCGTGGCGGGCAGGTTGATGATGACCTTGCGGTCGGGGGTGGGCTGCCACACCTCGTTGACGGCGTCGCACACCTCGACGGCGTACTCCAGCTCGGTGCCGGTGAACGACTCGGGCGAGTACTGGTAGAAGACGTCGACGTCGGTGGCCTCGGCCAGCTTCCTGACCAGCTTGGCGCCCTCGACGGCGATGGCGGTGATGCCCTCCTTGTCCTGGCCGAACACGACGCGGCGCTGGAGGGTGGAGGTCGAGTTGTACAGGTGGACGATGGCCTGCTTGGCGCCCTCGATCGCCTCGAAGGTGCGCTCGATCAGCTCGGGCCTGGCCTGGGTCAGCACCTGGATGACGACGTCGTCGGGGATGCGGCCCTCGTCGATGATCTGCCGGACGAAGTCGAAGTCGGTCTGGGAGGCGGCCGGGAAGCCCACCTCGATCTCCTTGTAGCCCATGCGTACCAGCAGCTCGAACATCTGGAGCTTGCGGTGGGAGTCCATCGGGTCGATCAGGGCCTGGTTGCCGTCGCGCAGGTCGACCGCGCACCACCGGGGCGCCTTGGTGATGACCTGGTCGGGCCAGGTGCGATCGGTCAGCCGGATGGGTTCGAACGGCTGATAACGATGGGCCGGCATGGGACTGGGCTGCTGGGCGTTCATGTCTGCTGCTCCTCGTCGGTCGAGTCGAAAGCGGCCGACGCGCATGACTGGCTCCGCGACGAGGGAGCCGGCCTTACAGGCCCTCGCCGCGGCAGCTAAGAAGCAGCCCGCGCAGCATGCCAAGCACGCTACCAGACGTCTCGGGATTCGCTGCCCTTGATCTCACATCATGAGAGCCGATCGGTCCACCGATGGTGAAACACCAGGTCAGGGCCGCGAAATTCCGGCGCGCGCCGCCGCTAGTCGGGGATGAGCACGCTCAGGCAGGTGACGCAGCCCTCCAGCCGCTCGAACTCCGAGATGTCCACCCTCGTCACGACGAGCCCACGCCGCTCCAGCATCGCCGCGGTCCTCGGGGCGGAGGCGGCCAGCAGCACCCGGTCGCCGCCCAGCGGCACCACGTGCGCGCCCGGCTCCTCCGGCGGTTCGAGCAGGCCGGGCAGCTCGACGCGACCGGGATCGCCGATGAGCGTCCCGTCGGGCAGGGCGGTCACCGCCGACTTCAGGTGCAGCACGCCGCGCAGGCCCACGGGCACGACCCGCCGCTCGGGCAGCAGGGCGGCGAGCTGGCTGACGCCCTCGTCGTCGGTGCGGGCCGACCTGCCGACGTACACGGTGGGGCCGACCTGGAGCACGTCGCCGCCGTCCAGGGTGCCGGGGCGGGCGATCCGGACCGCCTTCAGGCCGAGCTCCCGTACGGCCCGCTCCACGGACTCCACCTCCGGACGCCGCTCCGGCGCGCCCGGCCGGGTGAGCACGGCCAGCCGCCCCGACACCACCACGGCGTCCTCCACGAAGGGCGCGTCGGGCAGGTGGTCGGCGTCCTCGGCGTAGACCGGCCGCCATCCGGTCGCGGCCAGCGCCGCTACGTAGGCGTCGTGCTGGTGACGTGCGCGTTCGTGGTCCACGGGCTCGCGCTCGATGTGCGTGACGATGCCCTCGGCGATCCGGGGTCCGGGCTTCCTTACCAGCGCGATACCAGACATAGGGCGTGTTCTATCACGCAGTCGTTAGAGTCTTGGGCATGCGGGACGACGAGATTCTCACCAGGATCAGCGCTCTGGTCGCCGAGGAGCACGAGCTGCGCGGCAAACTGTCGGCGGGCGAGGTCACCTCCGACGAGGAGCACGCGCGGGTCAAGCAGCTGGAGGTGGCGCTCGACCAGTGCTGGGACCTGCTCCGGCAGCGCCGGGCCAGGCGCGGCGCGGGCGAGGACCCCGACGGCGCGGCCGTCCGCCCGGCCGGCGAGGTGGAGAACTACCGGCAGTAGGGCCCACCGGCGGTAAAACGGCTGGCCGGAGGCGGCGCCGATGCGATTGGCTGGACGGATGCACATCCAGCCAATCGACTCCGACCGGCCGGGCGAGCTGATGACGGGCCTGCACGACGCCTACCTGGCCGCCCACGCGCACGAGCCCGGCCCCAAGTTGTCGCTCACCCGCCTGTCCGTCATCGCCCTCCTGGGCCCGCCCGGTGACCGGGTCGAGTCCTGGGTCCTGACCGACGGCGGCAAGGTCGCCGGCGGCTACAGCCTGGCGCTGCCCCAGTCCGACAACCGGCACATGGGCTGGCTGTTCCCGCTCGTGGTCCGGCCCGAGCTGCGCGGCCGCGGCCTCGGGAGCGAGCTGTTCGAGCACGCCCTCGGCCGGATGCGCGCCCACGGCCGCACCCTGCTGCTCACCGAGACGCCCACCACCGGCGTCGGCGCCCGCTTCGCCCGCGCCCACGGGATGACGGTCGCGCTCCGGGAGGCCCGCCGCACGCTCGACCTGCGCACGGCCGACTGGGCCGCGCTGCGCGGCATGCTGCCCGAGGTGCCCGGCTACCGCGTCGAGCGGTTCGCCGGCCCGGCCGGCCCTGAGCTGCTGGCCGACCTCGCCACGCTGATGAGCGGCATGAACGACGCCCCGCGCGACGCCGACGTCGAGGACATGACCTTCAACCTCGACCGCCTGCGCCTGCGTGAGGAGCGCGTCACGCTCGGCGGCGAGACCTGTTACACGATGATCGCCAGGCGCGAGTCCGACGGCGCGCCCGCCGGCTACACGCGGATCTACCTCACCGCCGACCGCTCCGACGGCTGGGGCCACCAGGCCGACACCACCGTCCTGCGCGAGCACCGCGGCCATCGGCTGGGCCTGCTGCTGAAACTGTCCAACCTGCTGTGGCTGCGCGAGCGCGAGCCCCACCTGGAGCGGATCATCACCTGGAACGCCACGTCCAACGCCCACATGCTGGCCATCAACGAGGCCATGGGGTTCGAGCTGCTCGACGAGTGGGACGAGTGGCGGCTGACGGTCTGACCTTTCCCCGGCTAACCTGACACGTCATGACGTTGGAGGCGTTGAGGGACGCGGATCCGCGGCAGGTGGGGCGCTACGCCCTCCTGGGCCGGCTGGGCGAGGGCGGCATGGGCGTCGTCTATCTGGGCGAGGAGCCCGGCGGCACCCGGGTGGCGGTCAAGCTCATCCACGCCAGGATGGACGCCGACCCCGACTTCCGGCGCAGGTTCGCTCGCGAGGTGGCCGCGGCCCGGCGGGTCGCCCGCTTCTGCACCGCCCCGGTGCTCGACGCCGACGTGCACGCGGACGTGGCCTACCTGGTCACCGAGTACGTCGAGGGGCCCAGCCTGGACGACGCGGTGCGCGACTCCGGGCCGCTGAAGGGCTCCGCGCTCGACGGGCTGGCCGCGGCCATGGCGATGGCGTTGCGGGCCATCCACGGGGCCGGGATCGTGCACCGTGACCTCAAGCCGTCGAACGTGCTGCTGTCCCAGGTGGGGCCCAAGGTCATCGACTTCGGCATCGCGCGGCTGGCGGAGTCGGAGATGAGCAGCGCGATCGTGGGGACGCCGTCGTACATGTCGCCCGAGCAGGTGGCGGGGTCGCGGGTCGGGCCGGCCTCGGACATCTTCTCGTGGGGCTGCACGGTCGCCTTCGCCGCCGGGGGGCTGCCGCCGTTCGGGTCGGGGTCGGTGCCGACGGTCCTGTTACGCATCGTCAACGAGGCTCCCGAGCTGCGGGGGTTGTCGGGGCCGCTGCTCGACCTGGTGACCGCGTCGCTGGCCAAGAGCCCGGCCGCCCGCCCCACGGCCCAGGACCTGATGGACGCCCTCAGCACCGCCACCCCCTCCGCCGCCCTCCCCACCCCACCCCCCTCCCCCGCCGCCGGGACGCCGCCCACCGTCCCCCCTTCACCTCCCGCCGCCGGGACGCCGCCCACCCTCCCCCCTTCACCACCCGCCGCCGGGACGCCGCCCACCCTCCCCCCTTCACCACCCGCCGCCGGGACGCCGGCCACCGTCCCCCCTTCTCCTCCCGCCGCCGGGACGCCGGCCACCGTCCCCCCTTCTCCTCTCGAAGGGACGGACGCGACGACGGCGGGGAAGCGGCGGACGAGGCTGCTGGCCGCGGCCGCGGCGGTCGTGGTGGCGGCCGCCGGCGTCACCACGGCCCTGCTGTGGCCCCACGACGACACCCCCGCGAGCACCCACACGGCCACCGGCACAGAACCGGCCTCCACCGCCGCCCCCCGCAACCCGCTGCGCGAGAATGGCGTCACCTTCTGGTCCGAGAAGGAGAAGGCCGCCGCCCGCCAGGCCGCCGTGTGGCGCGAGGACCGTCCGGCCGACGCCGCGCTCATGGACCGGCTGGCCGCCGTCCCGCACGCCATCCGCCTGAACCAGCCCGAGGTCAGGGCCACGGTCGAGACCGCCGTGACCGCCGCGCAGGAGGCGGGCGGCGTGCCCGTCTTCCTGGTCAACTACATGCCGGGCGGCGGCGACTGCGCCGCCGTCGGCGCGGGCGAGATGCAGGTCTACCAGCAGTGGGTCAAGGGCGTCGCCCGGCAGATCGGCGACCGCAAGGCGGTGATCATCCTGGAGCCGTCCAGCCTGGTCAACCTCCCCGGCACCAAGGACTGCACACTGGCCGGCACGGCCGAGCAGCGCTACCGGGACCTGCGCGAGGCCGTGCAATCGCTCAAGACCGGGCACCCCGGCACGGCCGTCTACCTCGACGGCAGCCAGGACCTCTACCCCGGCACCGAGGTCATGGCCCAGCGCCTGATCGGCGCCGGGATCGACCGGGCCGACGGGTTCTTCGTCAACACCGCCTCCTTCCAGCCCACCCCCAAGGCCGTCGAGTACGGCAAGTCGCTGTCGGCCTGCATCGCCGTCATGCGCAGGACGGGCGGCGCCACCTGCCCGAAGGACGCCGACCCCGGCGGCGACCTGCCGCACTTCGTGGTGGACACGGCCAGGAACGGCCAGGGCTCGTGGTCGCCGACGAAGAAGTACAAAGACCCGCAGACCTGGTGCAACCCCCCGGGCCGGGGCGTCGGCGAGCGGCCCACGACCGACACGGGCGAGGAGCTGGCGGACGCCTACCTGTGGATCACCCGGGCCGGCAGCTCCGGCGGACGGTGCCGGCGCGGCACGAACGGCGACAAGGACCCCGAACGCGGCGTGGTGGCGCCGGCGAGCGGCGAGTGGTGGGCCGATCTGGCGCTCGAACGCGCGAAGAACGCCCGGCCCCCGTTGCGCTGAGGAAAACCCGATGTTAAGCGCACGTTAGATCTGAGCCGCCGCACCTTGTCCGAACAACCTTCT
Organism: Nonomuraea sp. NPDC004702; assembly: GCF_053601695.1. Classification (NCBI taxonomy): domain Bacteria; kingdom Bacillati; phylum Actinomycetota; class Actinomycetes; order Streptosporangiales; family Streptosporangiaceae; genus Nonomuraea; species Nonomuraea sp. NPDC004702. Next base: position 333,569 of record NZ_JBSGCE010000004.1, read on the forward strand.
GGGGAGAGGCTCTGGCCTGCATCCACTCCCCCCAGGAGGTCCTACATGAACAAAGCGCGCGTGCCGTGGAAGGCAGTGATCGGCGGCTCCGTCGGCAATCTGGTCGAGTGGTACGACTGGTTCGTCTACAGCAGCTTCGCCGTGTACTTCGCCGCTTCGTTCTTCCCTGATGGGGACGACACGGCCAAGCTGCTCAACACCGCGGCCATCTTCGCCGTCGGCTTCTTCATGCGCCCGCTCGGCGGCTGGCTGCTCGGCCGCTACGCCGACCGCCGGGGCCGCAAGGCGGCGCTCACGCTCACCGTCACGCTGATGTCGGCCAGCGCGCTGCTGATCGCCATCGCCCCGACGTACGAGTCGGTCGGTTACGCCGGTGCGCTGGTCCTGGTGGTCGCGCGGCTGCTCCAGGGCCTGTCGGTGGGCGGCGAGTACGCCGCCAGCGCCACGTACCTGACCGAGGCCACCCCGCGCGGCCGGCGCGGCTTCGCCTCCAGCTTCCAGTACGTCTCCATGACCGCCGGCCAGCTCGTCGGCCTCGGCCTGCAGATCGTCCTGCAGAACACGATGTCGAAGGAGGCCCTGAACTCCTACGGCTGGCGTGTGCCGTTCGTGGTCGGGGCCGTGGCCGCCGCCGTCGTGTTCTACCTGCGCCGCAGCCTGCTGGAGACCGAGGCGTACGGCGAGGAGGAAGAGGAGCGCCGGGACAAGGGCACCATCAGGCAGCTCCTGGCGCACAAGAAGGAGGCGCTGCTGGTCATCGCCTTGACCATGGGCGGCACGGTCGCGTACTACACCTACACGACGTACCTCACCAAGTACCTGTCGAACACCGCGGGCCTGCCGAAGGAGACGGCCACGCTGGTCAGCTTCTGCGCGTTGTTCATCTTCATGTGCCTGCAGCCGCTGGCCGGTGCGCTGTCGGACCGCATCGGGCGCCGGCCGCTGCTGATCACGTTCGGGATCGGGTCGATGCTGGGAACGGTGCCGCTGATGACCGCGCTGGGCGGGGCCAGCGGCTTCGGGGGCGCGCTCGTCCTGTCGCTCGCCGGCCTGGTGATCGTGACCGGCTACACCTCGATCAACGCGGTGGTGAAGGCCGAGCTGTTCCCGACGCACGTGCGCGCGCTGGGGGTGGCGCTGCCGTACGCGATCGCGAACGCGCTGTTCGGCGGCACCGCCGAGTACGTCGCCCTGTGGTTCAAGGACAAGGGCATCGAGTCCGGCTTCTACTGGTACGTCTCCGCCTGCGCCGCCGTCTCCCTGGTCGTCTACCTGACCATGCGCGAGACCCGCGACGCGGCGCTGTCCCGCAGCGAGGGCGCCGAGCCGTCGGATCCGGTCACCGCCCGCGTCTAACCTGGCACCATGCGGGTTCTCCTGGTCGAGGACGACGATCGTCTCGCCTCCGCGCTCACCACCGCGCTGGCCCGGCACGGCCATTCGGTCACCCGCGCCGGCCTGGCCGTCGACGCCCTCCGCCTGGCGGGGGGCGTCGACTTCGTCCTGCTCGACCTGGGCCTGCCCGACATGGACGGGCTCGACGTGCTGCGCCGGCTGCGCCGCGTCTCGGCGGTGCCGCTCATCGTGGTCACCGCGCGCACGCAGGAGCGCGAGGTGCTGCGCGGCCTGCGCTCGGGGGCCGACGACTACCTGGTCAAGCCGTTCCGCACGGTCGAGCTGATGGCCCGCATGGAGGCGGTGCTGCGGCGCGGCACGCGTCCGATGCCGGCGCGCGACCACGTGGTGTGCGTCGGCGACGTGCGCATCGACCTGGAGTGCAGGCAGGTCACGGTGGCGGGGCAGCCGGTGGCGCTGACCAGGCGCGAGTTCGACGTGCTGGCGCTGCTGGCCCGCGAGCCGGGCGTGGTGCGCAGCCGGGAGGAGATCCTCGACGAGGTCTGGGGCGATCCGCTGCTGTCGGCGTCCCGGTCGCTCGACGTGCACGTGGCGGGGCTGCGGTCCAAGACCGGGCGTCCCGGGCTGGTGGAGACGTTGCGCGGCACCGGCTACCGGCTGGGCCCGGCGGGATGAACGCGCGGCTGGTGGTCACGTTCACCACGCTGATCGTCTTCCTGATCGCGGCGCTGGCGGTGCCGCTCGGCCTGGCCTACGCCTCCCACCGGACCAACCGCCTGCTGCTCGACCGGCGCGCCGACGCCACCCGCTTCGCCGAGCTGGCCGACGCCGCGGCCCGCGACGACGACCGCACGGGCCTGATCACCGAGGTGTCCCGCTACGCCGACCTGTACGGCGCGGCCGTCCGGGTGCGCGACCGCGACGGCTCGATCCTGGTCTCGGCCGGCCGGTTCGAGGCCGACGACCGGGAGGCGACCCGGCTCGCGCTGTCCGGCCGCACGACCGAGGACCTGCCCACGGTCAGCCCGTTCGGCCCGGCCACGGTGCTGCTGGCCGAGCCCGCCGGGCGTGACGCGCAGGTGTCCGGCGTGGTGCTGCTGGAGGCCCCGACCGGGCAGGCCCGGCTGGACGTGTCGCTGGTCTGGGGCGCGCTGGCGGCGGGGGCGCTGGTCGCGCTGGCCTGGTCGGCGCTGGCGGCCCGGCGGCTGGCCCGCTGGATCCTGCGGCCGGTGACCGAGCTCGACCGCACCACGCGGGCCATCGCGCAGGGCCAGCTCGACGCGCGGGCGCATCCCGGGGCGGGCCCGTCGGAGCTGCGGCGGCTGGAGGAGCGCTTCAACGCGATGGCCGACGCGGTCTCGGCGGCGATGGAACGGCAGCGGGCCTTCGTGGCCGACGCCTCGCACGAGCTGCGCACCCCGCTCACCGTGCTCGGGCTGCGGCTGGAGAACCTGGAGCCGCACCTGCGCGAGGAGGGCACGGCCGAGTACGCCGAGGCGATGTCCGAGCTCGACCGGCTGGCGTTGCTGGTGGAGGACCTGCTGGCGCTGGCCAAGGTCGAGGCGGGCGCGGGCCTGGCGGGCAAGGAGGCCGGGCTCGGCGAGCGGCTGGCGGTGTGGCGCGAGGTCTACGCGGCCAAGGGCGTGTGCCTGGTGGCCGACGTCCCCGCGGGCGCGGTGGTGCCGGAGGCGGCGGCCAGGATCGCCGACATCGCCCTGGACAACGCCCAGAAGTTCGTCCCCGAGGGGGGCACGGTGACGGTCACGCTCGACGGCGGGACGCTGCGCGTGGCCGACGACGGGCCGGGGCTGGGCGCGGCGGAGCGGGCCGAGGCGCTGGGGCGGTTCTGGCGGTCGGGGGCGCACGCGAACGTCCCGGGCAGCGGGCTCGGCCTGGCCATCGCGGCCGAGCTGGCCAAGGCGTGCGGGGCCACCCTGCGGCTGCTGCCCGCCGTGCCGCACGGGCTGGTGGTCGAGCTGGTCCTGGCTCAGCCGTAGACCGAGCGGTAGTAGCGGGCCGCGCCCGGGTGCAGCGGCACGACGCCGGTGCCGATGGCGTAACGCCTGTCGAGGCGGCCGCCGGGAGCGGAGGGGGCCTGGAGGCGGTCGCGGGCGCGGAAGAGCGTCTCGGTGACGGTGAAGGCCAGGTCGTCGGGGAGCGTCGTACGGCACATCAGGTAGCTCGGCGTGCCCACGGTCGGCACCTGCCTGGCCAGCCCGTACGCGCCGGCCGGCACGGCGGCGTGCTCGTAGACCGGACCGTAGCGGCGGCGCAGCACCGGCACCAGCGACTCCAGCGGCACCAGCGCGATGTCGTCGAGCGCGGCGAGCGCGGGCGTCGGCACGCCGCCCGACCAGAAGAACGCCTCGATGCGGCCGCCGCGCAGCTCGGTGACGGAGGCGTCGAGGCCGAGCCTGGTGATCTGCGGCGGCGTGCGCAGCCCGGCGGCCGACAACACGCGCGTCGCGGTCACCGCCGTGCCCGACCCCTCGACCCCGATCGACACCGGACGCCCCGCCAGGTCGCCGACGCCGGTGATGCGCGCGCCCTCGCGGACGACCAGATGCACGTAGTTCATGTACATCCGGGCCAGCGCGGAGACCGGCTGGTGGCGCACTCTGACCGCGTCGTCGGCGCTGTCGGCCAGCGCGAACCCGACGTCGGCCCGGCCGCCGGCCATCATGGTGAGGTTCTGGACGCTGGCCGCGGTCTCCACCACCCGCACGGTCAGCCCGTCGTGCCGCAGCTCGCCCGCCAGCCGCTGCCCGAGCGCGCCGTACGGGCCGCCCGCCAGCCCGGTGACCAGCCGCAGCTCGGCGGGGCCGGCCGTGGAGCAGCCGGCCGCGAGTGCGGCGAGCCCGAGGAAGGCTCGGCGGGACATGGGCATGATGTCACGGTATCCGGTCGCGCAGAATGGACAGTGTGACCGAACGGGACGCACGCCTGCGCATCGCCGTCGAGCTGAGGATGTTCGTGCCCGTGAGCCGCCGGGGGGAGTGGCAGCGGGTGACCACCGACGGCACCTCGACGCTCGGCCATCACGTGGAGTCGCTCGGCATCCCGCTGACCGAGGCGGGGCCGATGCTGTCGGACGGCCGCGGCGTGGCCCCGTCCCACCTGCTCGCGCCGGGCGAGACGGTCGAGGTGCACCCGGTGCCCCGGCCGCAGCCGCTGCCCGCTGGGCCGCGGTTCCTGCTCGACGTGCACCTCGGCACGCTGTCCCGGCGGTTGCGCCTGCTCGGCGTGGACACGGCGTACCACAACGACATGGACGACCCGGCGCTGGTGGTCCAGGCCAACGAGGAGCGGCGGGTGCTGCTCACCCAGGACCGCGGCCTGCTGCGCCGCCGCGCGCTGTGGCTGGGCGCCTACGTCCGCGGCTCGCGCCCCGCCGACCAGCTCCGCGACGTGCTCGAACGCTTCGAGCCGCCGCTGGCTCCGTGGACGCGCTGCACGGCCTGCAACGGCGTGCTCGTGCCGGTGACGAAGGAGGAGGTCGGGCCGCTGCTGGAGGCCGGCACCCGGCGCGGCTACGACGCCTACGGCCGGTGCGGCGACTGCGGACAGGTCTACTGGCAGGGCGCGCACAGCGACAACCTTGAGGAGATCGTGCAATCGGCGCGCATTTGGGCCAATAGCCGCTGATTCGCGCTTTGAGAACGACCGTCAAGTTGATCTCAAAAACACCCTCGGCCGGGGGTTACGCGGACGATCAAGGGTATGAGCAGGGGAAACGGCATCACCCGAAATCGGGTGCATACTGACACCCTTCCACCCCGTTGAGCAAAAGACTCCAATTCGACGTTTATCCGGAAAAAATCGGATACGTCGCGTTTCCGCGTATCCATCTCGCGGCGCACGATCGGGGGAAATACCGCAAATGGCCAAGAATCGAAAGCTCGGCCATGGCGCCGGGCCCGCTCCACGCGTATGGAGCGTCAGAAGGAAGTGGGCCACCGCCATTGTCGGCATGGCCACGACGCTGGTGGGCCTGCCCGGCGTCGTGGTGAAGTACAGCCAGGCGCAGAGCGAGCGGGAGACGCCCCGGCTCGTCATCACCGCGCCCGTCACCGGCCCCGGGGCCACCGCCTCGCCCTGCCCGCTGGTGAGAGGCACCGCCACGCTGCCCGAGGGCACGACCCTGCTGATCGGCGTACGCCGGACGACCGGCACGCCGCGCACCAGACACACCCGCTTCTACCGCGTCGACCCCGTGCGGGCCTCCGGCCAGTGGGACGTGCCCGTCTCGCTCGAAGGCGGCGACCCCGCGATGGCCGGGGAGTGGTACGCGATCACCGCGCTCACCGTGCCGACCGAGTGGGCCGACTTCCTGGAGAAGGTCGGCGGCACCCCGGGCGATCCGCTGATGTCCGCGTCCGCGATGCCGCCGCACGTGGGCGAGACGCCCTCCATAGAGGTCCAGCGGGACGCCGGCCCCGCCACCTGCTGAACCCCACCGTGACCTCGCCGTCAGGCGCGGTCGAACTCGCTCGCCTTCACGCCCGCCACGAACGCGTCCCACTCGGCGGGCGTGAAGAACAGCTTGGGCCCGTCGGGGTCCTTGGAGTCACGCACGACGACCAGCTCAGCCTGCCCGCCCTTGTGCGCAGGGCCGCCAGGAACGTTCTTGAGCTCGGCGATCTCGACGCAGTTGCCGCCGTTGTCGCCGGAAAAACTGGACTTCTGCCACTGGACACAGCTCAGGTCCATCGTTCCACCATGGCTTTCTTTATCGTTTCAAGGGACATGCTCAAGGGCAACGCCTCGGTACGGATGGCCTCGAACCGCTCCACGGCCGCCGAGACGTCCTCATGATCGCTCGTCGTGATGCCGCGCACCGCGGTTTCCGCGTACAACACCTCGGAGCCTCCGTCCAGGGTCGCGATCACGAAGCCACCCGTCAAGCCGGAGTGCAGCCCGTGCGGGAGGACCTGGATGCTGAGCCGCGGGGTGACCGCGTCGAGCAGCCGCCGCAGTTGACCCTTCATCAGCTCCGGCCCGCCGATGGGCCGGAACAGCACCGCCTCGTCGATGACGCAGCGCAGCGACGGAGGGTCGTCGCGGGCAAGGATCGCCTGCCTCTCCATGCGCGCGGCCACCGCGGCCTCGTTGCCGCGCAGCAGGGCGCGGGCGTACTGCTCGGTCTGCAGGAGGCCGGGCACCAGGAGCGGCTCGTAGGTGCGCAGGGTGAGCGCCGCCTGCTCCTTCTCGTGCCACTTGCCGAACCAGGAGGGGAAGATCTGACCCTTGCGCCAGTCGAGCAGGCGGCGCAGGGCTCCGCCGGTGCCGAGGGCCTTGTCACAGGCCTCGGCGAACTCGGGGCTGGCCGGGAGCTGACCGGTCTCGACGCCGCTGATCAGGCCCTCGCTGAAATGGATGCGCTCGGCGAGCTGCCCCTGTGTCAGGCCCGCCGCCTTCCGGTAGTGCCGCAACTCTCTGCCCCATATCGCCTGAGGCGCGTAGAAGTCGGCCACCCTGCCCTCCCCTCGCCCGGGTTCAACGCCAACGGCACGGACTTCAAAGTCCACTCCTTGCAATCAGATCACTACCGACCGTAGTCATATGGCGTCACGCTGGCCACATGAAATCCGAAAGTCCCGCCGTGACGCTCGCCGACCGGCGGCCCCTGCCGGACACGGTCCTCGGCGAACGGCGGATGCCCCGGCACCCCGGCTGCGTCTCCTCCGTGCGGCGGTTCGTCCGCGACGTCGCCAAGGATCACGAAGCGGCGGAGGCCGCCGTCGAGATCGCCCAGCTTCTCGTCTCGGAGCTGGTCACCAACGCGCTCACCCACGCCCGCTCGGCGGACCCCGTCCGGGTCGTGGTGGCCCGGGAGGGCCGGCTGCTGACCGTGGAGGTCCGCGACTCGTGCGCCACCCTTCCCCGGATGGGCCAGGCCGACCCGCTGGCCTGCCGGGGGCGGGGGCTGGCCATCGTGCACAGCCTGTCCCACGACTGGGGCTGGAACCCCGTGCCGCCCGGCAAGGCGGTCTGGTTCCAGGTCGTCGCCTGGGCGTCCTAGCGGCACACGTCGAACGGCTCGACCCCCGGCAGGTACGCCCGCCACTCCGCCGCCGTGAGCGCGCGGCCGGCGCGGGCGCACACGGTCGCGGCCACATGCCGCCGGTCGAGGTCGTGCGTACGGAAGGCGCCGTCGTCGTCCAGGGTGTACAGCTTGGTGCCGTCGGCCGAGAAGCCGAGCCAGACGTTGTCGCCGGTCGACTCGGCCATCGCGTCGAACACGACCCCGACGTACCGCCGCGAGGCCACGTCCCACAGGCGGATCAGCGGGCCCTTCTCGTATGTGGCGATCAGCCGTCCGTCGGGCGACCAGACCGGCAGCGCGAACTGCTCCGCGCCCGGCACGCTGGGGAAGGCGCCGAGCATGGTCCGCAGGTCCCGGTCCCACAGCGTGATCCGGTCAGGATGCGAGAAGGCCACCTGGCGGCCGTCCGGGCTGTAGGCGAAGGCGCCGCCGACCCGCCGGGCCTCGGCCCCCAACGGCAGCGCGGTCCCGCCCGCCGGATCGTAGAGCCGCACCTCAGGGCCTCCCATGAGCAGCCGCGAACCGTCCGGCGCGAAGCTCATCGGCCCGGCGCCCGTCACGTTCGTGGTCCGCGCCCGCGAACTCGTGAGGTCGTGCAGCTCCAGCGGCAGCTGCCCCTCGAACCTGGACGGCAGCACGGCCAGGGTCCGGCCGCCGGGGTCGAAGGCGAGCGCGTCGGCCTTCTCCGCCCCCTTCCCGGCCAGCCCGAACGCCTGCGTCTCCCGCCCGCTCGCGACGTCGAGCACGCGGACGCGGGCGCCGTCGCCGTAGGCCAGCCGCGTGCCGTCCGCGCTGAAGGCCATCGCCGAGCCGTCGCCCTTCCAGGCGATCGGGCCGGCCAGACGGCGGCGGGTCGCCGGGTCGAGCAGTTCGAGCCGGTCGTCCCGCTTGACGGCCAGAATTCGGCCGTCCGGGCTCATCCGCAGGTCGGGCAGCTCATCGCCGAGCCGGGGATCGAACAGCGTGGAGACATCGACGGTGGAGACGCCGCCCGCCTCGTTCAGCAGGCGCACGGCCTTGCCCGCCAGGTCGAAGCGGACCTGCGTGACGCCGTCGGGCACCGGGAGCAGCAGAGCGGTCACCAGGCTGTCGCGCGGCCGCAGGACGAGCAGGTCCGCCGGCCCCCACGTGGCCACGTACCGGCCGTCGAAGACCAGGTCCGCGGCCTGGCCGTTCGCGCCTTCGAGCTCGTACTCCGTGGTGCCGGAGGGCAGCTCGTACAGGCGGACCTTGGGTTTGTCGTGGCGGGGCACGTCCTCGACGACCACGAGGGCGCGGCCGTCGTCGCTGAACCTGGCCTCGACGGTGGTGCCGGTGCCGGGCAGCGTCGGCAGGTGCAGCCGCCGGCGGCGCCTCAGGTCCCACACCTCGGACCGGTCCTCGCTGTCGGCGACGAAGCCGTAGCGGCCGTCGGGGCTGACGCCGTTGAGTATCGCGCCGCCGGGGGCGGTGAGGGGCTTACGGGTGGCGACGTCCCACCACTGCTCGCCGTCGGAGCCGTACGGCACCGCGAGCCGGCGGCCGGTGCGGTCGAACTCCAGCGCCCCGAACCCGCTCGCCCTGCTCGCGAACCGGCCGCCGAGGCGGCTGCCGGTGACGGCGTCCCACAGCCGCACGCCCTTGTCGTCCAGGGCGGCCAGCAGGCGGCCGTCGAGGCTCACGGCGACGCTCCGCACGCCCGCGCCGAGTCCGGCCAGCTCGTGCAGCTTCCGGCCGGTCGGGACGTCCCAGACGCGGGCGGTGCCGTCCGTCACGGAGGCCAGGACGTGACCGTCCGTGCTGAGCCCCTGCACGCTCCCCGCGTCCACGTACGGCGCCACAAAGACGTCGGTGACGTGCTGGGAGCCCGCGTCGTACAGCGCGCCCGCCGTCTCGACCAGCGCCGGGGCCAGCCGCCAGGCCGCCACGGAGAGCAGGCCGGCCAGCGCGGGCTCCAGCTCGCGCAGCCCGGCGGCGCGCAGCGCCAGCTCCCTGGCCAGCGCCTCGTCCCGTTGCCGGGCCGACTCCCTGCGCAGGTACTCCGCCGCGCCGAGCCCGCCCAGCGCCACCACCAGCAGCACCGCCAGCACGGCCGCGAGCAGGCCGCGCCGCCGGGTGCGCCTGCGGGCCTGCCCGGCGGCGGCGTCCAGGAAGTCGCGCTCGCGTCCGGCCAGGGTGAGGTCCTTGCGTTCGGTGGCGGCCCACTGCAGCGTGCGGTCCAGGTTGGTGCCCTGGAGCAGGTCGGCGGGCTTGCGGCCGTGGGCGTCCCATTCGGCGGCGGCCTCGGCCAGGCGGCGGTGCACGGGCAGCCCCTCGCGGTTGCCCGCCACCCAGTCGCGCAGCCGCGGCCACGCCTGCACCAGGCCGGGGGCGACCAGCTCGTACGCGTCACCGCCCGGCGCCAGGATGCCCGCCGAGACGAACACGGCGAGCATCGAGTCGACCGCCTTGGCCTCGGGCAGCTCCTCGCGCTCCACGGGACGCAGGCCGTCGTCGTCGAGCAGCCGCAGGAAGACCTCGGGCACGGCCGTCCGCTCGTCCTCGCTCAGCTCGCCGTAGAGCTCCTCGGCGATCGCCCCCAGATCGGGCCCGGCCTGCCCCCTCAGCTCCCCCGCCACGATCCCGCCACGGGCCAGGGGGTCCCCGGCGTCCCGGCGGGCGCCCTCGCCCAGCAGGCGGAGCAGCAGGTCCCCGGCGGCGGGACGGGCGGCGGGATCACGGGCGGTGGCCGCCGACACCAGCGGGGCCAGCTCCTCCGGCAGCCCGGCGACGTCCGCCTCGAACTCCAGCACCCGGCCCACGACCGCCATCGGCTCGCCGGCCTCGACCGCGTCGCGCCCCCGCGCCGCGAACAGCACCACCATCCCCCACGCCCACACGTCGGCTGCCTCGGTGGCGGCGCGCCCGGTGAGCACCTCGGGCGCCATGTAGCCCGGCGTGCCCATGATCGGCCCGGTCGTGGTCGGCCCCACCTCCCTGGCCACGCCGAAGTCGATCACGCGCGGGCCGTCCGGGCCCAGGATGATGTTGTCCGGCTTGAGGTCGCGGTGGACGATCCCGGCCCGGTGGATGGCCGTCAGCGCGGTCGCGACGCCGATCGCCAGGCGGCGCAGCGCGTCCCCCTCGTACGCCCCCGCCTCCGCGGCCACCTCCCGCAGGCTCGGCCCCGGGACGTACTCGCTGACGATGTACAGCGGCGCGTCGTCCACCTGCGCCTCGATCACCCTGGCCGTGCAGAACGAGGCCACCCGCTGGGCCGCCGCCGCCTCCTTGGCCAGCCTGGACCGCGACTCCGCGCTGTCGGACCTGGGCACCTTGACCGCGACGCGCTCCCCGGCCTCGCCGTACGCCTCGTAGACCACGCCCTGGCCGCCCGCGCCCAGCCGTGCGGCCAGCCAGTAACGGCCCAAGCGGTGAGGGTCGGACGAAATCAGGGGAGCCATCAGATGTGCCATTCTGATCGACATCTCCTCCGAAAAGGAAGGCCGCGTGGAATTCCGCATCATGGGGCCGCTCGACGTCCGCGACGGCGGCCGGGATCGCACCCCCACGACCCCGAAGCACCGGGACCTGCTGGCGATGTTCCTGCTGAACGCGGGCCGCCCGCTGACCGTGGAACGGCTGCGCCGGCTGCTGTGGCCACGCGAGGGCGGCGACCGCTCCGACTCCCTCGTCCGCGGGTACGTGGGCCAGCTCCGCCAGCTCCTGGGCAAGGACGTGATCACGACCGTGTCCGGCTCGTACGTGCTGGCGATCGGCGCCCACCAGCTGGACGTCGACCGGTTCCGGCTGCTGGTCGACCGCGGCTCGTACGAGGAGGCGCTGTCGCTGTGGCGCGGCCCCGCCCTGGAGGACCTCGACCCCGACGGCGAGCGGTGGGAGGAGACCCGGCGCCTGCGCGAGGAGCTGGAGGAGCTGCGGCTGCTCGCCCTGGAGCGCCGCGTCCAGGCCGACCTCGACGCCGGCCGCCACCGCGAGCTGCTGGCCGAGCTGAAACGGCTGACCAAGCAGCACCCGCTGTGGCAGCGCTTCCGCGGCCAGTACATGCTGGCCCTCTACCGCAGCGGCCGCCGGGTCGACGCGCTGGCCGCGTACGCGGTGCTGCGCGACCAGCTCGACGGCGGCCACGCGATCGAGCCCGACCCCGAGCTGCAGCTGCTCTACCACCGCATGCTCCACGACGACGTGTCGCTGCACGTCTCGGCGGGCCCCCCGGTGCTGCTGCCGCCGGACATCGCGAACTTCACCGGCCGCGCCGACCTGCTCGACCGGGTGGTCGGCGGCCACGTCGTCGTGCACGGCCAGGCCGGCGCAGGCAAGTCGGCCCCCGAGTCGGACGTGCGGCCCCGGGCGATCGGGGGGGCCACGCGGAACGAGCCGCCCCAGGCCGCCTGGGCCGGGCCGCCGCCGGACCAGG